>CAZVSO010000035.1:0-4103 GCA_964629425.1 uncultured Gemmatimonadaceae bacterium
GTCACCGTGACCGGCGCGACACCCGTCCCCCGGCGGCGCGTGCCGTCGTGGGCGATCACCAGCGGTCTGCTCGTGGCCGGCGCCCTGGGCGGCCTCGCGGCCGGCGGCGCGGTGCTCCACCGGCCGGCTCCCGCCACCTCGCCGGCCCGCTTCGAGATCGCCGTGCCGGGGTTCCGGTTCCATGGCCTGCGGAACATGGCCTTGAGCCCGGACGGTGAGTCGATCGTCTTCTACGGCGCGGGGGCCGCCGGCGGCACGTACGGCCTTCATCTGCGTCGCCTCGACCGGCTCGAGAGCGCCCCGATCCCGGGGGGGGATGGCGCGGCCAATCCGGTGATCTCTCCAGATGGACGGGACGTGCTCTTCGGTCGGTTCGGAGGGGGAGCCAACCGGCTCCGGCTCGATGGTGGGCAGGCGACCCCGGTGGCCGACGTCCCCCCGGTGGTGAACCTCGCCTGGTCCGACGACGACGCGGTAGTCTTCCTCGGCGCCGACGGCGGCATCTGGCGGGTGCCGGCTCGGGGAGGACGCGCCGAGCGCCTCGTCTCGCCCGACACGGCGGCTGGGGAGCGGCTGCTCCAAGTGTCCGACGTGCTGCCGGGCGGCCGAGTGGCCCTCGTCACCGGCAGCTCGGGAACCGGCCCCGTCGCCCCGCTGCTGGCGGTCGACCTGCGCAGCGGGACGCGTCGCCGCCTGCTCGACACCGAGGTACGCGGCGCCTGGTATGCGGGGCTCGAGACCCTGGTGTATGCCCGGCTCGACGGGTTGCTGTACGGCATCGCCTTCGATCCGGCGACCCTGACCGTCTCCGGCGAGCCCGTGGCGCTCGGCGGTCCCGTGTCCGCCATGCCGACCGGCTTGTCCCGCGTCTCCGTTTCGCGGACCGGCTCCGTGCTCTACGCCCCGGTTTCGCCCGCCGATCTCATGCTCGTGAGTCGCCAGGGAGCCGCGCGCACACTGCTCGAGCGGCAGGCCGAGTATCACAATCCGAAGTTCAGCCCGGACGGTGGTCGCATCGCGCTGGACATCAACGAACCCACCGGCCGGGACGCGTGGGTGCTCGCCCTCGACCAAGGGACTCTGACACGAGCCACGTTCGACAACGACGGGCACGACGCTATCTGGTCACGGGATGGGCGCTCGCTGGTGTACGCGTCGGTGCGGGACGGCGTGGCGACCCTCCTACGCAGCCGCCTGGATGGATCGCCCGGCGAGGTCCTGGCCCGGGGCGTGACCGCACCGGGCGGGTGGACTTCGGACGGAATCCTCATCGGCACCAGCTCGGGGGCGGAGGCGGCGGCCGGGTGGAATCTTACCAGCGTCGCGCCCGATGGCGCGGTGGAGCCGCTCCTGGCGACCCGTTTCAATGAGGCGTGGCCGGCGCTGTCACCGGACGGCCACTGGCTCGCCTACGTCTCCGACGAGTCCCGGCAGCTCGAGGTGTACGTGCGGCGGATGGACGGCGCGGGGGGCCGCATCCAGGTCTCGACCGACGGCGGCACCGAGCCGGTGTGGAGCGGCGACGGCCGCGAGCTGTACTACCGGCGGCCCAGCGTCGACGACCCGCAGATGATCGCGGCCCGACTGGACCTGGCGGGCACACCCAGGGTGATGGCGCGGCAGACGCTCTTCGGCTGGGCGGACTACGAGGGTGCGGAGCCGCACCCCAATTACGACGTGGCCCCGGACGGGGGCGGCTTCGTCTTGGTCCGGCGGGTTCAGAGCGGGCGGCTGATCCTGATCCAGAACGTCCACCGGCTGGTGCACGCGGGGCGGCGGTGACCGACGTCGCGCTCGCCGCCGCCCTCGCCGAGCGCTACGAGATTCGCCGGATCCTCGGCCGCGGCGGGATGGCGACGGTGCACCTGGCCTACGACCGCCGGCATCAGCGCGAGGTCGCGCTCAAGGTGTTGCGGCCCGACCTCGCCGCGTCCCTCGGTGCGGAGCGGTTCCTCAAGGAAATCCAGATCGCCGCACGCCTCACCCACCCGCACATCCTCGCCCTGCACGACTCGGGCGAAGCGGCCGGATTCCTGTATTACGTCATGCCGTACATCGACGGCGCGTCGCTGCGCCAGCGGCTCGAGGGCGGCCGGCGCCTGGGCGTGGAGGAAGCGCTGGCGATCGCGACGCCGGTGCAGGACGCCCTCTCCTACGCGCACCGGATGGGCGTCCTGCACCGCGACATCAAGCCCGAGAACATTCTCTTCTCGCAGGGCCATCCGATCGTCGGGGACTTCGGCATCGCCAAGGCGATCAGCACGGCCGGCGGCGTCAACTTCACGCGCACGGGATTCCCGCTCGGCACGCCGGGCTACATGAGCCCCGAGCAGGCAGCGGGGCTCACCGACCTCGACGCGCGTACCGACGTCTACAGCCTGGCGGTGGTGGTCTACGAGATGCTGGTGGGCGAGGTCCCGGGCCGCTGGCCCACCGAGGACGCGGTGCGCGCGGGCCGATTCCTCGACGCGGGACCGCCGCAGCGCCGGCGGCTGACTGATGCGGGAGCCCGCATCGAAGCGGCCCTGGTCCGGGGGCTCGCCATCCGGCACGACCAGCGCACGCCGACGCCCGCGGCCCTGCTCGACGAGCTCACCGGCGCGTCAACTCCCCGGCGACGCTACAGCGGGGGCGAAGTCGAAGCGATCGTGCGACGGGCTTCCGAGATCGAGGCGACGAGTCCGACGGCGGGCGGGGCGATGACCCTCGGCGGAGTCGAGGCGCTGGCGGCCGAGGTCGGGATCGCGCCGGACGTGGTGCGCGCCGCGGCGTATTCGCTGCGTCCCTCGCCCGGCGCGGTGACTGCGCCGCTCAAGCCGATCCGGTCCAATCCCTGGGTCGGTGGCCCCACGACGATCGCGATCGAGCGCGTCGTCGAGGGAGAGCTGCCCGAGACCGAGTACTCCGTCCTGGTGGACGAGACCCGGCGCGGACTGAAGAACGTCGGGCAGGTGAGCCAGCTCGGCCGATCGTTTTTGTGGGTCGCCTCGCCCGGCGCGACGCGTCGCAACCTCGAGATCGTGGTGTCCGTGCGCGGCGGCCGGACGCGAATTACGGTCCAGGAGAATCTCGCCCCGCTGGTCGGCGCGATGTTCGGCGGCATCGGCGGCGGGATGGGCGGCGGGGGGCTGGGGCCGATCATCGGCATCCTCGTCGGCGGCCTGAACCTCGCCCCGGTCGCGATGGTCGCGATCATCCCCCTGTGGCTCGGCACGACGTACGTGACGGCTCGGACGGTGTACCGCCGCAACGCTAGGGGGCGGGTGCGGGAGCTGGAGGCGTTGGCGGACCGCCTGGCGGCGCTGGCGCGGGAGCTGATCCCGGTTGCCCGACCGACGATCGGGAAGTAGACGGACAGACGGACAGAGAGCAGCAGACGCAGCAGACGCAACAGACGCACAGATGGTGAACCGGTGGCCGGGGTCCGGAATCAGGTATGCCTGGTCTCTGCCGCCAGCTCCGGCGCGCCTGTGCGCCTGCTGCGTCTCATCGGTGCGTCCGTGCGTTTACGCCCTGATTGCGCAGTGTTGCGCCTCAGCCCCACATTTCGACTCGCATGCGCTACACCACCTACGCCCGCTACATCCGCGAGCTGGCCGACACCGTCAACCTCCAGGGCCTGCTCGACCAGCTCGCCGACTTCCTGCTCCAGTCGGGGTTCGCGGGCGGGCCCAACTCGCATCCGTTTTGGGGCGAATTCGGCGAGGACGAGCCCGATCGCTCGCTCGACGCGCTGCGCCAGGCGATCCTGCGGGCGCTCGTGGACTCGGGGGCCCTCACGCCCGAGATGCTCAAGGTGCTGCGGGGCGAGTCCGCGGGCGACGCGCAGCGCGACGCCGAGCTGCAGGGCCAGCTCGCGGAGCTGCTCGACCAGATCGTCCAGCGGCTGATCGACGACGGCTACCTCAACGTCACCACGCCGCCGCAGCTCCCCGCCGGCCAGCAGCCGCTGTTCGGGCCCCAGGGGATGGCCCGGGAGGCGGCGCAGCAGGTGCAGTTCTCGCTCACCGAAAAGGGGGTCGACTTCCTCGGCTACAAGACCCTGAAGCACCTGCTCGGCAGCATCGGGAAGTCCTCGTTCGGCAGCCACGAAACGGCGTACC
>CAZVSO010000035.1:4113-19671 GCA_964629425.1 uncultured Gemmatimonadaceae bacterium
TCGGGTCGCACGACACCGAGCATCTGGCGACGGGCATCGAGGCCGAGGCGGCGAGCAAGCTGTACGAGTACGGCGACACGATGAACCTCGACGTGAACGCCACGCTCACGAGCGCGATCGAGCGCGAGGGCCTGGGCGTGCCGATCAACCTCGAGTACGAGGACCTGCGGGTGCACCAGGCGGAGTATCGCTCGTCGTCGGCCACGGTGCTGATGCTCGACTGCTCGCACTCGATGATCCTGTACGGCGAGGACCGCTTCACGCCGGCCAAGAAGGTGGCGCTCGCGCTCACCCATCTGATCCGCACGCAGTACCCGGGCGACACGCTGCGGGTCGTGCTGTTCCACGACACCGCCGAGGAGATCCCGCTGGGCCAGCTGGCGCATGCCCAGGTGGGGCCGTACCACACCAACACCGCCGAGGGGCTCAAGCTCGCGCGGCGCCTGCTCATGGGGCAGCGCAAGGACATGCGCCAGATCATCATGATCACCGACGGCAAGCCGTCGGCGCTCACGCTGCCCGACGGGAGGATCTACGTGAACTCGATGGGCCTGGACCCGCAGATCCTCCAGGCCACCTACCGCGAGGTGGCCCTGTGCCGGCGCAGCGGGATCATGATCAACACGTTCATGCTCGCGCGTGACCGAAGCCTGGTCGAGTTCGTGAAGAAGGTTTCAGCGATCTGCCGCGGGAAGGCCTACTTCACGAATACGATGACGCTGGGGCAGTTCATCTTGATGGATTTCATGCGAAGGAAGACGCGGCGGGTGTCGTAGCTTGTTAGATTCCACCACGTGACCCAGTTCGTCTTCGGCACCCACAACGCGGCCTTCGTGCAGGTGATGTACGAGCAGTACCTGCGCGACCCCGCCTCCGTCCCCGAGGACTGGCGCCAGCTGTTCGATAACGGGAAGATCGGGGATCTGCCCGTCATCCCGGTCGATCGCTCAGAGCTCGCTGCTCCGGGAGGCGGGAGAGGGGAGCCGGGAGCAATGGCGACGCCCGAGCTGCCCCCTCCCGCCTCCCGCCTCCCGCCTCCCGGCCTTTCGCCCATCACCGGTCCCGCCGCCCGGCTCGTCCAGAACATGGCCGACAGCCTCACGGTCCCGACGGCCACGTCGTTCCGCGACGTCGCCGCCGACGTGCTGGACACGCGTCGCAAGGCGCTGAACGCCGCGCTCGCCGCCAGGGGGACGAAGGTCTCGTTCACCCACCTGATCGGCTACGCGATCGTGCAGGCGGCCAAGCAGTTCCCCGTCATGACTCACGCGCACCAGGACGTGGACGGGAAGCCGCATCGCTTCGATCCGCAGGGCGTGCACCTCGGGCTCGCGGTGGACGTCGAGAAGAAGGACGGGAGCCGCGGCCTGGTCGTGCCCGTGATCAAGCAGGCGCAGCGCATGGACTTCGCCGAGTTCCACCGGACCTACGAGCTGGTCGTCGAGAAGGCGCGCACCAACAAGCTCCTCCCCGACGACTTCGCCGGCGGCACGATCACGCTGACCAACCCGGGCACGCTCGGCACGGTGGCCTCGGTCCCGCGCCTCATGAAGGGCCAGGGCTCGATCATCGCTACGGGCGCGATCCGCACGGTCGCCGGTTCGAAAACACTGACGATCACGAGCACCTACGACCACCGCGTCATCCAGGGCGCCGAGTCGGGGATGTTTCTGCGGCATCTGGATGGGTTGTTGCAGGGAGAGGGAGAGTTCTACCAGGCGGTAGAGGCGAGCCTCGGCCCTTCGGGAAGCGGGAAGGGGGAAGCGGGAAGCGGGGGCCCCGGAATCACAACGCTTCCCGCTTCCCGCTCCCCGCTCCCCGAGGTCACGGCACCAGTCTCGCACGACGAGCTCAAGGCCGTCGCGGCCGCGATGGCCCTCGTCCGCGCCCACCGCATCCACGGCCACCGTGCCGCGCAGCTCGACCCGCTCGGCACCGAGCCGCCCGGCGACCCGGCGCTCGATCCCGCGCCGCTCGGGCTCTCTCCCGACATCATGGCGCGGATCCCGACCGAGGTGCTCCGGATCTACGTCCCGGGGCGCACGCTGGCCGAGGCGTTCCCCGAGCTGCAGCGCACGTACTGCGGGACGCTCGCCTACGAGGTCGAGCACATCGCGAGCCATGACGAGCGCCTGTGGCTGCGCCAAGCGATCGAATCGGGCGAGCACCGTCGCGCACTCTCGCCAGATGAGCGCCGCCGGCTGCTCGCCCGTCTCACGGCGGTGGACACGCTCGAGCGTTTCCTGCACAAGGCCTACCTCGGCCAAAAGCGCTTCTCGATCGAGGGGCTCGACGTCCTGGTGCCGATGCTCGACCTGATCGTCGAGCTTGCGGGAAACGCGGGCACCGGGCACGCGCTGCTGGGGATGGCGCACCGCGGGCGGCTCAACGTGCTCGCCCACATCGTGAACCTGCCGTACGACACGATTTTCGCGGAGTTCGAGGGCGGCCGGCATGTGGAGGAGACGCTCACGCCCGAGGGCGGCACCGGCGACGTGAAGTACCACCACGGCGCGGAAGGCGTCTACCAGACGCCCGCGGGGCGGAGCGTGACCGTGACGCTGGCGCCCAATCCCAGCCACCTCGAGGCCGTCAACCCGGTGGTCGAAGGCCGGGCCCGCGCGCTGCAGACGGACCGCCGGTCCGGCGGCGCAACGCACGACCCCACCGTGGCACTGCCCGTGGTGATCCATGGCGATGCGGCCTTCGCCGCGCAGGGCGGGGTGGCCGAGACGTTCAACCTGGCGCGCCTCCAGGGTTACGCGACCGGGGGCACGGTGCACCTGATCGCCAACAACCAGGTCGGCTTCACCACCGACCCGCGCGAGGCGCGCTCGACCGACTACGCGAGCGACCTCGCCAAGGGGTTCGACGTCCCGATTGTGCACGTCAACGCCGACGACCCGGAGGCCTGCCTCGCGGCGGTCCGGCTCGCGATGCAGTACCGCGAGAAGTTCCGCGGCGACGTGGTGATCGACGTGGTGGGCTACCGGCGCTACGGACACAACGAGGGAGACGAGCCGTCCTACACCCAGCCCGTCATGTACGAGCGCATCCGGCAACAGCCACCCGTCCGCCAACGCTACGCCGAGCAGCTGATCGCCGAGGGCGTCGTGACCGCCGCCGCCGTGGAGGCCCAGGCGGAAGGGGCCTACGACCGGCTGGCCGAGATCCAGCGGGGGCTGAAGGCGAGCCTGGCGGCGGCCGTGCGCGGCGAAGAGCCGCAGCGGATCTCCCGCGAGGTGGCCGTCGAGCCCGAGACGGCGGTGCCAGCGGACCGGCTGGTCGAGCTGAACGAGCAGCTGCTGGCGGTCCCCGAGGGGTTCACGATCAACGCCAAGCTCAGGAAGCAGCTCGAGCGCCGGCGCGAAACACTGGGCCCGGCGGGCGGCATCGAGTGGGCCCACGCCGAGGCGCTGGCCCTCGCGTCGCTCGTGGTGGAGGGGACGCCCGTGCGGCTCACGGGACAGGACACCGAGCGCGGCACCTTCAGCCAGCGGCACCTGGTGCTGCACGAGACGACCGATGGCCGGCGCTGGGCGCCGATCCAACACCTCCCCGGTGCCCGGGCGCCGTTCGAGCTGCACAACAGCCCGCTGTCGGAGCTGGCCTGCCTCGGCTTCGAGTACGGGTACGCGGTCCAGGCACCCGAGGCGCTGGTGCTGTGGGAGGCGCAGTTCGGCGATTTCGCCAACGGCGGCGAGGTGATCATCGACCAGTTCATCATCGCCGGGCTCGCCAAGTGGGGGCAGACGTCGCGCCTCACGCTGCTGCTGCCGCACGGCTACGAGGGACAGGGACCCGAGCATTCGAGCGCGCGGCTCGAGCGCTACCTCGCGCTCGGCGCCGAGGGGAACATCCGGGTCGCCAACTGCACCACGCCCGCGCAGTACTTCCATCTGCTGCGGCGCCAGGGGCGCCACGCGGAGCGACGTCCGCTCGTCGTCATGACGCCGAAGAGCCTGCTGCGACTTCCCGCCGCCACCTCGCGCCTCGACGATCTGACCGGGGGCGGGTTCCGGCCCGTGCTGGACGACCTGGAGATGGGCAGCCGCCGCGACCAGGTGACCCGTCTCGTTCTGTGCAGCGGCAAGATCTACTACGACCTGCTCGCCGCGCCGCGCCGCGCGGAGGTGAAGCACCTTGCTATCGGCCGCACGGAGCTGCTCTACCCCTTCCCGGCCCTCGAGCTCGCGGAGCTGTTGGGACGGTACCCGGCCCTGCGGGAGATCGTGTGGGTGCAGGAAGAGCCGCGGAACATGGGCGCGCGCAAGTTCGTCCTGCCCAAGCTCCGCGACCTAGCGCCGGCGTCAGTGGCCATCAAGGACGTGTCGCGGCCCGAGCGCTCGAGCCCCGCCGAAGGGTACCCCGCCGCACACCAGACGCAGCAGGCGCGGCTCGTGGCGGCGGCGCTAGCGTGATCGCGGCACTCAGAAGCCGATGCGCTGTCTCGGATCCGATGCGGCCATCAGTTGCCGGATCGCGACGAAGACCACCCGGAACCGCTTGTCGTACTTGCGCTCGAGCTCCTCGAGCTTCCGAGCAAGCTCCTTGTGCGTGGCGAGGAGCTCACGTAGCCGCACGAACGCCCGCATGATAGCGATGTTGACCTGCACGGCCTGTTGACTGCCCAGGACGCTCGAGAGCATGGCGACACCCTGCTCAGTGAACGCATAGGGGAGATACCGGCGGCCGCCACGGCGCTCGTTTGAGGTCACAGATTGTGACCTCAAACCTGATGTCACGGTTTGCGACCTCACAGCGGCACCGTCCTTTGAAGTGCCAAACTGGTACCTCAAACTCCGCACTTCGTCCAGCGTGAGCTGGAACATGAAGTCCTCGGGGAAGCGGTCGGGATTCCGCTTGACGGCCTGATTCAAGGACTTCGTGCCGACTCCATAGAGCTCCGCCAGGTGGCGGTCCAACATGACCTTCTCCCCACGGATGAGAAGAATCCGGCGCTCGACGCGCCGGATCAGCTCGGCGTCCACGGTGGTCACCGGCAGGTGTGGGCTTGTTGCCGCCATCGCGGTGCCCGCTAACTTGCCACTCTGGCGTCAACCGGAGATCAACGCCGAATGCGGCTCCTCGTCCTCGCCCTCACCACCTGCACCGCCGGCGCCCTCGGCACCGACGCCCGCTGGTCCACCGCCGCGCCGATCCCCGAGCGGGTGCAGGAGATGCATGCCGCAGAGCTGCACGGCCGGATCTACATCGCGGGCGGGTTCGACTCCACCGGCTCGCCTACGCGGTCCGCCTACCGCTACGCCCCGAGCGCGAACGACTGGGAGCGCATCGCCGACCTCCCCGCGGCACGGCACCACATGCCCCTCGCCACCGTGGGCGATACGCTCTACGCCGTGGGCGGACTGTCGGGAATGACGTTCACGGGCGAGAGCAACCTCTGGCTCTACCGTGAAGACCTGAACCGATGGGAATCGCGCGCTTCGCTTCCCTTGGGCCGGGGCGCGTCGGGCGTCGGCGTGGTGGGCGGTGGGCTGATCGTCGTGGGCGGCATGGGGCCGACCAGGGCGCACGTGGACTCGACCGCCAGGTACGATCCGGCCACGAACACCTGGCGCCACGCCGCACCGATTCCCACGCTCCGCGACCACCTCACCGCGCAGGCGGTGAACGGGGTCGTCTACGCGATCGGCGGCCGGCCGCACGACCCCGACCGCAACTACGACGTCGTCGAGGCCTACGACCCGGCCGCGGACCGCTGGATTGCGCGGGCGCCTATGCCGTCGCGTCGCGGCGGTCTCGCGTCGGCGGTGCTCGGCGGCCGGATCCACACCTTCGGCGGCGAGACCGGCTCGTCGGTCTTCGACACCCACGAGGTCTACGATCCCGCCATCAACCGCTGGACCAGCGGCCCACGCCTGCCCACCGGGCGCCACGGCCTCGGCGCGGCGAGCGTGAACGGCACGATCTACGTGATCGGCGGCGGGCCGAGAGCCGGGCTGGCGCAGACGGCGGTCGTCGAAGTGTTTACACCGTAGGTGCGTGGTACGTGGTACGTGACGGCGCACCGCGGGTGTACGGCGCGCATCGCCAGTACCATGCACCACTCACGACGCTCTTCGGTTCACCGCACCGGTTTTCCCTCCACCAGCCGCAAGCGATGGCGCCCCCGCTCGCGCCGCACCGCCTCCTGATACTCGGCCCCGCCGACCAGCGCGTGAAGCCGGGGGCTCACCGGTAACACGACGGGCACCGGTTCCCACGACATGGCGGCGCCGGTGCCCGCGTCCACCACCCGCCCCTCCGCGAGCGCCCGGCTCGCGTCGCCCAGACTCGACCCGGCGAGCGCCTCCTGGAGCGCCTCGAGCCGGCCCTGGTCGGGCGGGTGGAGACAGCGCATGTAGCGTTGTCCCAGCACGGCCAGGTAGTACTGCGCCGGGAGATACACCACGCCGTCGAGCGTCAGTGTCTCGCATGCCACCACGAGGAAGCCGATGACCTCGCGCAGCAGACCGAGGCCCGGGTGATGCTGTCCCGGAAGGGGCAGGATCAGCCCGCCGAAGCGGCGTCGCGGGTTCTGGAGCAGCAGCCACTCGACCGAGAGCACCTCCATGCCGGGCACGGCGGTGCGGCTGCGGGTGACGCGCAACTCCACAAGCAGGTCGCGCCGGTCGGGGGCCCCCCAGATCCGGACGGTCGGCCCGAGCGGCGACGCGAAGTCGACGTCCAGCACGGGGTGCGCGAAGCCGCGATCGCGCAGCCTCTGGAAAAAGCCCAGCCGGTCGAAGAGCAGCTCGAGTCCGAGCCGGGAGAAGTGGCCCAGCACCCGGGTCTCGCGCGGCGCGCCGGGGGCCAGGATGTCCAGGTCCTCCTGGGTGAGCCCCCACTCGCTCCCGGTTCGGTCGGTCGCCGCGGCACGGGCGGGCGCCGCGAACTCGCGCGCGACTGGGCGAAACCGGCCGAGCACGATGGTCATGTCGTCGGGCGGGTCGATCCGCCGGCCCGTGAGCAGCCAGCCGAAGAACCGCGCCGAGTGGCGCCACGCGGCGGCGCCGTACCCGCCGCCCAGCAGGACGACGAGCGGCGTCCTGCGGACCGTGTCGGCGACGAACGCGTCGCGCGCGAGGATGCCGTCGGCGGTGATCTTCCAGTCGCCGAGCCGGTCGTCCGCGGCGACGTCCGTGCCCGCGACGTAGAACACGAGCCCGGGCCGGTGGGCGGCGACGACGGGTGGCAGCTCCCGGCGCAGAATGGTGAGGTAGACGTCGTCGGTCACGCCGGAGCCCAGCGCCACCGCGGTCGCGGCATCCGCGGGGCGATCGTCCCAGGACGTGTTGTGGATCGAAAAAGTCCACACCGTGGGATCGTCCACGAAGGCCACACGCGTGCCGTTGCCGTCGTGCAGATCGAGGTCGACCACGAGGATGGGATCGGCGAAGCCGCCCGCGCGCAGCGCGCGGATCGCCACGGCGACATCGTTGAACACACAGAAGCCCATGCCCCGGCCGGGGGCCGCGTGATGCATCCCGCCCGCCAGATGCGCGGCGATCCGGCGGCGGCCCAGCGCGAGGCGCGCCGCCCGGATGGTGCCGCCCACGACGAGGCGCTGGCGCTCCACCACTTCCTGCGTCTCGTCATCGGCCAGCGGCATTCCGAAGATTCCCGCCATGGTCTCGGGGCGCTGCAGCGTCTCGAGATAGGCCGGGGTGTGTACCCGCACCAGGTCCTCCAGCGAGGCGGGATCGGGCTGGGAAACGTCCGCCCGATCGATCAGGCCGCGATCGAGCAGGAACGCGAGGATCTCGGTGGGACGATCGGGGTCGAGCGGCACCGGCCCGACGCTGCGCGCGTAATCCCGATGGTAGACGAACGTGACGGCCGGCGGACGCAGCATCCGGCGGAGACGTTGGAGGACCGTCGCCATGACACTAAATTAGGCCATGCACCACCTCCTGACCTTCGTTCGCTACGCGGTCCTCATCACATTCGCCGCCGCCGTCGTCGCGGCCCTCGGCTCCTGGCTCCTCCGCACCCGGCGGATCTCGCCCTTCTCCGGGCTGGGTCACGTGCTGCGGCGCGTCTCGGAGCCGGTGGTCGCGCCGGTCGAAAGCCGCCTCGTCCGCGCCGGCGGCAACCCCGTGCACGCCGCATGGTGGCTGGTGATCGGCGTGGCGATCGGCGGCCTGCTGCTCCTCGCCGCGCTGGAGTGGACGCTCGAGACCGCCGGCGCGCTGTTCTATGCGGTGCGCCACGGCCCCCGCGCCATCCTGTCGTTCCTGGTCCAGCTGGCCTACAAGGTGCTCGTCGTCGCGCTGGTCGCGCGGGTGATCGGCTCGTGGCTCGGCCAGTTCCGCTACTCCCGCTGGCTGCGGCCGGCCTACGCGCTCACCGACTGGCTGGTCGACCCGATCCGGCGCATGATGCCGCCGGTGGGCGGGCTGGACCTGAGCCCGCTCGTCGCGTGGCTGGTGCTGTGGCTGGTCAGGAGCTTCATCGTCAATGTCGTCCTGTGAGCTGTCAGCTGTCAGCGGTCAGCTGTCAGCTGTCAGCGGTCAGCTGTCAGCTGTCAGCGGGCAGCTAGCTGATGGCTGAGAGCTGACCGCTGATGGCGACGTTGCTCTTTCACGTGATCCCTCGCGCCCGCGAGACCGCCGTCGTCGGTCGGCACGGCGACGCCATCAAGATCCGGGTCGCCGCGGCGCCGGCCGACGGCGCGGCGAACGCGGAGCTGCTTCGATTCATCGCCGACCGGCTCCGCGTGCCGGGCGCGGCGGTCACGCTCGTCCGGGGCGCGTCGGGGCGACGCAAGACCATCGTGGTCGATGGGCTGAGCGCGACCGCCGCGCAGCGCGCGCTCCTCGCGGAGCCGGCGTGAGACTCCTCAAGATCCTGGTGAATCTCATCGTCGCGACGCTGGTGGGGGTGGCGGGAGAGAAGCTGCTCGGTGCCTGGGGGCTGATTCTCGGCTTCATCGCGGGCGGCGTGGCGGCGTGGTGGGTGGCGCGCCGGATGCAGCAGTAGATAGTAGTCAGTCGTGAGTTCTCGGTTAAGTTCCACCTCCACTGACGACTGATGACTGATCGCTGATGACCGTCACCCTGCGCCGGCTCCTCGACGACCAGCGCGTCCACGTCTTCGACGGCGCGATGGGGACGATGCTCTACGCCAAGGGCTTTTTCCTCAACGTGTGCTACGACGAGCTGTGCCTCAAGCAGCCGAAGCTCGTCACCGAGGTGCACGAGGCCTACGTCCGGGCGGGGGCCGAGATCCTCGAGACCAACACCTTCGGCGCCAACCCCGTGAAGCTGGCGAGCTACGGGCTGGCCGACGAGACGGAGCGGATCAACCGGACGGCGGCCGAGCTCGCGCGCGGGGCCGCCGACGGTGGGGCGAGCGTGGTCGGGGCGATCGGGCCGCTGGGGATCCGGATCGAGCCCTTCGGTCCCACGGCGCGCGAGGAGGCGGAGGCGTTCTTCCGGCGTCAGGCCGCGGGACTGGTGGCCGGCGGGGTGGACGGCTTCGTGCTCGAGACCTTCTCGGACACCGACGAGATCCGGGCGGCGCTGCGCGCCGTGCGGAGTGTGTGCGATCTCCCCGTCGTGTGCCAGATGACCGTCGGCACCGACGGCCTCACCTACTACGGCACGGCCCCCGAGACGTTCGCCCGGCTGCTCGCCGAGTGGGGCGCCGACGTGGTGGGCCTCAACTGCTCGGTGGGGCCCGCGGGCCTGCTCGAGGGCGTGGAGCGCCTGGCGAAGGTCACCGACCGCCCCCTCTCCGCGCAGCCCAACGCGGGGCTCCCCAAAGATGTGGGCGACCGCAAGATCTACCTGGCGTCGCCCGAGTACATGGCGAGCTACGCCCGGCGCATGATCGAGGCGGGGGCGCGGTTCGTGGGCGGCTGCTGCGGCACGACGCCCGAGCACATCAAGAAGATCCGCGACTACGTCGCCAGTGTCGTGCCGCGGCACGCGAGCGTCGTGGTGCCGCGCGGGCAGGTCACGGCGCCGGCGGGCGTGGCCGCCGTGCCGCTGGCCGAGCGCTCGCGCTGGGGCGCGAAGCTCGCGCGGGGCGAGCTCGTCACGTCGGTCGAGATCGTGCCGCCCAAGGGCGTGGACCCGACGCCGATGCTCGAGCAGTGCCGCGCGCTGAAAGCGGCCGGGGTGGACGCCGTCAACGTGCCCGACGGGCCGCGCGCGCAGAGCCGGATGGGCGTCCTCCCCTCCGCCATCCTGATCGAGCGCGAGGTCGGGATCGAGACGGTGATCCACTACTGCTGCCGCGACCGCAACCTCCTTGGCATGCTGTCGGACATCCTCGGCGCCCACGCCGCGGGCCTGCGCAACATCCTCATCATCACCGGCGACCCGCCGAAGATGGGCCCCTACCCCGAGTCCACCGCGGTGTTCGACATCGACTCGATCGGGCTCACGAACCTCGTGTACCGGTTGAACCACGGGCTCGACCCCGGCAACAACCCGATCGGCGCGCCGACGCGCTGGACCATCGGCGTGGGCGTCAACCCCGGCGCCGTCGATCTCGACCGCGAGCTCTCACGGTTCGCGTGGAAGGTGGACGCCGGCGCCGAGTTCGCCGTGACCCAGCCGGTGTTCGATCCGGCGCAGCTCGAGGGCTTCCTGGGGCGGGTGGAGCGGTTCCGCGTGCCGATCGTGGCGGGCGTCTGGCCGCTGATCAGCTCACGCAACGCCGAGTTCCTCGCGAACGAAGTTCCCGGCGTGTCGGTCCCCGACGCGATCCTGGCCCGCATGCGGCAGGCCCAGGACCGGGGCAAGGAGGCCGCCCTCGCCGAAGGGGTCGCCATCGCCCGCGAGATGTTCGCGCGCGTGAAGGCCATGGTGCAGGGCGTCCAGGTGAGCGCGCCGTTCGGGCGCGTCGAGGTGGCGCTGGAAGTCTTTCGCTGACCGGGAGGTACCCATGGAATGGGGGATCATCGGGCTCAACTTCGTCTACGCCGGGCTGGGCGTGGTGCTGATGTATCTGGCCTACCGCGCCTTCGATCTCCTCACGCCCGCCGTGAACTTCGACGGAGAGCTGAAGAAGGGCAACGTGGCCGTGGCGATCTTCGTCGGCGCCCTGTTCGTCGGGATCGCGATCATCATCAGCGGAGCGCTCAATTAGCGGTCAGCTGTCAGCGGTCAGCTACCTGACAGCTGACAGCGCCCGCAAGGGAGGAGCGTTGCCAAGACGAGTTGGGACCACCCTGGCCGTCGTGCTCGCGCTCGCCGCGCCGCTCGCGGGCCAGCGGGCGACGGGACGCTACGATCACACCTTTCGCAAGTACGCGAAGCGCTACTTCGGCCCCGGGTTCGATTGGCGGCTGTTCAAGGCGCAGGGGATCGCCGAGAGCGGGCTCGACTCGGCCGCCACGAGCCCGGCCGGCGCGCGCGGGATCATGCAGCTCCTGCCCTCGACGTTCCAGGCGATCCAGTCGAAGAACCCCGACCTCGCGTCCATCGACCAGCCCGAGTGGAACATCGCGGCGGGGATCCACCACGACCGGTCCATGTGGCGCCTGTGGCGCGA
The DNA here is from genome assembly GCA_964629425.1 of uncultured Gemmatimonadaceae bacterium. Lineage (GTDB taxonomy): Bacteria > Gemmatimonadota > Gemmatimonadetes > Gemmatimonadales > GWC2-71-9 > CAZVSO01. The sequence goes on from CAZVSO010000035.1 coordinate 15,622, forward strand.
AACCGCGACCCCCCGTGACCGGCTGGGGTTCATGTTCGCGAGCTACAACGCGGGCCGCACGACGATCCTCCGGGCTCAGGAAGTCGCCCGCGCCAGCCAGCTCGACCCGAAGGTGTGGACGAGCATCGAAGCGGTAGCGGACAAGGTGAGCCGCTGGCGCGACCGCGAGACCCTGGGCTACCTGCGCAAGATCGAAACGAACTACCGGCGCATGGACGAGCGCGGCCGGGTGCCAAGTGGGGCGCCGTGACCAGAGTGACCCGCACGGCAGCGCCGGCCCTGGCGATCGCCCTCGCCGTCGCCCTCGCGCCCCGCCTCTCCGCCCAGGCGGTCGTCGGACCGAGCGCGGAGTACGCCCCCGTCGCGGAGCGACTCGCCCGAATGATCGCGCGCGAGGTGGCGGCCAAGCGGCTTCCCGCCCTCTCCATCGCGCTGGTGGACGATCAGAAGATCGTGTGGGCCCGCGGCTTCGGGTACGCGCGGCCGCAGGACGCCGTGCCCGCCACCGCGGCCACCGTGTACCGGGTCGGCTCGGTCTCCAAGCTGTTCACCGACATCGCCGTGATGCAGCTCGTCGAGCGGGGCGAGGTGGACCTCGACGCCCCGATCACGCGGTACCTCCCGGAGTTCGCGCCGCGGAACCCCTTCGGCAAGGCCGTCACCCTGCGCCAGCTCATGACCCACCGTGCCGGCCTGGTGCGCGAGCCGCCGCTCGGAAGCTATTTCGATTCGACCGCCCCACCGCTGGCGGCGACGATCGCGAGCCTGAACCGCACGGCGCTGGTGTACGAGCCGGAGACGCGGATCAAGTACTCCAACGCGGGCATCGCCGCGGTGGGCTACGTGCTGGAGCGGCTGCGGGGCGAGCCGTTCGCGCGCTACGTGAAGCGGGCCGTGCTGGACTCCTTGGGGCTCGAGGACTCGGGGTTCGAGCCCACCGCGCAGCTCGAGCGGCGGCTCGCGACCGCCTACATGTGGGCGCCCGACGGCCGCCGATTCCCCGCGCCCACGTTCGAGCTCGGCATCGCGCCGGCCGGCAGCCTGTACACGACCGTCACCGATCTCGGCCGATTCCTCGCCGCTCTGTTCGCGGGCGGGCGCGGACCGCGCGGCCGGATCGCGAAGCCCGAAACGCTGCGCGAGATGTGGACGCCGCAGCTGGCAAACCGCGGCGCCCAGACGGGTATCGGGCTGGGGTTTTTCGTGTCGCGGCTCGACGGCCGGCGCCGCGTCGGGCACGACGGCGCGATCTACGGGTTCGCCACCACCCTGGCCGCGCTGCCGGACGACAAGCTCGGTGTCGTCGTCGTCACGACGCTGGACGCGGCGAACAGCGTGACCGAGCGCGTGGCGGACGCGGCCCTGCGCGCGATGCGGGCCGTGCGCGAGCGGAAGCCGATCCCGGAGCCCGCCGCGACCCAGCCCCTGCAGCCGGCGCAGGCCCGGCGCCTCACCGGCCGCTACGCTCGCGGGGAGCGTGAGATCGAGCTGCGCGAGCGCGGCGGCGAGCTGTTCGTCGTCGTCGGCCCGGGCGGCGTGCCGCTCGCGCTGCGCCTCCGCGGCGACACGCTGGTCGTGGACGACCCGACGGAGTTCGGCGCCACGCTGCTCCCCATCCCGGGCGCGCTGCTCGTGCGGGGCGACACGTTCGTAGCGCAACCCGCGCCCCGACCCGACTCGCTGCCGTCGCGCTGGGCCGGTCTCGTCGGTGAGTACGGCTGGGACTACGACGTGCTGTTCGTGTACGAGCGCCGCGGAGAGTTGCAGGCGCTGATCGAATGGTTCTTCCCCTACCCGCTGCGCGAGGCGTCCGACAGCGAGTTCGCGTTCCCGCAGGCGGGCCTCTACACCGGCGAGGGGCTCGTCTTCCGGCGCGACTCCACGGGCCGCGCGACCGCGGTCGAGGCGGCCGGGGTCCTGTTCCCGCGCCGCGCGGTCGGCCCCGAGGATGGCCAGCAGCTCCGCATCGAGCCCACCCGGCCCATCGACGTCCTGCGGCGCGAGGCCCGGGCCGCGAGCCCGCCGGTCGAGACCGGCCGGTTCCGCCAGCCGGATCTCGTGGATCTCGCCGCGCTCGACTCCATGCTGCGGTTCGACATTCGCTACGCCACGCGCAACAACTTCCTCGCCACCGCTTTCTACTCCACGCCCAAGGCGTTCCTCCAGCGCCCGGCGGCCGAGGCGCTGGTCCGCGCCCAGCGCCGCGTGCGCGGGCTGGGGTACGGTCTGCTCGTGCACGACGCCTACCGGCCGTGGTACGTCACGAAGGTGTTCTGGAAGGCGACGCCGCCCGAGCTGCGCTGGCTGGTCGCCGACCCGGGCCGGGGCTCGCGCCACAACCGGGGCTGCGCGGTGGACCTCACGCTGTACGACCTCGCCAGCGGCGAGCCCGTCGACATGGGCGGCACCTACGACGAGGCCACGCCGCGCTCGTTCCCCGACTACCCGGTGACCACGGCCCGGCAACGCTGGCACCGGGAGGTGCTGCGCGCCGCGCTCGAGGCGGAAGGGTTCCAGCGAGTCGCGGAGGAATGGTGGCACTTCGACTACCGCGACTGGCAGCGCTACCCGATCCTCAACCGCACGTTCGAGGAGCTGAGCGGCGCGAGCCGCGGGGCCGGCCGATGACGCGCGCCGGACTGCTGGCGCTGCTGGTGGCGGCGGGCGCGTCCCGCGGCGGGGCCCAGGCCCACACGGTGCGACGTCCCGACCTCGAGCGCTGGTTCGGCGATTCGGCGCGCGCGTGGACGATCGTGCGCGCCGGTGGAAGAATCGACACGATCCGCGCCGGCGACACCGCGGTGGTGCTTCGTCCCGGGCAGATGGTGGCGGCCGTCGTCGGTGCCGAGGCCGTGTGGCTCCGCGCGGTCGGCGCGGGCGCGGCGACGGACAGCGTGCTCGCGCTCCCGTTCCGTTACGTGGCCACCGATGCGCGCGCGGCCGTGACGCTGTATCTGCGCCCGTCGATCGAGATCGAGCCGCTGCGCTACAGCCCCCAGGCCCGGATGTTCCGCGGCGTGCTGTTCGTCGGGCTGGAGGACAGCCTCGCGCCCGCGGAGTCCTACACGCTGGCGCGGCCGATCCGGCTGTTCCTCCGCGCCGACGACGCCACGCTCGAGCCGCAGGCCCTCGCCATCGACCACACGAACCTGCCGCTCGAGCGTGTCCAGATCTCGGCCGTGGCTCCGGGGGAGTCGGTGCGGGTGCACGTGCGCCCCGACATCAACCCGGCCGGGGTGGATGTGTGGATCCCCGTCCGGCGGCCACCCATCACCGTCGAGCCGGTTCCCGGCGCGGTGCCGGGGCTCGGGCTCGGCACCAGTGGGCTGCTGGTGACGACGCCGGACGAGATGGGTGAGACGCCGCGCAGCGTGCGGCTCACGGCCCTGCGCGGCAGTCCCCACCCCGACACCCTGACCCTCGCGGGGGGCGAGACCGGCCGGGCCACGATCCGCTCGGTGGGCATCGGACGCGACACGATCGTCGCCCGCAGCGGACCGTTCCGCTCACCGCCCGTGGAGCTGGCCTACACCTGGCCCCTGCTGTTCCTCGTCGCCGCACTCCTGGGCGGCGTGGTCGGCAGCGCGATCGCCGGCTTCGGGGCGCACCGCCGCGGCAAGGAGATCTCGCGCCCAGCCTATCTGGTCTCCGGGCTCGCCTCCGGCCTGCTCGTGGCGGTGGCGTTCGCGGTCGGCCTGAACTTCACGGGCCTCCAGATCTCCACACACCAGGGCGAGGCGGTGGCGTTCGTAGTCGCCGCGCTCGGCACGCTCGCCGGTGTGCCGGGGCTCGCCCGGGTGGTGCCGGCGATCGGCCGCGCGCTCGCGCGGAAGGCGACCGATTCCCGGTAGTCCATGTTCCGCATCCTGAGCATCGACGGCGGCGGAATCCGCGGCCTCATCCCGGCCACGGTGCTCGCGGCGCTCGAGGAGCGGGCAGGACGTCCGATCGCGTCACTGTTCGACCTGATCGCGGGAACCTCGACCGGCGGGATACTCGCCTGCGGCCTCGTGAAGCCCGGTGCGGGAGGAGCGCCCCGGTACGCGGCGC
>CAZVSO010000036.1:0-19313 GCA_964629425.1 uncultured Gemmatimonadaceae bacterium
CGCGCCGAGCGCGCGCGCGGTGCGGGCCGCCGGGCCTCGCCGCGCCAGACCAGCGCGACCTCCGCGCCGAACGCCCGGCGGAGCAGCCCCCCCCGCCGCTCGGCGTCCCAGCGTTCCACCTTGGGGTCCGCGGCCGCTTCCAGCACCAGCCGGATGCCGCCGTCCCCGACTTCGCAGCCGACGGCGCGAACGCGCTGGGTGTGCGCGCGGTCGAGACCGTCGGCCACCCGGAGCATCCCGGCCAGCCCCCGCACCACCCGCCGATCCCGCTTGTCGAGCCGGGCGAAATTGCCGTGGGCCTTCCGCGGATACCCGCGGCGGTGGTAGCGCGCCACGTTCGCGATCAGCTCGACCTCGCGCGCCGTGAACCCCTCGAGGTCGCCGTGCAGAATCAGGTGGTAGGCGTGCTTGTGATGCCTGGCGTGGTTGATCACGTAGCCCACGTCGTGCAGCAGGGCGGCCGCGATCAACAGCTCGCGCCCCTCGGCCGCCAGCTCGTAAGGCTCCCGCAACCCGTCGAAGATCTGCCCCGCGAGCAGCGCCACGTGCTCACAGTGGCGCTCGTTCGAGCGGCACTTCCGCGCGAAGCTGCGCGCCCGCTCAAGCCGGTCCGGCGGCCGGGCGGCCCCGGCGTCGCCCAGGCGCTCCTCGATCATCGTGAGCAGCAGGCCGTCCCGCAGGCCGCCCTCGTTGACCAGGATCACGCGGCTGCGGAGCCGCTTGGCCAGCCGCGCAACCGCGGCGGCGCCGGCCACGATGATGTCGGCGCGGTCGGGGTTCATGCCGGGGATCTCGCGCCGCATCTCGAGCGGCGTCGTCCGCAGCCGGCGCACGAGGTCGATCACGTCCGCACGCGCCAGGGCGTAGCCCTGCACCGTTCCCTCGACGCCCCCGCGCTGCGCCCGCACCATGGCCGCGAGGCTCATGAACGTCCCGCCGGACCCGATGATGGTGTCGGGGTGGAAGGGCGGCTTGCCGATGTGCTCGTCGAGCACGGCGTCGATCCCCCGCTTCAGCCGGCGCCAGTGCCGGCGGCGCGGCGGGTCCGAGTGGCAGTAGGTCTCGGTGAGGCGCACGGCCCCGAGCGGCATCAGGTGCACCTGGTCCACCACCGTCCCCGCGACCAGGACCACCTCCATGCTGCCACCGCCGATGTCCACCACGGCCACCGACCGACCCGCGAGGTCGAAATGGCGCTGCACGCTGCGCAGCGCGAGCCGCGCCTCCTCGGCCGCGGAGACCACGTCGATGCGGACGCCGTGGCGCCGCTGCGCCTCGCGGCACAGCGCCCGCCCGTTCGCCGCCTCGCGCACCGCGCTCGTGGCCACCGCGTGCAGCGCCGCCACCCCGAAGCCGTCCGCGATGGTCTTCATGCGCCCCACCGCATCCAGCGACCGCTGCATCGCTTCGGGCTCGAGCCGTCCGGTCGTGCTCAAGCCGTGGCCCAGCCGGGTCATCTCCCGCTCCTCGTCGAGCACGCGGTAGGCGCCGTCGGGCTCCACTTCGGCCACGACGAGGCGAATCGAGTTCGTCCCGATGTCGATCGCCGCCAGGCGCAGCAGAGCCGGGGCGGCGGTGCCGGGCGGCGTGGCGGAGGCGGGGGAGGCGGCGACGGGTGAGCTCATGGGGTTCGTGGTGAACCCTCGAAAGCTACAGCCCCCGCCGGGAAGCCGTGACGGGGGCTCGCAAGACGTTACAAAATCGTGACCTACGCACTCAGCGCGGATTCCACCAGTAGGTCACCTTGAGCATGAAGATGTTGTCCGCCTGGGCGTTGACCATGTGGCCAAAGGACTCCCCCGGCTGGAACGTGCCCGTCTCCTGGCTGGCGTCGCGACTCTGGGTCCACACCAGGTACACCGTCGAGCCCGGCAGGTATTCCCAGCGCAGCACGGCGTTGCCGCGCAGCGACTGGGAGCTGAAGTCCCGATTGTTGATGCGGACGCGGGGCGCGGGTCCACCGGGGCCGTCGGCGTCCACGTAGTAGAAGCTCGTGCTGTCCTCCAGGGTCGACGCGCCCGTGCCGTACGTGTCGAAGTCGAACGTGCGCGGCTCTCGCAATGACGTCAGCGTCCCGTAGTCGCCCGACGAGATCAGCGGCTGCGCGAACAGCTGCAGCGACAGCGTCGGCGTGAACGTCCAGTTGAGACGGATGTTGGCGGCCAGCTCGTTGTACGACAGATGGCCGAACACGTAGCGGGCATCGTAGGTCGCGTTCGCCGTCGTGTCCCCGTACGTGGAGACGTACTGCCCCGGCTCCTCGGTCCAGCTGAAGCTCGGCCCGACGCTGAGCGACAGATTCGGCGCCGGCCGGTACTGCACGTCGAAGCCGGCCCACCCGTCGTAGTCCTGCGATCCCTGGTGGTAGCGCCCGCCCCACAGCCCGAACACGATCCGCTTCCGGTTGTCGGAGTTCAGGTTGAAGTTGAACTCCAGTCCCGGCTCGTTGCCCATGAGCGGGCCGCCGCGGGTGCGCCGGTCGCTCAGGGTCGGCGGGTTGTACGAGGCGCTCAGGCCCACCGACCAGTAGCTGAGGAACTGCAGCCAGGTGTTGCCCCACACGCCGCGCCACGTCACGTCGCCGTCCCAGTTGTAGCTCTGGAACACGGCGCCGATCATTTCACGGTAGCGGAACACCTTCCCGGGCTGGCGCCAGGCGTAGCCCGCGCCCGCGTGCATGTTGATCAGGCCGGACCGGGACATGAAGCCCAGGTCGTTGGTCTCGAACCCGGGGGAGATGAAGCCGAGCCCCGAGTTCGAGAACCAGTTGCCCTTCTGCTTATTGAGGTGGAACCGCGCGGCCCAGCCGCTCAGGGACGTGGCGTTCGGATCGAGTTGGGTCTGCTTCGCATCCGGGCGCTGGTAATAGCGCACGGAGCTGCGCTGTAGCGACGTGATCCGCGACTCCGAGCCCTGGGCCTGCGAGCCCGCCACCCATCCCGTCAGCACCCATTCCTTGTCCCGATCGAGGAACTTCCAGCCGTCCAGGCCACCAGTGATAGCGCTCTGGCTGATCTCGTCACGCAGAGTCGGGTCGTCGAAGTCGCGCACGGTGGCCGTCACCATCGTGCCGAGCCCCTGCCGGCCCTCGGGAAACTCCCGCTGCGCCCGAAACACTCCGTAGTAGGTGAGCGGCTCGATCTCCTTGCGGGAGCTGAGATCGGTCGTCGTGTCGTAGAGCTGCGCGTATTCCCGCGCCGTCACGGTGGCCAGCGTGCCGAGGTTCCAGCGCCCACCGACCTTCCCCGTCAGCTTGACCGCGCCCAGAATGCTCACGCCGTCCGGGCGGTCCTCGTAGGTCGCGCCCGGCGTGCTGCCCTGCGGCGAGCGTCCCATGCGCCGGGTGTGCAACATGTCCGGTCCGGGCCAGTTGAACCCCCAGTAGTTGTTGGCGCCGCCGAACCCGAAGTCGAAGATCGCCAGACCCTCGATGAAGAACGGCCGCTTCTCGCCGAAGAAGGTCTCGACGTCACTCAGATTGACCACCGCGGGGTCCACTTCGACCTGCCCGAAGTCCGGATTCACGGTGGCGTTGAGGGTAAGATTGCTGCCGATCGCGGTCCGCAGGTCGGCACCCACGGCGGGCGTGTACGTCGAGCCGTCGTTGAACGGGTCGCCGGGCTCGGGCTCGGTGTACGCCGCCTGCGCGTTGACGTACGGCAGGACCTCGAGCCGCCGCGGCGGCGTGATCCGCTCGATCCCGACGAGATCGGCGAAGCGCGACACGAAACCGCTCGCGTTCTTGGGCCGCGGCGAGTGGAAGTCGATCTCGTTCTTCCGGGCGATCATCCGCCGAAAGTTGATGCCCCACACCTGGATGTCGGCGCCGTGGAACCGGATCTGCGAGTAGGGGATGCGCATTTCGACCACCCAGCCCAGCTCGTCTACCGCCGCCTTCCCCTGCCACACGCCGTCCCACGAGTCGTCGTCCCAGTCGTCGTTGAACAGGGTGCCGTCGTACAGGGTCCCGGCCGCGTTGATGCCGAAGAAGAATCCGCTGCGGCGGTCGTGGTACGGATCGAGATAGACGGTGAAGAGGTCGGAGCTGGTGCCTACGTCACGCCGGCCGAGCCGGGCGACGATGGAATCCCGCCCGGAGTCGTAGAGCCGCGCCCCGATGTAGAGCGCGGCGTCGTCGTAGGCAACGAACACGACCGTGCTCTCGCTCGCGACCGCACCCTCGTTGGGGTCACGCTGCAAGAACCCCGAGATCTGTTCCGCCGCCGCCCACCCCGGGTCGTTCAGCAGCCCATCCACGGCGATCGGGATGGCGACCCGGAGGGCTCGGACCTGACGGGCGACGACTGCCGAATCGGTCGGCGGCGGTGGGACGCTAGCGGTCTGGACGACGGCAAGCACGAGATAGGCGCCAAGCGCGGTCATGCGGGCAGCCCCCGGTGCGCAGGGTGAAGGGGAATGACAGCGCGTGACGGCGCGCGCCAACTGCCCGATAAGACGCGATGAGCGGGGAAAGGGTTGCAGCACGAGGGGAAAGGGGAATGGGGAAAGGGGAATGGGGAGTGGAACGGTGCGCTCCCCCCGCGCCGACCATTCCCCTTTCTCGTTCCCTTCCCTGTTGCAGTCTGCGACGCACTAACCGCCGGCGCCGATCCGTCCAACGACCCCGCGGATGAGGCGGGCCAGCTGCGCCGCCATCTCCGTCGCCACGTGCAGCACGTCCGCGTGTGCCAGCGGCGCCGGCGCCAGCCCCGCTCCGGGGTTGGTGATGATCGAGAAGCCGAGGCAGCGCATCCCCCGGGCCCGCGCGACGATCACTTCCGGCACCGTGGACATACCCACGGCGTCGGCGCCGAGGCGCTGCAGCATCCGGACCTCGCTGGGGGTTTCGTAGGACGGGCCCAGGAGCGCGAGATACACGCCCTCCTCGAGCGCAATGCCCGCCTCCCGCGCCACGTCGCGGGCCAGGGCGCGCAGCCCGGCGTCGTACGGCTCGCTCATGTCGGGGAAGCGCTCTTCGCCCTCGACCACCGGACCGACCAGCGGGTTGCGCCCCATCAGGTTGATGTGGTCGGCGATCAGCATGAGCATGCCGCCGCGGAACGTGGGCCGGACTCCACCGGCCGCGTTGGTGACGATCAGCGTGCGCACACCAAGTCCGTGGAACACCCGCACGGGGAGCGCGGCCGTGGCGGCGTCGTGTCCCTCGTACAGGTGGAAGCGGCCGCTTTGCGCGAGGACCGGCACGCCCTCGAAAGACCCGGCGACCAGCTCCCCCTTGTGCCCGGCCACACCCGGCTCGGGGAACCCCGGGATGTCGCGGTACGGGATGCGGACGGGGTCGCGGATCTCGTCGCCGAGGAACCCCAGCCCGGATCCGAGCACGATGGCGACGCGCGGCTGCAGCGCGCCGAGCCTCCGACGCACCGCGTCCGTCGCTTCGAGGATCACGTTTCCCGTTTGCCCCTTCCCGCTTCCCGGTCGTTCACAGCAGCATCCCGGCGAGCGTCGCGGAAATGAAGTTGGCCAAGGTCCCGGCGAGCATGGCCCGCATCCCGAGACGGGCGAGGTCGTGCTTGCGCTCCGGCACGAGCGCGCCGATCCCGCCGATCTGGATCCCGATCGAGCTCACGTTGGCGAAGCCGCACAGCGCGAAGGTGGCGATGGTGAACGACACGGGATCGAGGGAGGCCTTGAGGGGGCCAAGCTGCGCGTACGCGATGAACTCGTTCAAGACCATGCGGGTCCCGAGGAGGCTGCCGATGGTGCTGCTGTCGTGCCAGGGCACTCCCATCGCCCAGGCAACCGGGCGGAAGATCCATCCCAACACGGTCTGCAGGCTCTCCGGAAACCAGGCCACGCGACTGTGCACCAGACCGAACGCCCCGTTGAGCAATGCGACCAGGGCGATGAACGAGACGAGCATCGCGATGACGTTGAGCATGAGGTGGAGGCCCTCGGTGGTCCCGCGCGCGGCGGCGTCCACGACGTTCACATCGGTGCGGGGAACCTCGACCTTCACGCCGCCGAGCGTCGCCGGCCGCTCGGTCTCCGGCTCGATCAGCTTGGCCATCATGATGGTGCCCGGGGCCGTCATGATCACGGCGGTGAGCAGGTGCCGCGCCTCGATCCCGAAGGCGATGTAGGCCGCCATGATCGACCCCGAGACGTGGGCCATCCCCGCGGTCATGACGGTCATGAGCTCCGAGCGGGTCATGGCCGAGAGGAACGGGCGGACCGTGAGCGGGGCCTCCGTCTGCCCCATGAAGATCGAGGCCGCGACGTTCAGGCTCTCCGCCCCGCTGACCCCCATGACCCGGTGCATCACGACCGCGAAACCCCGTACCACGACCTGCATGACGCCGAGGTAGTAGAGGATGGCGAACAGCGCCGACACGAAGATGATCGCGGGAAGCACCTGGAAGGCGAAGACGACGCCGAGGCTCGAATGCTGCTTGCCAATCTCGCCGAACACGAACTCGGAGCCGACGTAGCTGAAGCTCAGGATCTTCGTGACCGCGTCGCCGAGGGAGCGAAACAGGGCGCGCCCGAACGGCACCTGCAGCACGAAGATCGCGAACGCCGCCTGGAGGCCCAGGCCCCAGGCGACCACCTGCCAGCGGATCGCCCGGCGGTTGCGGCTGAGCGCCACGCCGAGGCCCAGAATGGCCGCGATGCCCAGCAGCCCGGTCAGCCGCGACGCGAGCGAGCGTGGGGCCACGGCTGGGGCCAGCGCGGCCTGGCCGGCGTCGGCGCCCGGGGGCGGAGCCTGTGTCGCCTCGGCCTGCCGCGACGCCCCGTGCAGAGAGTTCCAGGCAAAGCGGGGCAGGGCAAACACGACGAGCGCGCACGCGCAAGTCACGGCGAAGGCCAGCACGGTACGGCGCACCGACATTGGGAGCAGGCCTCCGAAGGAGGTGGCAAACGGCAGGGAAAAACTGCTTCGCCTGGGGTGGTAACGCAAAGGCCGGCGACTCAGCCAGCCGCCTGCACGGCCTCCAGCTCGCTCTGCACTCGTGCCACCAACGCGACCTTCTCGAAGTCCGGCAGGAACGCGCTCTCGCACGCATTGAGAACCACGCGGGCCAGCTCCTGGCGCGACAGCCCGAGCGTCGCATGCGCCAGGTAGTACTCGTCGGTGAGCGTAATCCCGTCCATCAGGCGGCTGTCCGTGTTGAGAGTGACCACCGCGCCACGATCGAGATAGCGCTTGCAGGGATGATCCGCCACGGTCGCCACCGCTCGGGTATGGACGTTGCTGGTGACGCACATCTCCAGGGCGATCCTCCGCTCCACGACGCGCTCCAGCAGGGCGGGATCCTCGGCGAGCCGCGTCCCGTGCCCGATGCGCCGGGCACCGCAGGCATCGAGGGCCTCCCGGATCGACTGCGCGCCGTCCCCCTCCCCGGCGTGGCAGGTGCAGGCGAGGCCGTGCGCCGCCGCGTACTCGAACGCGGCGCGATGCTCGCGCGCGGGATGCCCCAGCTCGGCCCCGGCGAGGTCGAACGCCACCACCCCCGCCCCGCGGTAGTCCGCCGCCGCCCGCGCCAGCTCGAGTGATTCCCCCGCCGGCCGCGTCCGGATGGCGCACGCGATGAGGCCGACCCGGGTCCCGGTCTCGGCCTGCGCCCGCGCAATCCCGCGCAGCGGTGCTTCGATCGCCTCGGCCAGTGTGAGAGCGGGCCGGTGCAGCAGCGGCGAGTACCGGACCTCAACGTAGCGCACGTGCTCGGCTGCGGCGTCGATCACGAACTCGTACGCGATCCGCTCGAGCGCCGCCGGGGTCTGCATCACCGCGAGCGTGAGCTCATACTTGCCGAGATAGTCCTCCAGGCTCCGCGCGTGCCGGACGGAGAGCGCCTGCGCCAGCGCCTCCGGCGTGTCGGCCGGGAGCCGCACGTGCTGTGCGCGGCCGAGCTCGAGCATGGTGGCGGGCCGGAGGCAGCCGTCGAGGTGCACGTGCAGCTCGACCTTGGGCCAGTGGCGCAGCGCTTCCTTGGTGAGTGGGGGCGGCGCGCGCCGCGCCGTCACCACCACGCGGAGCACGGCGCCCGTCTCACCAACGGGGTCCCCCGCGTCCACCGGACGACCCACGCCGTCGGTGACGTAGGCGGCCCCGCTCGCCAGCAGGTCGGCCAGCTCGCGATCGAAGGTGGCGACGGCATCGCGCACGGTGGCGCCGCGGGCCACATCCACGGGCCGCTGGTTCACGAACACACGGACGGCGTCGGTCATTCCCGAGCCGCGATCACCAGCTGCACGGCGGCGGGGGACGGAGGTCGGTGATGCGACGGGAGCATGGTGCACTCTAAATTGCCAACCCCCGCGAGCGCGCGCTACCTTTACCCGCCCATGGCGCTCTTGACGACGGCCGATTTCCTGGTCACCCTCGCAGAGCCGACCCGCCTGCGCGTGCTCAACTGCGTCGCCGCGGCCCCCCTCTTCGTCTCCGACCTGGTGGCGGTGCTCGGCCTGCCGCAGCCCACGGTCTCCCGCCACCTGCGCGTGCTGCGCGAACTCGAGGTCGTGCGCGACCTGCCGCTCCCCCCGTTCGTCTTGTACCAGATGGCGCCGGCCGGCGGCCCCCGCGGGCGCCTGCTCCGGGCCGTGCTCGACGCGGTGCGGGACGACGCCCCGTTCGCCGCCGACCGGCTCGCGGCCCGGCAGCGCTCGCGCTCGGAGCTGCACGCGCGGCTCGCGCGCACCGACGCCGATGCCGGCTGAGGAGTCCTCCAGCCACCGGATCCTGGTCGTAGACGACGAGCCGGACATCACCGGCCTGGTCGCCTACCATCTCGCCCGCGCGGGACACCGCGTGATTACCGCAGCCAGCGGCGGCGAGGCGCTGCGATCGATCCGCGAAGACCGCCCCGACCTCGTGGTGCTGGACCTCATGCTGCCCGGCCTGTCCGGCTACGACGTGCTGGCCGAGCTGCGTCGCGGCGAGGCGACCCGGGACATGGGCGTCATCGTACTGACAGCCCGGCGAGACGAGCCCGCCCGCATCAAGGGGCTCACGCTCGGCGCCGACGACTACCTCGCGAAGCCGTTCTCTCCCCAGGAGCTCGTGCTGCGGGTCGGCGCGGTGCTGCGCCGCCTCGCCTCCCCGCCGGTCGCCACCCGCGGTCGTCTCGCCGCCGGCCCGATCGTGCTCGACGACACGGCGCACCGGGTCACCGTGGACAGGCACGAGCTCGCGCTGACGGCCACGGAATTCCGGCTGCTCCGCACGCTGCTCGCGCGCGAAGGACGGGTCCAGAGCCGCAGCCAGCTGCTCGAGACCGTATGGCGCGCCCAGCCCGACATTCAGACGCGGACCGTGGACATGCACGTCCAGCGCCTCCGCTCCAAGCTCGGGCCGGGGGGTGCCTGGATCGAGACCGTGCGCGGCGTCGGCTACCGGCTGCGCCGGCCCCCCGCCCCCCCGCGCGCGCGCCGGTGAGGCTCGCCAACCGGCTGTTCCTGGCGTCGAGCCTGCTCGTCGCGGCGACGGTGCTCGGGCTGGCCGTGGCGATCGATCGCATCCTGCGCGACCGCCTGGAAAGCGAGGTCGCCGCGGGGCTCGAGCGCGAGGCGCGGCTGATCGCGGCCCTGCTCCCGGCCGACTCCGCGCGCTGGCCCGAGTCCGCACACCACCTGGGGGCCATGGTCGGACATCGGGTCACGCTCGTGGACTCGGGCGGGACCGTCCGGGGGGACGCCGAATTCGACCGCACCGCGCTCGCACGACTCGAAAATCACGGCGCCCGTCCGGAGATCCGGGGGGCCCTCGCCGCCGGGGTGGGCCGCGACCAACGGGTGAGCGCCTCCACCAACCAGCGGCAGATGTACGTCGCGGTGCGGGGCGGGCCGCCCGGCCTCGCGGCCGTCCGGGTCTCCACATCGCTCGCATCCGTCGCCGCGCAGGTCGCCGTCGTGCACCGCGCCATCGTCGGTGCCGGGCTGGTGGCGCTGCTCGCCGCGGCCGCGGTCGCCTGGCTCACGAGCCGGGCGCTCGCCCGACCGCTGGTGCAGCTCGCCGACGCCGCCCGCGATCTCGCGGCCGGGCGGCCGCCTGTGTTCCCCGCCTCCCGCGTGCCGGAGCTGGCGCAGCACACGCTGGCGCTGCGCCGGCTGCTCGAGGAGCTCGACGCCCGCCTCGCGGCCCTCACGCGCGAGCGCGAGGAGACGCGCACCCTCATCGATGCGATGAGCGACGGGGTACTGGCCGCCAACGTGCGGGGCGACATCGTCTCGTGCAATACCGCCGCCCGCGGGCTGCTCGGCTACCGCGGGGAGACGCCCCTCCCCCCCCTCGGCGAGCTGTTTCACGACAAGCGGGCGCGCGACCTCCTCCGCGACGTGATCGCCGGTGTGGAGGTCGAGGAACGCGAGCTGGCGCTCGACGGCCGCACCCTGCTGGTCACGGGACGCACCCTTCCCGACGGCGGCACACTCCTCGTGCTGCGGGACGTCACCGCGCTACGGCACCTCGAGGCGGTGCGGCGGGACTTCGTCGCCAACGCGTCGCATGAGCTCAAGACGCCGCTCACCTCGATCGCCGGCTACGCCGAGACGCTCGCGACCGAAACGGGCGGCCTGCAGGCACGCAGCTTCGCCGAGACCATCCTCGCGAACACGCGCCGCATGCAGCACCTGCTGGACGGCCTGCTCGACCTGTCGCGCATCGAGTCGGGCGGGTGGCAGCCAGCGCGCGCCGTCGTCGAGCTCGGCGCCGCGGCGCGCGACGCCTGGGCGCCGTTCGCCGAGCGCGCGACGGAGGCGAACGTGGGCTTCGACGTCGCCGTGACCCCGTCCGCCCATGCCCTCCCCGTCGATCCGGACGCGCTACGACAGATCCTCACCAACCTCTACGACAACGCCCTGCGACACACCCCCGCCGGCGGCCGCATCCGCGTGACGGGCGACATCGTGCAGGACAGAGTGGTCGTCGCGGTCCAAGACACCGGCACGGGCATCGCGAGCGAGCACCTGCCACGCATTTTCGAGCGGTTCTACCGCGTCGATCCGAGCCGAGCGCGCGAAGGCGGCGGCACCGGTCTCGGACTCGCGATCGTCAAGCACCTGGTCGAAGCCCACGGCGGGCGGGTCGAGGCCGAGAGCCAGCTCGGGGACGGCACTACGGTCCGGCTCTCCGTGCCCGTCCAGGCACCGGAGGCGTAGGTTGCGTGCTGATACTCGTTACACACCCGTGACGCGACCGAGCTAGCACGGTGATCTGGCGCGGCGAAGCTTTAGGCGCTGCGGCAGTCCGACATACGAACCCTGGTCTTGAGGAGCAACCGTGCACATAAGACCGCGTCTCCGCCTGCTGGCCGCAGGCGCCATCGTCGTCGTGTGCCTCTTTGCCGACCTTCAGCCCGCAGCCGGCCAGGTGCCGAACATCCGCGTGAGCGGGCGGCTGCAGCTGCAGTACCGTCTTTCGAGCGGCGATTCGAGCGGCGCCTACGACCCGGCCGCCGTCGACAATCAGTTCCTGGTGCGGCGACTGCGCATTCAGACCGACGTGCGCTTCGGCGACAACATGCTTCTCGTGATCCAGCCCAGCTTCGAGATGGGCAGTCTGCGGATGCGGGACGCCTACTTACGGGTGGGCCTCGCGCCGCGGTTCGGCCTGACGATGGGCCAGGAGAAGTCGCCGTTCCAGCGCTACGAGCTGACCTCGTCGAACACCCTGCCGTCGATCGAGCGCGGCGTCGTGATCTCCGGCCTCTCGCTCCAGCAGGAGGCCATGGGCAACCTGGTGATCGCGAACGGGTACGGGTCGCACGACCTGGGCGCGTTCCTCGATTATGCGACGCCGGGCAACCGCTTTGCCATCAAGGCCGGGATCCAAGGCGGCTCCCGCGAGAGCACCCGGGACGTCAACAACGCGAAGAGCTTCTTTGGCCGCGCCACCGGCGTCCTCCTGACCAACGCCGACGACCAGCCGGTCCTGCAGGTCGGGGCCTCATTCGCCGCACGCGATCGCGCCATCTGCAACCCGGTGCCGTCATCCTGCACCTCGAGCGCCACCACAGCCAAGTCCTTTTACGCCGACTCGTCGAAGATGACCACGGCGATCGGCCTCGATCTCGAGTGGGGCGGGTTCCGCCCCGGCCCGCACGTCATCGCCGACTTCGTCCTGGGCGACAACGTCCCGGTCAGCCGGCGCGTGAACGCCCCGACCCTCAACACCGCCAACCTGCTGAACAGCGCCGACTCGAACATCGTGCGCTTCGCCTCGCTCCACGTGGTCGGCGCGTATCGCATCGTGACCGGGGGCAGCGACACGCGGATCGTGAAGCTGCTCGAGCCCGCCCTGCGCGTGGACGTCACCAACGCGAACACCGACGACTCGGGCGACTCGGCGTACCTGATCACGCCGGCCATCAGCGTGTTCTTCGCGAACACCGTGATCCTGCGGGCCGGGTTCGACTATTACTCGTACGTCCGGGGCGGGGAGCGCCTGTCGGCCCAGCAGTTCATCCTTTCGTGGCAAGCCAACTTCTGATGGAGCGCGGCATGAATACTCGGATTCTGACGGGTGCCGTCCTCGGCCTCGCCCTCGCGGCACCGCTGGGCGCGCAGGTGCGCCTCACCGGCGCCGGGGCGACGTTCCCCAACATCATCTACCAGAAGTGGATCCTGACGTACAACCAGAGGTTCGACAACGTCGAGATCAACTACCAGTCGATCGGCTCGGGCGGCGGCATCCGCCAGTTCTCGGACAAGACGGTGGACTTCGGCGGCACCGACGCTCCGATGACGGACTCCGCGATCGCGGCGATCGGTGGGAACGTGCTGCACATTCCGACAGTGCTGGGCGCCGTCGTCCCCACCTACAATCTGCCCGGCGTCGCCGGCGCCCTGCGGTTCACACCCGCCCTCCTCGCCGACATCTTCCTCGGCAAGGTGACGCGCTGGAACGACCCCCGGGTGGCAGGGGCGAACCCCGGCGTCACCCTGCCGGCGACGGACGTCCTGGTGGTGCACCGCTCCGATGGATCGGGCACGAGCTACGTCTGGACGGACTACCTTACGAAGGTCAGCCCGGAGTGGCAGCGGGGAGTCGGACGGGGCACGTCGGTGAACTGGCCCGTCGGCCTGGGCGGGCGCGGCAACGAGGGTGTCGCCGCCACGGTGCGCCAGACTCCCGGCGCCATCGGCTACGTCGAGCTGGGCTACGCCCTGATCACCAAGATGGCCGTGGGCCAGGTGCAGAACCGGGCCGGAAGCTTCGTGACGCCGAGCCTCGAGTCGGTGACGGCCGCCGCTCGCGGCGCCATGGCAGACATGGGCCCGGGCACCGACTTCCGCGTCTCGATCACCGATCCGGGCGGGTCGCAGGCGTATCCCATCGCCAGCTTCACCTGGCTGCTGATCCGCAAGGAGTATCCCGACGCCGTGAAGGCCCGCGAGCTGGCTCGCTTCACCTGGTGGAGCCTCACGGAAGGCCAGACCTACGCGGCCGGACTGGGGTACGCGCCGCTGCCGAAAGAGATGCTGCCCTGGATCGAGGCCCGCCTGAAGACCGTGTCGGCGGGTGGTCGCGCCGTGTGGACACCGCGCTCGGCCCCCTGACGGCCGCCTCCCGACGGTGCTGACGGGCGAGGGCGACCGCAGCGAGGGACACGGGGTGCGCGAGGCGCCTCGCCCGCCAGGCGCGCCCGCCTGGCCCACGCCGGCGCCCGTCGTCGCGCTACACGGCCGCAACCGCGCGGACCGCGCCTACCGCGCCTCGCTTACGGCCCTCGCCCTCACGCTCCCCCTGCTGCTCCTGGCGCTGCTGGCCGAGCTCGTCGCCAACGCCAGGCCGGCGATCGAGCGCTTCGGGTGGCGGTTTCTCTGGACCTCGGTGTGGGATCCCGTGGCGGAGGTCTACGGCGCCGCGCCGATGATCTTCGGCACGCTCGCCTCCTCGGCGCTGGCGCTCCTCCTCGCGGTGCCCCTCGCATTGGGCGTCGCCATCTTCCTCACCGAGTTCGCTCCCGGCTGGATGCGCAAGCCGGTGGCGTTTCTGGTGGAGCTGCTCGCCGCGGTGCCGAGCGTGGTGTACGGCTTGTGGGGGATCTTCGTGCTGATCCCTTTCCTCCGCAGCACGGTCGTGCCGCCGCTCAAGGCCACGCTCGGATGGACGCCGTTCCTCGAGGGCGTGTTCTACGGCAACTCGCTGCTCGCCGGCGGCATCATCCTCGCCATCATGGTCGTTCCTTACATCGCCGCCGTGTCGCGCGAGGTGCTGCTCGCGGTCCCGGCAAGCCAGCGGGAGGCCGCGCTCGGCCTCGGCGCGACGCGCTGGGAAGCGGTGTGGACCGCGGTCCTGCCCTACGGCCGCGCCAGCATCATCGGCGCCATCATGCTCGGCCTCGGTCGCGCCCTGGGTGAGACCATGGCGGTGACCATGGTAATCGGCAACCGGCACGACATCAGCGTATCGGTGCTCCAGCCCGCCTACACGATGGCCTCTGCGATCGCCAACGAGTTCAGCGAGGCGACGACCAGTCTCTACCTGTCGGCCCTGTTCGAGGTCGGGCTCATCCTGTTCGTCGTCACCGTGGTCGTGAACGCCCTGGCGCGATTGCTGATCTGGCGGGTCGCGCGCGGGGCCGCCGTCGGGAGCCGGGCGCTGTGAGGGCCCGCGTCCTGCGCCGGCGGGCGGCGAGCGCGGTGTTCACCACCGCCGTCGCCGTGCTGTGCGCGCTCGCGGTCCTCCCGCTGCTCTTCATTCTGGGCGACCTCGTCGCCAAGGGCGCCTCCTCGATCGACTGGAGCTTCTTCACCCGCAACCCCGTGCCCGCCGGGGAGGCGGGCGGCGGCGTGGCCAACGCGATCGTCGGCACCGGCATCATCGTGGGGCTGGCCTGCCTCATCGGCCTGCCGGTCGGCATCGGGACCGGCATCTTCCTCGCGGAGTACGGCAATGGGCGCCTCGGCTGGCTGGTGCGCTTCGCAGCCGACGTCATGAACGGCACCCCGTCCATCGTGGTGGGCATCTTCGCCTGGACGTTCATCGTCAAGCCGGCAGGGCGCTTCTCCGCGCTGGCGGGCGCCGTCGCGCTGGCGGTGCTGATGCTCCCGATGATCGCCCGTACCACCGAGGAAATGGTGCGCCTCGTTCCCCATTCGCTGCGCGAGGCCGCCCTTGCCCTCGGCTACCCGCGCTGGCGCACGTCGCTCGCGGTCGTGGTGCGCACCGCCATGGGCGGTATCGTGACCGGGTGCCTCGTGGCGGTGGCGCGGATCGCCGGCGAGACGGCGCCGCTGCTCTTCACGGCCCTGGGGAATCTGAATTTCAGCACCAGGCTGGATCAGCCGATGCAGACGCTCTCGCTCCAGATCTACGTCTACGCCACGGGCCCCTTCGACGAGTGGCAACGACTCGCCTGGGCTGCGGCGCTCGTGCTCATGGCCCTCGTGCTCGTCCTGGCCCTCCTCGCCCGCTGGGCCACCCGGCAACGGTATGGCGCCCGCTGAGCTCGGGAATCACATCGCGACCGAGCGCCTCACGGCGCTGTATCACCGCCAGGCGGCGGTGAAGGACGTGACGCTCGGCCTGCCGCGCAACAGCGTCACCGCCATCATCGGACCTTCCGGCTGCGGCAAGAGCACCTTCCTGCGCTGCCTCAACCGCATGCACGAGCTGTCCGACGGCGGGTGGGTGACCGGCAAGGCGCTGCTCGACGGTGCAGACATCTACGGCGGGGGAGTGGACCCGGTGCGGGTGCGCCGGCGCGTGGGGATGGTGTTCCAGCGGCCCACGCCCTTCCCCACGATGTCCATCTACCAGAACGTCGCGGCCGGGCTGCGCGTGAACGGGAAGCTGTCCGGGCGGGCCCTCGACGCCGCGGTGGAGCAGGCCCTCCGCCGGGCGGCGCTGTGGGACGAGGTGAAGGACCGGCTGCAAACGAGCGCCCTGGCGCTCTCCGGCGGCCAGCAGCAGCGGCTGTGCATGGCGCGCGCGCTGGCGCCGGAGCCGGAAGTCCTGCTGCTGGACGAGCCCACCGCGTCCCTCGATCCCGCCGGAACGCAGCGCATCGAGGAGCTGTGCCACGAGCTGAAGGCGCGCTACACCATCGTCATCGTGACCCACAACCTCCAGCAGGCCGCCCGGGTGTCCGACCATACGGCCTTCTTCTATCTCGGGGAGCTCGTCGAGGTGGGCCGAACCAGCGGTCTCTTCACCAAGCCCGCGCTCGAGCGCACGGAGGCGTACATCACCGGGAGGTTCGGATGACGGCCACGGCGCCGACGGTGCCCTTCGCGGGTGGGTTGACCCCGGGGCGAAGCCCCGGGGCCCCCGGGCACCGGCTCCCGATAGTCGATGTCCGCGCCTACAACTTCTGGTACGGGGCCAGCCAGGCGCTGTTCGACGTCGGCCTCACCGTCCCGCGCAACGCCGTCACCGCGCTCATCGGCCCTTCGGGCTGCGGCAAGAGCACCTTTCTGCGGTCGGTCAACCGGCTGAACGACTTGATCTCGTACACGCGCCACACGGGCGACATCCTGCTCGACGCCGTGTCGGTGTTCGCGCCCGGCACCGACACCGTGGAGCTGCGGCGCCGGGTGGGCATGGTGTTCCAGCGGCCCAACCCGTTCCCCAAGTCGGTGTTCGACAACGTCGCGTACGGCCCGCGCATCAATCGCCTCGCGCGCGAGACGGAGATCGCCGAGCGGGTCGAGCGCGCGCTGCGGCAGGCGGCGCTGTGGGACGAGGTCCAGGAGCGGCTCAATGACGCGGGCACCAGCCTCTCGGGCGGCCAGCAGCAGCGGCTCTGCATCGCCCGGGCCCTCGCCAACGAGCCCGAGCTGCTGCTGATGGACGAGCCGTGCTCCGCCCTCGACCCCAACGCGACGCAGCGCATCGAGGAGCTCATCACCGAGCTCAAGCGGGACTACACAATCGTCATCAGGACCCATAACAGGCAGCAGGCTGCCCGGGTCTCCGATTTCACGGGCTTCTTTTACCTCGGCCGCCTGGTCGAGTTCGGCACGACCCAGCAGATCTTCACGAGCCCCGGTGACGAGCGCACCGAGGCCTACATAACGGGACGGTTCGGATGACTGCGCAACCAGCCCATCGACATTTCCACGACGAGCTCTCCGAGCTCAAAGTGCGCCTCCTCACCATGTCGGGAGAGGCCCAGGCCGCCCTCGCGACGTCGGTCGACGCCCTGCTGGAGCGGGATGCGGAGAAGGCGCGGCAGGTGATCGCGCGCGACGGGGAAATCGACGCGCTCGAGCTCGACGTCGAGGAGTCGGTGATCCGGCTGCTGGCCACCCAGCAGCCGATGGCCAAGGATCTGCGGCTCCTCACCGCCGCCATGAAGATCGCCAACGACCTGGAGCGCGTGGGCGATCACGCCGTGAACATCGCCCAGTCGGCCGAGCGGCTGCTGGCCCACCGGCCGATCGCCCCCGAGCCCGAGATCGTCGAGATGGCGCGGCAGGCGCGCACCATGCTCGCGGATGCGCTCGAGGCGTTTGTCCGCGGCGACCCTCAGGCGGGTCGGGCCATCTGCGGCCGCGACGATGGCGTGGATGCCCTGCACGATTCCGTGTTTCGCATCCTGCTCACCCACATGATGGAAGATCCCCACATCATCGGCGCGGGGATGGAGCTGTTCCTCGTGAGCCGCAACCTCGAGCGCGTGGCCGACCTGGCGACGAACATCGCCGAGGACGTCGTGTTCCTGGTCGAGGGGAAGACGATCAAGCACCACGCAGAGGAGCGGAGATAGAGACGCTCACCGCTCACGCCAATGCAGGTACTCGGCCGTGTGCACCGGCCGCCGCGCCAGGTAGTCTGACCGAGCGAACAGCCGGATGAGCACCAGCCCCGCCACAAATCCGCCGATGTGCGCCATGTACGCCACACCACCCCCTTCCACACCGGCGAACATGCCACCCAGGAACTGCAGCAGGATCCAGTAGCCCAGCATCAGGTACGCGGGGAGCGCGACCCGGCTGACAAAGAAGCCGAAGAAGATCAGCGTGTGCACGCGAACCTTGGGATACAAGAGCAGGTAGGCGCCGAGCACCCCACTGATCGCCCCCGACGCCCCGACCATCGGGATGGGCGAGGTCGGGCTCACGAACACCTGCGCCGCGACCGCGGCGATCCCGCACAACACGTAGAACACGACAAACCGCCCGTGGCCCATGGCGTCCTCGATGTTGTTCCCGAACACCCACAAAAACACCATGTTGCCGATCAGGTGCATCCAGCCGCCGTGGAGGAACATCGAAGACAGCGCGTCGACGTAATTGCGCCCCTCGAGTACGCACTGCACGCCAGGCCCCAACTCGACGCTCGTCCCGGGTGGGACCCGGCCCAAGAGCTCGCCCGGGATCGCGCCGAGGTCGCACACCGACCGGCTGAACGCTTCCGGCGTCCCCGCGCCCTGAATCAGGAGCCACGCGAGCACGTTGAGCACAATGATCCCGATGGTGACCACCGGCGTGAGATAGGTCGGGTTCTCGTCTTTGTAGGGGAACATGGGGAGAATCTAAGACGGTCCAGGACGGCCGAAGACGGCCAAGGACGGTGCGGGCCGGTCGCCCCGCCCCGTCTATCCTGCCATATTGACACCATTCCCCGGCATAGCCCTTGCCTTTCGGCGACCGTTGGACCGAACTGCGCATCGAACTCCGGAAGGAGCTTTGACAATGGCTGAGAAGATCATCGGGATCGACCTGGGGACGACGAACTCGGTCGTCGCGGTCATGGAGGGTGGCGATCCCGTCGTCATCCCGAACGCGGAGGGCGGCCGTACCACCCCGTCCGTGGTCGCCTTCACGAAGGATGGCGAGCGGCTGGTCGGGCAGGTGGCCAAGCGGCAGGCCGTGACCAACCCCCAGAACACCGTGTTCTCCATCAAGCGCTTCATGGGGCGGCGCATGGGGGAAGTGGTCGAGGAAACGAAGCGCGTGCCATACCGGGTCGCGCCGGGGCAGAACGATCTGGCGACCGTCGAGATCCAGGGCAAGCGCTACACGGCCCCCGAGCTCTCGGCCATGATCCTCCAGAAGATGAAGCAGACCGCCGAGGACTACCTCGGCCACAAGGTCGAGAAAGCGGTGATCACCGTCCCGGCGTACTTCAACGACGCGCAGCGCCAGGCCACCAAGGACGCGGGGAAGATCGCGGGGCTGGACGTGGTGCGGATCATCAACGAGCCGACGGCCTCGGCGCTGGCGTACGGTCTCGAGCGAAAGAAGGAAGAGAAGGTCGCGGTGTACGATCTCGGCGGCGGAACCTACGACATCTCCGTTCTCGAGCTGGCCGAGGGGGTCTTCGAGGTCAAGGCGACCAACGGCGACACCCACCTCGGTGGCGACGACTTCGACCAGCGGATCATCGAGTGGCTGGCGGC
>CAZVSO010000037.1:0-19082 GCA_964629425.1 uncultured Gemmatimonadaceae bacterium
TTGCCTTCACGTCCACCCTCGGATCGAACGCCAATTCCTCCCTGACGTCCCGCTCAAGGTCCTTATCGCTTTTCGACTGCCACATACGCCAGCTCCTTTCCGCAGGCCTGCACGCCGAGATCATCATGAATCGGAACACTCGCGTGCTCCTAGCAATTATGACTCAGCGGGCATGAAAAACACCTTAACCCGGGATGAGAGATCCGCGGTCGCATAAGATGCAGGAAACCAGTTGAGTTTCGCCGCCCTAGCTGCTTGAAATAACCACCCAGCAGGCGTAGTTGGGGTGATAGCTGTCGTGCTCGGTCTGGTCAATAAGAGGACGACCTCCCGAACTTGGTCCAGGAGGCCGGCCGGTGGTGTGAGTTTCGTTGCGAGTATCGTGCTACTTCTCGTTGTTGCCGGTTGTCCGACTTACGACACTGATGCCCAGAACACCGCGTGATTGCTACTCAGTGTCGTGACTCCGTCCCCTAGTGGGGAGCATGGGGTTCAGGGGGTCGCGACGATCGGGTGTCTTCGGAGTGGTCTCACCCGAGCAGAACCATCTGCGTCGCCCTGTGGGCACAATTGTGGGCAGACGCCCCCGGATTCCTACGTACTAGCGTGACTCAGCCCGACAGGCATGAGACTGCAACTGCGCCTCACAGCTACCACTTAGGAAACCGACGGACAGGAAAGGAAAAAGGCAGAGGGACTTTGCAGACCTCCGCCTTACCACTTGGCTACGGCGCCGGTGGAAGGGTAAGGTCGCAACGCGCTAGGCGTTCTGCAAGGCTTCGCACCCGGCCACACCAGGCCGCCGAACAGTCTTACCGCCCGAAGCGCTCCTCGAGCTCCACGCCCAGGCCGTCGGCCATGCGGTTCACGAACGCGTAGTAGGCCGTGACCGCGCAGATGTCGTGGACGCCGCGATCATCGAATCCAGCCGCCCGCAACACGCCCACCGTTTCACCGGTAACGCCATGCGGCCCGCGGGTCAGCAGCATCGCATAGTCGAGCATCGCTCGGTCCGCCGGGTCGAGATCGACGGCGAGCTACGCTTCTTCCTCCACGTGGTCAACATCACCAATCACCGGAACGTCCTGAGCTGGAGCGGGCGTTTCTAGAGCGGGAGGATCGGCCCGATCTCGCGTACGCTGTGCACCATGCGATCGGGCCGAACGCCCGATGGCGCGAAGCGTAAGCGCGCGAGCCGCTACAGGTTCGGCAACGCTACGGTGCGAGCCCCACCTGCTTCATGAAGGTCTGGTTGTCCCAGAACAGCCATTCCTCGGCCATGACCCCATCCTGCCAGCGTCCGATGGTCGCCATGGACAGCTTGAACGACTTGCCCGTCGGGGGAATCGTCTTACCGTCGCCGATCGGCATGGGCTGAGTGAACGTGCCCTCAAAGACGCCCGTGACCGCCGTCCATTCACCGGAGGCGATACGGATGGGATGCTCCTTGACGCGCGTGTCCGGCGCGAAGACGAACATCCCCTTGAGATCCGCGATGTGCACGTCGATCCCGGTGGTTGTCCGGCCATCAGGCCAGTGCACGATGATGCCTCGCGCATGGCTCTTGCCGAGCTCATCCCACTTTTGGCCGCTGAACACGTTGTAATCGAGGTCATCGAACGTCGCGAGGTGCGCGTTCTCCAGCTGCTCCATCGCCGCGACCTCGGCCAACTGGGAATCGCTCTTGCAACCGCACAGGATCACCAGGGCGGTTGCTCCGAGGAGTTGGAATCCCTGCAGAGTCCTGATTGTCATCGTTAGATCCCCCTGAGCCTGGACCGGAGTCATGCCTCGCAGGTAACCTGACACACCGCCTGGGGGTTCGCCAGCAGCGAGCGGAAGGGCAAGGTGTCTCGGGCCGTGGCAAGCCCTAGTGGTGATGGTGCGCGTGCACCCGCGCGTGTCCGCGCCCGCGCGTGATCAGCCAGCGGTTCACGGGGAATGCAGCGATCCCGGCGACAAGCAGCGAGACCGCCAGGCTGCCCCAGAAGAGTGGCTCGGTCAGGTGCGCATCCATGGCGCCCGGGACGAGCAGCATGATGGCGTTATCCACGATCTCCATCACGGTGATGGAGATCGTATCGGCGGCGAGTGCGAGCGGCAGGGCGACCGCCCAGCGTAGCCCCGCGCGCAGCAGCGGCCAGAGGGTGAGCGAGTAGCCGAAGACGAATGCTAGCGCGATGGACACAGCGATCGTGGCCGCGTTCGACCAGTGGAGCGCGGTGCCCAGCACCATGCCCAGGACCTCGCCGATCGAACAGCCGGTGAGGCAGTGGAGCGTCGCGCTCAACGCGAGCCGGGTCGTTCCAACGGTCGTGTGAGATTCGCTCATCCGGGCTCGCCCCGCGTGGTTCCGCAGAGGTTCGCCTCGGACAAGCGTCAGGGCAAGACCTACCGGACCGACGTCAGCGGCAAGAGGTAGCGCCCGCGGGCATCGACCGGAGCGTCCGTGATTACGCGAGAGCCGTCCTTGAGGAGCAGACGCCGCGCGCCGAGTCTGATCTCCACCCACAGCGCGCTCTGCGGCAGCTCGATCTCGTAGTCCGCGGTCGAGCCGGCATTCTCAATGGTGAGATGATCGACACCGGTCGTGAAGATTGCCGCACCGTCGAGCCGCCGAGCCACGATGCTCGACCCGGCCGTGAGCGAGACCGTGGCGATGCCCCGCGCCTGCTCCGCTCCAAAAGCGATCGTGAACCGCTCGCTCGGCTCGACGGCGACCCCCGCGAGCTGTGGCTCGGGCGGCACGGGAGCGGGTCCGGCCACCCACCCCACCACGCGATCCACCCACGCCGGGACCGGCGATCCGGGGGCGGCGTAGGCCACCCCGGCGACCGCGAGCGAGAGCAGCACGCCCGCCGCCCATCGGCCCCATCCCGGCACCACACGGCGAGCGCGCGCGGCCAGCGCCTGCGCGTCGACGGCGGGCGGCGCGTGGTCCACCCGGCGCAGCAGGCGGAGAATCAGCGCTTCCTCCCGCTCCGCCTCCTCGACCTCCCCCCGGCAGTCGGCACACGCCGCCAAGTGCCCGCGCACGGCTACCTGTCCCGGCGCATCGAGCTCGCCGTGCAGCAGTCGCTGGATCTGCTCGACCTCAAGGTGCATCCGCCCCACCTTCGTAGAGATCTCGGAACGCCCGCTTGGCCCGCGCCAACAGGGTGCCGACGCTTGCGGCGTTGAGATCCAGAGCGGCGGCGATGTCCCGGTAGCTGTAGCCTTCCGCCCGCAGCAGCAGCATGCGCCCGTCCCGCTCTGGCAGCCGGTCAATCGCCGCCCGTACGCGCTGCCGGGAGTCCTCGGTGATGGTCGCCTCCGCGGGCGAGGGCGCGGGATCCGCCAGCACGGCTTCCCCTCGCGCGGTCGTCAGCAAACGCAGGCGTCGCGCACGCTGCGATCGGTCGTTGCGGAACAGGTTCGTCGCCACGGTTATCAGCCAGGCCTCCGGCGAGTCCGGCGGGGAGCCCCTGCGGTACAACCGCACGAACGCCTCCTGCGCCAGGTCGGCAGCCAGCTCCGGATCGCCCGACAGGCGGTCCAGGTACCGGTACAGCCGGTGAAAGTGCGCATTGAACAGCTCCACGAAGCGGTCGTGGAAAGACAGCGTCATCTGCCTCCGTCGCTGTGGCCACCGGGGCCAACAGGCCGCCTCCGTCGCCGCCACCAGTATGAACCGGTGACGTGCCGGCCTTGTGACGCGGCGGCTGTCACAAACCTCCCGTTCGTCGGCTCTCCCCTCCGAACTGCACTTTCCACCACGGACGGAGGCGTCTCATGACCAGACGATTCATTCAGCCGGCAGCGATCCTTGCGACTGCGGGCATCGCCCTCGCCGCCGGCAGCTGCGGCGAGTCCACAGCCCCGGATTCGAGCTGCCCCGATTTGCCGACCGCACCGGCGAGTGCGCGGGTCGATCTTGGCCAGCCGTCGTTCTCCAACCCCACGAACGTCTCCAACCCGCTGTTCCCGATCAGCCAGCTCGCCCGGGCGCTGCTGCTCGGCAACGTGGACGGCATTCCGCTGCGGGTCGAAACCACCCTCCTGCCCTACACCAGGACCATCGAGCTGGATGGCGCAGAGGTCGAGACGCTCGTCTCACAGTACGTCGCGTTTCTCGACGGGCGCATCCTCGAGGTCGCGCTCGACTGGTACGGCCAGGCCGACGACGGATCGGTTTGGTACTTCGGTGAGGACGTGTTCAACTACGAAGCCGGCGTCATCGTCGACACGGAGGGCACCTGGCTCGCCGGCAGGGACGGCCCCGCCGCGATGATCATGGCCGCTAACCCACAGGTCGGCAACGTGTGGCGACCCGAGAACATCTGCGGCCTCGTCTTCGAGGAAGTGACCGTCAGGTCCACCGGCGCGACCGTGAACGGCCCGCGAGGTCCCGTCGCCGGCGCGATCGTCGTCGAGGAGCTGCACATGGATGCCACGCTCGAGGACAAGATCTTCGCGCCCGGCTACGGCGAGTTCTCAACCGGCTCCGGCGGCAACCTCGAGGCCATCGCCCTCGCCGTACCCACGGACGCGCTCCCCGGGCCCACACCGGCCGAGCTCGAGACCCTGTCGAGCCGCGCTGGCGACGTTTTCGACGCCGCCCAAGCCGGTGATTGGAGCGCGGCGTCGGCCGCGGTCAACGACATGACCGCCGCCTGGGCCGCGTTTCAGACGGGCGGCGTGCCTCCAATGCTCGATACCCAGATGGACGGTGCGCTCGCGACGCTGGAGGCAGCGGTCACCGCCACCCAACCGGCGGCGGCCCGCCAGGCGGCCATCGACGTCGCGTTAGCGAGCCTGGACCTTCAGCTGCGTCACCGGCCCCGGGGCGAGATCGATGTCGCCCTCATCGACCTCTGGGTCCGTCAGATCCTCGTCGACGCGGAAGCGGACGACCTGGGCGGGGTGCTCGGCGATATCGCTACGCTCAAGTGGATCCGGGACCGGATCACAACGGATACCCCCTACGAGCCCGCTCTGAGGCTCGTCGATGCGCGACTCGGCGACGTCCGGGCCGCCGCCAGGGCTCGGGATCTCCCGGCAGCGGCCGCCGCCGCCGCGCGGCTCCACGACACCCTTGCCGGACTCCCGTGACTCAGAACCGCCAGTCGATCCCGACGACGAGGGGCGCCCGGGGCCGCATCTCGATGCCCGCGCGCTCCCCCGTCACCGGGTCGGCGGCGACCGTGAGCACGTTCTTGCGGCCGAAGAGATTCGTCACGGTGCCGAATACGGCGATCTGGCCGTCCCGGCCGCCGATCCTCAGGTGCCAGTGCTTGCGGACCCCGAGGTCCACCCGGAAGTAGGCCGGTAGACGCGTCCCGCCGAGCGCTTCGGGCCGGTGGTCCGGGCTTCCGGCGAACTCGCAGCCCCGATCGAGCAGATTACAGCCCTCCCACTCGAACGGACCTCCGAGGGCGGTCGTGCGACGTCCGAGGACACCGCTGGCGCCGAGTCGGAGGGAGAACGTGGCGGTCGGGTACACGATGACACCCGCGTCGATCGCATGCACGGCGCCATGATCCGGGACGTAGCTCGTGTCGCCACTGCGCAGGCGTACGCGCTGGAGGCCGTAGCTCGCGACCACGCCGTACCGCGCGCCGTTCGCACCGATCTCGAACGAGACGCCCTGCGCGGCACCCGAGCCCACCACGAACCCGCTGGTGGCGAAGGGGTCGGCATCGCGGGGCGCCACCAATGCCAGGCCGTGGAAGTCGCGCGCGTACGCCTGCGCTGCGACGCGCAGCCCCGCCGTCGGCCGGTACTCGACGGCGAGGATCCCCTGGTCGCTCCGGGCGACGGGCACTCCGGAGCCGCCGGCCCCGACGTACAGGTCGACCGGGAAGATGGTGCCGACGACGGACTCCGCGTTGCGTAGCGACTGCGCGAACTGGTGCACGCGGGCGTAGCCGCCGGAGATGGAGATGGTGCTGGCAGGCCTCCAGCGCAGCTCGGCCCTGGGGCTCAAATGGAAGCCGCCCGCGGCTGCGGCGCCCCCCAGGCCCAGCTCCAGCTCGGTACGCCCGTTGAGGGAACGGGCGTGCTGCACGAACGCGGCCGCCACGGGCGTGCCGACGTTCAGCACCAGCGAGCGGCCCGCGCTCGAGAGGTCGTAGTAGGTTCGGCTCCGCTGCGCACGCATACCCAACGCGGTACTCCGCCCCGCGCCGGTCACATGCACCGTCGCGAGCAGCCCGTCGTCGCGACGTCCCGCCGCAAGACCGCCCGGCACAGAATCCTGGCCGCTCCATATGGCACCCGCGTTCTGGGAAGCACGCCAGACGCGGACGTGGACCGCCGCCCGCCCGAGCTGCCGTGTCCACTCACCGCCCAGGGACCCGCTGTGCCAGGCGAATGCGTTTCGCGTGGGGGCGACCTCCGGCGCACCCGCAACCTCCAGCGGGGCGGCCGCGGCGTCCATCTCGCTGGCGCTCCCGTAGCCGAGCGCGCGGACGCGACCGCCGAGGAACGGCGCCTCCAGCTTCGCGAGCCAGTCGCCCGTCTCGCCCCGCAGGTACGACGACTCGCGCTTGGGGGCCGGGAATCCGGCGAATCCGGAGCGCGTGCTGAACAGAAATCCCGCGCCCCGACTCCCGAGGGGACCGTCGAGCGTCACGCGGGTCTGGGTGGTGCTGACGCTCCCCTGCGTCCCGACCTGGGAGCCCGGTGCGCGAGTCGTCGCCGAGACGGCGCCCGACAGCGCATCGGGCCAAGCCGATGCGGGTGCCGACGTCGCGAGGTAGAGCCGCGAGAGGGCATCCGGATTCCAGGCGCTGAAGCTCCCGGCCGTGTGGTAGGGGCTGAACACCGGAATGCCGTCGAGCAGGTAGGCGACCTGGTCCGACGCCCCGCCGCGGACGTGGATCCCGCTGGGCGACTCGGGGCGCAGCACGACCTCGCCACCACCCAGGGCCTGGAACACATCCGGCTCGGACAGCAGGGGGTGGTTGCGCACGGCCGCCAGGGACAGGGATCGGCCCGGAAAGCCGGTGCTGTCGCCGGCGTCGAGTCCGCGGACGGGGACCGCGATCCGAGCCTCGATCGCCGCGAGCGTGATCGGGTCGGAACGCAATGCGATGTTGATCTCGACCGTTCCCTCGCGCGGCACCAGCGCGTGCAGCGTCCGTGGCGCGTAGCCGATGCGCCGCACCGCGACGTGATGCGGCCCGGTGGAGACGCCGGCGAAGACGTAGCGACCCTCCGCATCGGTGACGGCGGTTCGGTCGAGGTCGGTGAGGGTCACCACGGCCCCGGTGACCGGTTCACCGCTGTCCCCGTCCCGCACGGTCCCGGCGACGGAGGCCGTCGCCGCCTGGACCGCGAGCACGATCGTGGCTACGTCGAGGAGAGCTGTCACAAACACCTGGTTCGTCTGCTCCTTCTAAGATCCCGATGCTGTCGCGGGAGGGCAAGCCCTGGCCGGGTTGGAGGTGTGGGAAATGGCGCTCCGTGAGGACTTTGAGGCGGCGGGCAACTGGCTCTTCCGCCGCCGGGGCTTCGTTCCCCTGCTCCTGCTCCCCGGCCTCTTCGTGGCGGTGGCCGGCTTCCGGTACCCTGCGAGCAGCCACCGACTCGACCTGCTGTGGGAGGGTCTGTGTCTGGCCGTCTCGCTGTTGGGGCTCGGTGTGCGTGTCGCGACCGTGGGGTTCGCCCCACCGGGCACGTCGGGACGGAATCGGCACGAGCAAGTGGCCGACTCCCTCAACACGACGGGGATGTACTCGCTGGTGAGGCACCCGTTGTATCTCGGCAACTACCTCATGTGGCTGGGCCTAGCGACGTTGCCCCGCGTGTGGTGGTCGCCGGTGCTCATCACCCTCGCGTTCTCCCTGTACTATGAGCGCATCATGTTCGCCGAGGAGGAGTTCCTGCGGCGCAAGTTCGGCGCGACGTTCATGGATTGGGCGGCGCGCACGCCGGCGATGATCCCGCGTCGCTGGCAGTGGCAGTCGCCGACCCGGGCCTTCTCGGTGCGCACGGTGTTGCAGCGTGAGTATTCCGGGTTGTTCGCGCTGGTCTCGTCCTTTACCGTGTTGGAGCTCGCTGGTGACTTCGCGTACACGGGGGAGTTGACGCTCGATCCCGTCTGGGGAGCGGCCTTCGTGGCGACTGCGCTGCTGTGCTCGGTACTGCGCGGGCTCAGACACCGGCACCGAGCGCAGGCTCTCTAGAATCCACTCAACAGGAGAACGGTACTCATGAACCCGACCTCGAGAGTCACCCATCTAGTCGCGCTCGTGCTTGCCACGGGAGTGGCCGGCTTGCTCGGTCCGGCCGAGGCACAGCAGGGCGACCTGCCGGTGTACCTGCGGGACCGTGGCACCGGGCTCCCGACGTCGATGTTCGGGACCTACATCCAACGCGGCCAGGTGCTGCTCTACCCCTTCTTCGAGTACTACTACGACAATGACTTCGAATACAAGCCCGCTGAGCTGGGCTATGGCGGCTCCGGAGCGGACCAGGACTACCGGGGCAGGTACCGGGCCTCCGAGGGGCTAATCTTCATCGGGTATGGTCTGACCGACTGGCTGGCGCTCGAAGTCGAGGCAGCGGTCATCAGCGCGTCCCTCGAGACGTCGCCGAGCGACCCTTCTGCCGCTCCTACCAGGATCGAGGAGTCGGGACTGGGAGACGTCGAGGGGCAGCTGCGGGCGCGCTTGATGACTGAGACCGCCGGTCGCCCGGAGCTCTTCGGCTACTTCGAGGCCGTCGCGCCGGCGCAGACAAAGAAGCTGCTGATCGCGACACCGGATTGGGAGTTCAAGCTCGGATTCGGCGTGGTCAAGGGTTTTTCCTGGGGGACGGTGACCCTGCGAACCGAAGCTGGGTACGCCCTGGAGGAGCCGGTACTCGAGCTCGGCGAGTACGCCGTCGAGTACCTGAAGCGCCTGTCACGGTCCTGGCGTGTGTATCTGGGCGTCGAGGGAAACCAGGACGAGGTGGAGCTGATCACGGAAGCGCAGTGGCACATCTCGGATAATGTCTTCCTCAAGCTCAATAACGCCTTCGGACTCACGTCCAAGGCTACCGACTGGGCGCCCGAGATCGGCGTCATGTTCGCGCTTCGTCGCCCGCACTACGGCAGGTAGCGCTTCGGGAACTTGGCGATGACGGTGTAGTTCGGGTCCACAATGTTCGCGACACTGCTCTCGGCGAGTTGGCCCAGCAGCGCGTAGGCGTCCCACTTGCCGAAGCCGTACTCGCCGAGCCATTCGATCAGCTCGACGTGGGCGAGGCGGAACGCGTCGATCAGCGGCCGGCCGCTCCCGGCGACCATGATGTACTCGGCGTCTTCCAGGCGGGGCCAGTCGATCGTCTTGCCCTTGATGAGGTCGAGCTGCAGCACGACGTCCATCGAGGTCTCGAGGCCGGTGCCCGCTACTTCGCCCTCTCCCTGCCGCGCGTGCCCGTCGCCGAAGTAGAAGTACGCGCCGTCGTGGAAAATCGGCAGGTACACCGTGGTGCCCTCGCGGACCTCCTGGGCGTCCATATTGCCGCCGAAGTCGCCGGGCCACAGGCCGGCGAACGCCTCCTCGCCGCGCGGGGCCACGGCGACGCGGCCGAGCATCGGCCGGAGATCGACCGTGATCTGCTTCATGCGGCTATCCGGCAGGGTGGTCGTGCCGGTCATCTTCTGGCGGTCGAGGCGCCACAGGTAGCGCCGTGGCGGGATCGGGTCGTTGAGCAGGCGGACGCGGCCATCCGTCGCGAGCCCGCCGAAGTTCGCGTAGAGCTGCGCCGCCGCGAGGTCGGTGTTGGGCCGGACCTTGAGGATCTTCACGACGAGGACGTCGTTCGTGGTCGCTCCCTCGATGTAGAACGGCCCCACCTCCCCCGGGAAAGCGCCACCCTGCTCTGTGTAGTAAGGCCCGAACATGGTGTTCGAGACCAGCACGGTGCCCGGCTTGATACGAAGCACGGGCTGCCGCACCGCGAAGGTCGGGTGGCCGACCGTGGGGGTGAAGCGGACGGTGTCCTGGGCGGCGAGCGCCAGCACGAGGATCGCCAGCATGGGAGCCTATTGGTTGAGGACAGCGAGAATCTCGGTGCCCCCCTCCGCCGCCGCCAGTCCCGCGGCGGTCGTTCCCTGGTCGTTCGTCAGCGCGGGATCGGCCCCGTGCGCGAGGAGCAGCCGGACCATCTCGATGCTCCGGTTGTGCACCGCCGCATGGAGCGGCGTCCAGCCTTCCTGCTGTTTGGTGTTCACCGGCGCGCCCGCCTCGAGCAGCAGCCGCACCGCCTCGACGCTCTTGCCCGCGACGGCGGCGTGCAGGGCCTGCACCCGCATGGGGTTCCGGGCCACGGCGGTGACGTCGGCACCGCGGGCGAGCAGCAGCCGCACCGTATCCGGGTGGCCGAAAAAGGCGGCGAGCCCGAGCGGGAAGAAGCCGTCGCCGGAATAGCCGTTCAAGAGGCTCGGGTCGCGGTCGAGCAGCTCGGCGACACGGGCGCCGCGGCCCACCGAGGCGGCGTCGAAGATGTCGAGCTCGGGGCCGGCGTCGAGCAGGACGGCCACGAGCTCGCGCTTGTGGTGGTACTGGGCGATCAGCACGGGCGAATGCCCCCGCTCATTGCGGGCGTTGACCAGGGAGGGGTCGGCCGCGAGCAGGGCCCGGAGGCGGGCGGCATCTCCCTGGCGGATGACGTCGAATACGTCCTGCACCGGGCTCATAGGGGCCTCTCTTGATTGAGTTGGCTATGCTGGTCCGTGCCGCCGACCTGATCGAGCGGATCGCGGCTCAGAACTCGAACCCGCGGCGAATCGCGAGCGCCCAGCCGCCGCCGGAGAACCCTTCGCCGAAGCGATAGCCCAGGGCGAACTCGCCGGTGCTGCCGCGCGTCGAGCGCGTCGATCCCAGCCGCAGCGACAGCCCGGTGGTTACGCCAAAACGTGACGGCTCGTCTTCGTACCACGCGCCGCCCCAGTCCACGAACGGCGCCAGGCCGAGCCCCATGAGTCCCCACAGGTCGTCGATCACGAGGATGCGGTTCTCGATCGTGCCCCACGCCATGCGGGTGCCGGTGAAGGCGTGGGCCGGGAAGCCGCGCGGGCCGCGTCCCTCCGACCAGAGATCGAACTCCCCACCGGGCGCGGGCCGCCGCGCGACGCCCGCCTCCACGAACGCGATCCAGGTCTGGCGCGCCAGCGGCTGGCTCACCAGGGTCACGCTGCCCCGGACCCGGCCCGAGTCGACCTCGCCGCCGGTGGGGACGTACACAGCGCGCGCGAGGAGCCTGAGCCGCACGAAGCCCCGCCGCCAGCGGGTGGCGAGCTGGGCCCCCAGCTCTGGTCCGACGCCCGCCCGGTCAGCGGGATAGCCCCACGCCCGCGGCGCCGCCCAGACCCCGAGACGCAGGACCTGTGAGAGGTCCACGTCCTCGCCCCGCGCGTACGAGTTCAGGTGCTGCATCACCCGGAAGCGTACGTGGCCCAGCTCCACGCCCAGCCCCGCCGTCGCGAAGGTCGAGTACGGCAGCGCCGACGCCGGCGCGGGCGCGTAGTCCTCACGCCGCCCCTCGATGGCGAACCACAGCCGCGTGTATTCGCGGCTCGTGGCCCCGAGCGCCACGCCGCCGCGCAGGGCGAACCGGAGCAGCTGCTGCTGGAAGGTCTGGTCCAGCACGCCGTCGCGGTACACGAGGAGCCGGCGATCGGCCGCGGTCCCGTCGGTCTCGAGCGAGCGCCGGGCGCCGGTCCACGTGAAGGGGACGCCGGCGTGCCACGCCCCGAACGTTCCGTCGGACAGGGCGCTGTAGAGCAGCTCGAGCGGCGCCCCGCGGCCAAAGAGGTGGGGGTTCTTGTAGGCGAGATCCAGGCTGCGCCGGTCGGGGGTGCTGCGATAGGAGGCTGCGGCGAGGGTGGCCGTCCCGAGGAAGTTCTCCTCGACCAGTCCGACCGACCAGCTCCCGTCCCCACCCCCGAACGAAAATCCGACGTCGGGCTTCGTACTCCACCCGTCGCCGGTGGCGGCGCGCACGGCGAGCCGGCCGTCGTCGAGTCGCAGGGTATCCAGGGCGACCCGGCGAAAGACGCCGAGGTTCCGCAAACTCCGTTCGCTTTCGGCCACCGTGGCCGAGTCGTAGGGATCGCCGGACCGGACGAGCAGGGTGCGGCGCACGAGCCACGGCCGGGTGCGGATGTGCAGCAGGTTCGCGACGCGCGCGTACCAGACCGAGTCGGTGTGGTCGAAGACGCTCTCGTTCTCGACGATGACGGTGTCGACGGTCTGTGCGGCCAGGCCCGCCGGGAGCGGGCCGGCGATCCAGGCGAGGGCGAGGAGCGCCGGGCCGAGGGCGTCACGGGCCACGCTACGGCCGGACACCGAAGATCCGCTGCCGCAGGCGGTAGGTGACGTGCTGTGTCGTGTCGTCCCAGGCGGTGAAGTACAGCACGCCATCCACTCGCCCCTGGAGCATGCGCGACCCGCGGGTGGTGATCGCGAACGCGCCGCGGACCGAGTCGGGGCGCAGGGGCCGGCAGAGGCAGGCCACGGTCGCGGCGGCGGGCAGGCCGGCGGGCGCGGGGCCGAGGAGATACGACCGGTTCGGCCGCAGGGTGTCGGCCCGGCCGAGGTCCAGCGCGAGCGCCAGCGCGTACTCGTCACCCATGCCCTCCGACGGATCGAAGTCGAAGCGCGTCAGCAGCACGTCGTGCCGGGACGTGACGCCCAAGGTCTCGACGCGCATGCGCACGAGCGTCACGATAGGGTCGGTCTCGACCACCAGTCGTCCCCGCTGCTCCCAGCGCGCCGCCAGCTGCACGCCGGACGTGTCGCTGGCTCGGGGGAGGAGGTCGCAGGCTGTCAGGACGAGAGACGTCAAGCAGAGACGTCGAGCGAAGGCGTCAAGCGAAGGCGTCAAGCGGAGACGTCGAGTGACGAGATCGGGCCGCGGCGCCAACGCGCTGATCCTGCGCGAAAAGTGGACTCGAACGCATAGAAACGATGCCAGGTCGTTCGCCGCACTACGATATGTTGCGGCATGGCTCTCCGCGCCGACGCGCGCCGGCTGCTGGTACACCAGATCGCGGTGGACGTCGCGGTCGAGTCGATCCTGGCCAGACGAGCACCATCACCGTCCTCGAGAGTCGTACGGGGCTCGTTCTGAAGCTGTTGGCTAGACTGCACGCCCACCCGTCTCCGGAACGTTAGTCCACGGTTCTGCTTGACGTTCCCGCTTGACGCCTTTGCTCGACGTCTTTGCTCGACGTCTCTAGTACTGCCCCAGGTATCTGTCCAGCTCCCAGTCCGAGACCTGGCCGAGGTACCCCTGCCACTCCTCCCGCTTTGCGTCCAGGTAGCGCTCGTAGATGTGCTCGCCCAGGGCGTCGCGGATCACGGGGTCCTTCTCCAGGAAGTCGAGCGCCTCGTGCAGGTCGCGCGGCAGGTCGTCGATGCGGAACTTGCGCCGCTCCCGGTAGGACATGCGCGAAATGTTCTTGTTCACCGGATCGCCGGGGTCGGTGCGTTGCGCGATCCCGTCGAGCCCCGCCGCGAGCTGCACCGCCAGGGCGAGGTAGGGATTCGCGGACGGATCGGGGAGCCGGTTTTCGCAGCGCATCGCCTCCCCCCGCTCGGCCGGGACCCGGATCAGCGGCGAGACGTTCTGCGTGGACCAGGATACGTTGACCGGGGCCTCATAGCCGGGAATCAGACGCTTGTAGGAGTTCACCAGCGGATTGGTCACGGCGCAGTATCCGCGCGCGTGCCGCAGCAGGCCGCCGATGTACCACCGGCCCACGGTGGACAGCTGCTCGGGACCCTTGGGGTCGAAGAAGGCGTTCCGGCCGCCCTTGAACAGGGTGTGGTGCGTGTGCATGCCCGAGCCGTTCCGGCCGTCGAGCGGCTTCGGCATGAACGTGGCGACCAGGCCGTGCTGCAGCCCGATGTTGCGTGCCACGAAGCGCAGCGTGGCCAATTGGTCCGCCAGGGCCAGCGGGTCGGTGCTCCCGAGGTCGATCTCGTGCTGACCGTGCGCCACCTCGTGGTGCGACGCCTCCGCGGCGAGCTTCATCTCCTCGAGGGCCGCCACCACGGCTCGGCGCGCCTGCTCTCCACGGTCCACCGGGACGAGGTCGAAGTAGCTCCCGGCGTCGAGCGTGCGCGTGGTCGGCCGCCCGCGCTCGTCCTGCTCGAAGATGAAGAACTCCACCTCACACCCGACCCGCGGGGTGAGCCCCTGGCGCGCCGCTCGTTCCACTTGCCGCTTGAGCGCGGTGCGGGGACACCCCTCGAACGGCCGACCGTCCGGGTAGCGGATGTCGCAGATGAGCCGCGCCACCGCCCCCTCGGGTCCGGCCGCCGGGCTCCACGGGAACACGGAGAAGCTGTCGAGGTCGGGCAGCAGCAGCGCGTCGGCTTCGGCCACCCGGGCGAATCCCTCGAGGGCCGAGCCGTCGAACAGCACCTCGCCCGCGAGGGCCCGCTCGAACCGGGTGGCCGGCACCTCGACCGCCTTGTTGATGCCCAACAGGTCGGTGAACTGCAGCAGGAGAAACCGCACCTTCCGCTGCCGCAGCTCGGTGAGGAGGGTGGAGGCGGTCATGAGAGAGTCGAGGACGGCCAGAGACGGCCCAAGACGGCCCAGGACAGCCCGTCCTAGGCCGTCCTGGCCCGTCCTCGGCTACGCGTCGTAATACAGGAAGAACTCGTACGGATGCGGCCGCAGCGCGACGGGATCGATCTCCCGCGTGCGCTTGTAGGCCACCCACGTCTCGATCACGTCGGGCGTGAACACGCCACCCTCGAGCAGGAAGGCGTGGTCCGCCTCGAGTGCGGCCAGCGACTCCGCGAGCGAGCCCGGCGTGTTCTTCACGTGACGGCGCTCCTCGGGCTCCAGCTCATACAGATCGACGTCCATCGGCTTGGGCGGCTCGATCTTGCGCCTGACCCCGTCCAGGCCTGCCATGAGCAGCGCCGCGAACGTGAGGTAGGGATTGCACGACGGATCCGGCGCCCGGTACTCGACGCGCTTCGCCTTCGGGGACTTGGAGTACACAGGGATCCGGCAGATGGCACTCCGATTGCGCTGCGAGTAGACGAGGTTGATCGGCGCCTCGTAGCCCGGCACCAGGCGCCGGTAACTGTTGGTGGTCGGCGCGGCGAAGGCCAGGATCGCCGGCGAGTGCTTGATCAGCCCGCCGATGTACCAGCGCGCCGCGTCCGAGAGCAGGGCGTAGCCCTTCGGGTCGAAGAACAGGTTCGCGTCGTCCTGCCAGAGGCTCATGTGCACGTGCATGCCCGAGCCGTTGTCGCCGAACAACGGCTTGGGCATGAACGTCGCCGTGTAACCGTGCTGGTGGCACACGTTCTTGACGATGTACTTGTACATCATCATCTGGTCGGCCATGCGGGTCAGCGTCGTGAACCGCATGTCGATCTCGGTCTGGCCCGCCGTCCCGACCTCGTGATGGTGCACCTCGACATCCACGCCCGCCGCCATCAGTGCCAGCACGATCTTGGAGCGCAGGTCCTGGAGCCGGTCCACCGGGGGCACGGGGAAGTATCCCTCCTTGTGCCGTGGGCGGTGGGCCAGGTTCGGCGTGCCGTTCGACCCCGAGTTCCAGATGCCTTCCTCGGAATCGATGTGGTAATAGCCCTCGTGGGCGTTCTGGTCGAACCGCGCCGAGTTGAAGATGTAGAACTCGGCTTCGGGGCCGAAGTAGGCCGTCGTCGCGATGCCCGTCTGCTTGAGGTAGGCCTCGGCCTTGCGCGCCACGTAGCGCGGGTCGCGCGAGTAGGGCTCGCCCGTCACCGGGTCCACGACGTCGCACGTAAGCACGAGCGTCGGCACCTGGAGACAGGGGTCCACGAACGCCGTAGCCGGATCGGCCACCAGCAGCATGTCGCTTTCGTTGATCGCCTGGAACCCGCGGATCGACGAGCCGTCGAACCCGATGCCCTCGCGGAACAGCTCCTCGCTGAGCTGCTTCACGGGCATCGAGAAGTGCTGCCACGTGCCCGGCAGATCCACGAAGCGCACGTCCACCATCTGCACGCCGGCCTCGCGGGCGCGATGGATGACGTCGGCCGGCGAGGGTGCCGCCGCGGCCTTCGGTCCTCTGGTGACGCTGGGTTCCAGCGTGGCGGTCATGAGCGGTGATCCTCCGGTTCAAGGGGCGGTCGGCAACCAGGACTGTAAGGGGAGCACGAAGCGTGCTGTGCGGGCATGGCGGAACGTAGGACGCCTCCTGTACGGTGTCAAGCGGAACGTGCACGATTTGCACGCTCGACTGCGCAGGGGGCATCCGCTGCGCCGGATTCTGCCTGTGTGATGTGGGAAACGTGCAACATGTGCAGAACTCGCGCTACACCCTACGCGTCCACCGCCTCCAGGAAATGCCACAGCTCGACGGCCGAGAACTCCCCGAACCGCTCGTGGATATCCGGCTCCTGCCACTCGAGGAAGACCCAGCCGGTCATCTTGTGGCGCCCACGATCGACGAAGTGAATGCGGCCGCGCACCGCCGCCAGGTCGGATTCGGGCTGCGTTTCGACGTAGACCGCCCAGTGCTGGTCGCCCCGAGTGAGCTCTCCCATGTGACGGGCACGGTCCTGGCCGGGGAAAGCGTCACTCATGGCGGTAACTATGCGCTCCCGCAGGGAATCCTGCCAGTTAGATTTCCGGCGCCATGACATGCCACGCCTGCGGGGTAGCGCTGTCGCCCACGGCCCGTTTCTGTCACAAGTGCGGTGCCCGCGTCACGTCCGCCCCGGCCGGGGGATGGCGGGCCGGCGTCCCCTGGGGAATCGCGGGGATGGCGCTCGGGGCGCTCGTCACCCTCGCCGCGGTGAGGCTGGGATCACCGGCCGAGGAGACCGGCGCGCCGTTCGCCGCGGGGGCGGGCGGCCGCGGCGCGATGGCCGCGCCCGACATCAGCCAGATGTCGCCCGAGGAGCGGGCGCGCCGCCTGTTCGACCGCGTGATGGGCTTGTCCGAGCGGGGGGTGCAGGACAGCGTCCAGTTCTTTCTCCCGATGGCCATCGGCGCCTACCAGCAGCTGCCGGCGCTGGATCTCGACGCCCGCTACGACATGGGCGCGCTGTATCTGGCCGGCGACGTCGCCGACGGCGCGCTCGCGCAAGCGGACACTATTCTCCTGGCCGCGCCCACCCACCTCTACGGCTTCATGCTGCGAGCCCGGGGCCTGGAGCTGAAGAACGACGCGCGGGGCGCGCGAGCGGCGTTCACGGCGTTCCTGCGCCACGAGCAGGCCGAGCGGGCCCGCCAGCGGCCCGAGTACGCCGAGCACTCCCAGGCGGTCGACGCGTTTCGTGAGGAGGCTGCGCGCGTCACGGGGGGCGCTCGCACCCCGTAGGTACCGTCCCCCACCCCTCTTCCCCTTTCCCCTCGGTGCCCACCATCCGCCTCGCCCACAGCCCCGACGCCGACGACGCCTTCATGTTCTGGGCGCTGGCGGCGGGGCGGATCGACACCGGGAACCGGCGCTACCTCCACG
Organism: uncultured Gemmatimonadaceae bacterium; assembly: GCA_964629425.1. Taxonomy (GTDB): domain Bacteria; phylum Gemmatimonadota; class Gemmatimonadetes; order Gemmatimonadales; family GWC2-71-9; genus CAZVSO01. The sequence continues at coordinate 17,456 of CAZVSO010000037.1, forward strand.
AGCTGTCGGACATCGAGACGTTGAACCGGCGCGCGCTGCGCGGCGAGCTCGAGGTCACAGCCGTGTCGCTGCACGCCTACGCGTATCTGGCGGATCGCTACGCCCTGCTCGCCCACGGGGCCAGCGTGGGGAACCGCTACGGGCCGCGCCTCGTGGCTCGCGAACCGGCGCCGGACGACCCCCGCGCCGCCATCGCGGGCCGGCGGGTCGCGGTGCCGGGAGAGCTCACGACCGCGTTCCTCGCGCTCAAGCTCTACCAGCCGCGGGTCCAGCACGTGGTGGTCCCGTTCGACCGGATCGCCGAGGAGGTGGCCGCTGGTCGGGTGGCCGCCGGCGTGCTGATTCACGAAGGGCAGCTCACGCACGCCGCCCAGGGACTCCCGCTGTGGGCCGATCTGGGAGAGTGGTGGCACGCCGAAACGGGGCTCCCTCTCCCCCTCGGCGGTAACGTCGTCCGACGGGACCTGGGGGCGGAGTTGATGGGAGCGATCGCGCGCGACGTGAAGGCCAGCATCGAGTACGGTCTGGCCCACCGGGACGAGGCCCTGGCGCACGCCAGGGGCTTCAGCCGCGGGCTCGACGACGCCGCAACGGACCGGTTCGTCGGCATGTACGTGAACGAGTTCACCGTCGACTACGGTCCCGCCGGGCGGCGTGCCGTAGCGGAGCTGCTCGACCGCGCGCACCGGGCGGGACTGGTGCCGCGCCCGCCCGAGCTGACGTTCGTGGCAGCGGAGCCCTAGGTCCGACCCCGCATGCTCGTCGCGGTCACCGGCGGCACCGGGTTCGTGGGCCGGCACATCGTGGACGTGCTCGTCGGCCGGGGGCACCGCGTGCGGGCGCTGGTGCGGGATCCGGACCGACTGACCGCTCGAGCCGCCGGCGCGGTCGAGGCGGTCCCGGGCGGGCTGCGCGACCCGGCGGCCCTGCGCGCGCTGGTCGCCGGCGCGGATGCGGTGATCCACCTGGTCGGAATCATCGTCGAGCGGGGGCCGGCCACGTTCACGGCGGTGCACGTGGACGGCACGCGCGCCGTCGTCACCGCCGCGCGGGTCGCCGGCTGCCGGCGCCTCGTCCACATGAGCGCGATCGGCGCGCGCGACGAGACGGGTGCGACGCCGTACCTCCGCACCAAGCGTCAAGGCGAGGCGGCCGTCGAGCAAGCAAGCGTGCCCTACGTCATCTTGCGCCCATCGTTCATCAGCGGTCCGGGGAATGTCCCGATCGCGACCCTCGCGCGCCTGCACCGCTGGATGCCGGTGGTGCCGGTGTTCGGCGACGGGCGCTTCCTCACGCAGCCGGTGTGGGTGGGCGACGTCGCGCTCGCGTTCGCCCTCGCGGCGGAGGGCGCGGGTGCGGCGGAGACGCTCGAGCTTGGGGGCGCGGCGCCCATCAGTTATGACGAGTTCGTTCGAGCGATCGGACGGGCCTCCGGAAACCCTCGGCGTCTGATCCACATCCCGCTGCCGCTCGTGCGGGGGGTGGCGCGGGTGTTCGACCTGCTCGGCCCGGCCGCGCCCCTCACCAGCACCCAGCTGCAGATGCTCGTGGAGGGCACCGGCACGCCAGCCAACGCACTGGAGCGCGTGTTCGGCATCCGGCCGCTCGACTTCGAGGAGGGGCTGCG
>CAZVSO010000038.1:0-18828 GCA_964629425.1 uncultured Gemmatimonadaceae bacterium
GCGGGGCGGGCACCCGGCTGGGCGTCGAAGAGTACTGGCGTCTCGAGTCGTGGATTCGACGCGCCGAAGGCGAGCTGGGCTCGGTGGTCGGGGTGACGGGCGCGGTGTGGGCCGCGCGGCGCGCCCCGTTTCCGCGGCTGCCGCCCGGCACCCTGCTGGACGACGTGTACGCGCCCATGCGCCTGGCCCTGGACGGCTGGCGGGTCGCGTACGCCCCCGACGCCGTCGCATACGACCTGGAGAGTGCCACGCCGCGCGAGGAGTTCCGCCGCAAAGTGCGGACCCTCACGGGCAACTACCAGCTGCTGCGGCTGCTGCCGGACCTACTGCGGCCGGGCCGCAACCCGCTGTTTTTCCGCTTCGTATCCCACAAGCTGGCGCGGCTGGCCAGCCCCCTGTGCCTCGTCGCGGTGCTCGGCGCCAGCCTGTTTCTCGATGGACCGGTGTACCGGGCCGCGCTCGCGCTGCAGGCGCTGTTCTACGGCTGCGCGGTGCTCGGCCTGGTCTCGGCGCGCGCGCGCCGCCACGCCGTGGCGCGTGTGCCGGGCGCGTTCCTGCTGTTGAACGCCGCGGCCGCCGCCGCGTTCGGCAACTGGGTGCGCGGTCGCTTGGACGCTCCCTGGGCGGCTAGTTGAGTGTAACCGTCCAGTCGTTGTCCTGGCGTCGTCGAGGTGGGGAGGTCCGTCGCAGGGCGACTCCGAGGGGAAGCGGGGTGGGGTAGTCGGGAGTCCAGGCCAAGACGGACCTCCCCGCCGAACTGCACGCACATGGTTCTTCGGTTACGCACCGCTAGTTGACGACTTTCTTCACGGTGTCCGGCCGGCGCTCGCCGGCCTGCCAGTGGACCACGATCTCGCCGATCAGGCCCAGCGCGGCGATCTGAGCACCGAGGGCGATCAGCAGCGCGCCGAGCAGCAGCAGGGGGCGGTTGGCCAGCGGTGTGCCGCCCAGGCGCTGCACGGCCAGCACCGCGCACAAAGCGACTCCGGCGGCCGCGACGCTCAGCCCCACCAGGCCGAAGAACCGCAGCGGCTTTTCCGTGAACTTCAGCAGGAAGAACAGGGTCAGCAGGTCGAGGCCTCGGCGCACGTACGTGCCGGGGCGGTAAATCCGCGTCCGCGCGTCGGCGGGATGTTGCGCGGCGGGGATCTCGACCACGCGGAACCCCTGCTGCTGGGCGATGGCGGGGATGAAGCGGTGCAGGTCGCCGTAGAGCACGAGCGCCTGAGCGGCGTCGCGCCGCAGGCCCCGGGCCCCGCACGCGATGTCCGAGAATCGCGCTCCCGTGAGCCGCCGCACCAGCCAGTGGAATGCGCGTGACTGCGCCTGGTTGATCCAGCCGTCGCGGCGCTGGACCCGCCGGGCGGCGACCACATCGGCCCCGGCGCCGAGCGGGCCGATCAGGGCCGGGATAGCTTCCGGCATCACCTGGAAATAGGACGGCAGGGTGACGATGATCTCGCCCCGGGCCTCCGCGAAGCCCGTGCGCAGCGCGCCCGTTTCGCCGAAGACACGCGCCAGCTCGAGCAGGCGCACGTGGGGATCGCGCCGCCCCAGGGCGATCACCTCCGCCGGCGGCGGAACGAAGCCGCCGTCGAACACGAAGAGGAACTCGTAGCTGGGATCTACGGCCGCGACGGCGGGCGCGTAGCATTCGTAGAGGGCGACCAGGTCGTCGGTGCGCTCCGCGACCGGCACGACCACCGTCAGCGTCGGGTGGCCGAGCGGCGTGGGTCGGTTGGGGCGGGGCCGCGCGGCGGCCGCGGCGTCAGGACGCGGGGACGCCCTCATGCGATTCTCTCACGAGGGGAAGGCGGCGCTGCGCGCCGGGGCCGCGCGGCCGCACGATGGTCTCGGCGATGAACCCCAGCATCAGCAGGAACACCGCCGTGCCGAGCCACACCAGCGCGGCCGCCGGCAGCACGATCGCGGTCGCCTTGGGCGTGCTGAAACCGGTGAACGCGATCAGCCAGGCCGTGACGAATCCGAGCGCCACCGCGGCCGCCCCGGCCGCCAGCCAGGCGAACCCCACCACGGGATGCTCGCGGAACCGCATCAGCATCTTCAGGGTGACGAGGTCCGCCAGCACGCGGTAGGTGCGGCCCAGGCCGTACTTGCTCCGGCCGAAGCGCCGGGCGTGGTGGCGCACGGGAAGCTGGGCGATCCGCGCCCCCGCCAGCGAGGCGATGGCCGGGATGAAGCGGTGCATGTCGGCGTACAGCGCGACCCGCTCGAGCAGGGCGCGGCGGTACACCTTGAGCGAGCAGCCGTTGTCTCGGATCGGAACGCCGGTGATCCAGGCGATCAGGCGGTTCGCGATCCAGGACGGAACCTTGCGGGTGAGCAGCCGGTCCTGCCGCCGCACCCGCCATCCCGCGACCAGGTCGAAGCCCTCGTCGAGCTTCGCCACCAGCGCGGGGAGATCGCGGGGATCGTTCTGGAGGTCGCCGTCCATCGTGGCGATCACGTCGCCCCGGGCATGGGCGAACCCCGCCATCATCGCGGCGGTCTGGCCACGGTTGCGCCGCAGCTGGACCAGGCGGATACGCGGGTCCGCGGCCGCGAGCGGCTCGATCACACGCGCCGTCCCGTCGGCGCTGCCGTCGTCCACGAGCACCAGCTCCCAGCCGGCCGCGAGCCCGGGCGCGGCCGACAGGCTGGACCGGACGCCCTCGACGAGCAGGGCGACGTTGTCCTCCTCGTTGTAGACGGGGACCACGACGGAGAGACGCGGCGCGGTAGTAGTCATGGACCCTCCCCGAGGGCGGCGCCGCCGACCGGGGGGCTTGAACGCAGCCGCTCGGCGTGCTCCGACTCGAGGATGCGCAGCGCGGCCAGCTGGGTCGCCGTGAGCACGTAGAAGAACCACGCGTTGTGAAACGTGTTGAAGATGCCCGTCACGGCGAACACCCACACGGCCGTGACGCCCGCCCGAACGAATCGCGCCAGCGGGTCGTCGGGCGGGACGCGGCGCAGCGCCCGCCGGCTGCGCGTCAGCAGCGTGACCAGCATGGCGACGAACGCGATGAGCCCCGGCGTGCCGATCTCCGCCCAGATGTTGAGATAGGTGTTGTGCGTGTCCTTCCAGCGCTGGCCGCCGGCTCTCCCCAGCTCCCGCGGGGCGTACTGTGCGTTGGCCCGCTCGTAGGTTCCCACGCCGATCCCCGTGATGGGGTGCGTCAGCGCGATCTCGATCGCGGTGCGCCAAATGATGCGGCGCGAGCGCGACGATTCATCCTGCTCCTCGCCGCTCGCCGCGATCGTGCCGATACGCTCCCGGAAGTCCGCGGGGGCAAGCGTGAAGATCAGCACGGCGGCGAAGGCCACCGCGACGACGGCCTGGAGCTTCCGGCGGGTGACGACGAAGATCACGGCGCCGAGGGCCAGCAGGGCCAGGAAGCCCGCGCGCGACTTGGTGAGCACCGTGACGGTCACCAGGAGGACGGCGGCCGCCGCCCAAGCCCACCGCCACCGGCTCCTGCGGTGCAGCGCGAACAGGGCCAGGGCGAACGGGAGGTGCATCAGCATCGCCAGCGCGGTCATGTTGGAGTTCCCGAACAAGCCGCGCCAGTTGGCGCGCCCCGCCTCCTTGAGGTGGCCCGTGAGGTAGAAGCGCACGGCCCCGAGGCCGGGGTAAATCGCGATCAGCGCCACGAGCAGCACCACGAGGCCCCACACCCGCCGCCGCGTGGTGACGATGTTCACCGTCGCCAGGAAGACGACGAGGAACCTGGCAACCGCAATCGTCCCGTCGATCGACGGCCCGAGCCAAATGGTCGTGGGCACCGAGAACGCGACGAACGCGCCGTACGCCAGCAGGCACATGCCCGAGCGGCCGCCGAGCGTGAGGGGCTGGCCCAACAGGAAGGCGCTCAGGAGCACCGTCCCCGCGGCCGCCGCCATGGCGATTTCCTGGGCGGGGATGACGTAGGACGAGGCCGAGAAGCAGAACAACAGGAGCGCACCGTAGGCGGCCACGTGGACGGAACGGGCGAGTCGCGCTCGGGGTGGCGCCAGCGGCCCCTCCCAGGGCGCGCGGCGGGCGGTGCCGGAGAGTCGAGTGTGCATCCGTCGCTTTCAGCGGGCCACGGGACCGGCCGATGGCCGGAGACGGGATGCCGCGACGCGCGAGGGCGCGACACGGGTATCCTGCCCCCGTCTCCCGCGCAACCAGTACTCGAGCATCACGAGGCGCCACAAGACTGTCACGTGGTTGCGCCGGGCCGCGCGGTGCTCCGCGACGAGGCGCCGCACCGTGGGCGCGTGGACGTACTGGTGAACGAGCGCGTCCGGCCGGAGCAGCATCTCGAGCAGATCCGCCAGCTCGCCCCGCAGCCACGTGTGCAGCGGGAGGCTGAAGCCGCGCTTGGGCCGATACAGCACTTCCCGAGGCACGTGCCGCTGAGCGACCAGCTTGAGGATCCGCTTGGACTCCCCGTGCCGCATCGTCCACCGCCCGGGGAGGCGCATCGCGAACTCCACCAGCAGGTGGTCCAGCAACGGCACCCGCGCCTCGAGCGAGTGCGCCATGCTCATGCGATCGACCTTCGCCAGGATGTCGTCCGGCAGGTAGGTCGTGGCGTCCACGTACTGGAGGCGCGCGGGGAAGGGCAGGGTCCCTGCCGCGCGGAACTCATCGGCGAAAACCGCGTCCGGCGTCGGCGCGAGGTCGGCCAGCCGCGGGGAGAGCAGCCCGCCCAGGGCGGGATCCAGGTCCTCGGCGCGGAACAGGGTGAATCGGCCCTCTCGGGTCGCGGCCAGCGCCCGCAGGAAATTGCGGCCGTAGGCGCCCGGGGGCAGCCGCCGCGCCAGCGATCCGAACACCGCGCGACGCACGCCCAGCGGGACGGCGTCGAGCCAGGCCCAGCGCGCATCGTGGCGATACTGCTCGTAGCCGGCGAACAGCTCGTCGCCGCCGTCGCCCGACAGCGCAACGGTCACGTGCCGGCGCGCGAGCTGGCTCACGTAGTACGTCGGTATGGCGGACGAGTCGCCGAACGGCTCGTCGAAGAAGTCCAGCAGCTGCGCGGCGATGCGGCAGCTGTCGGGTCGCAGCACCAGCTCGTGGTGCTCCGTGTCGTAACGCTCGGCCACCCGGCGGGCGTACGGCAGCTCGTTGTAGGTGCCGTCGGCCACCGAGAACGTCTTGAGGCGGCCGGGGCTCGCCTGCGCGGCCAGCGCGACGACGAGGCTCGAATCGACGCCGCCGCTGAGAAACGCCCCCAGCGGCACGTCCGCCACGAGGCGCTCCGTCACCGCGCGGCGCACGTGCGCCTCGATCGCATCGACCGCTTCGTCGAGCGACGATACCTCGGGCGCGCCGCCCGTCGGTACGGACCAGTAGCGCTCCAACCGCGCGGCGCCGGCCCGCCAGTGGAGCAGCGTGCCCGGCGGGAGCTTGCGGTATCCCCGATAGATCGTCCGCGGCGCCCTGATGTAGCCCAGCGCCAGGTATTCGGCGAGCGCCTCGGGATCGATCTCCGGATGGTGCGGGGCGGCGGCGACGAGGCCCTTCAGCTCGGAGGCGAACCACAGGGTTCCGTCCTGCACGCGGTAATACAGCGGCTTGATGCCGAGGCGGTCCCGGGCGAGGAGCAGGGTCTCGGCCTTCTCGTCCCACAGCGCGAAGGCGAACATGCCTCGCAGCCGTGTGACCAGGTCCGCCCCGTACTGCTCGTACAGATGGACCAGCACCTCCGTGTCGCTGTTCGTGCGGAAGGTGTGTCCCTGGCGGCGCAGCTCCTCTCGGATGGCGCGGTAGTTGTAGATCTCGCCGTTGTAGACCACCTGCACCGTGCCGTCCTCGTTCCCCATCGGCATGCGGCCGGTCTCGAGGTCGATCACCTTGAGCCGACGCGATCCCAGGGCCACGGTCGGCCGGACGTAGCGCCCTTCCTCATCGGGCCCGCGGTGGGTGAGCCGCCCGGTCATGGCCTCGAGGGTCGTTTCGATCGACGCCGTCGGGCGACTGACGCAGATCCCCGCGATCCCGCACATGGTCGCGCGGCCTCAGGCCGGCGGGGTGGACACGGCGCGTGGGGCGGCGCGCGCGCGCGTATCGCGGTACGGGCCCGGCTCGACGAGTGCATCGGCCGAGGCGACCGACCCGTGAAGGACCCCGTGGTACAACGCGCTCGTAGCGTCGAGCGTGCGATCCAGCCCGAACTCCCTGGCCCGCAGCCTGGCGGCCTGTGCCAGGCGGATCCGGCGAGTCTCGTCCCGTAGCAGGGCGTCCACGGCCGCGGCCAGGGCCGGCGCGTCGCCGGGCTCGACCAAGACGCCGTCGATCCCGTCGCGCACGATCTCCGGGATGCCGCCGACACGCGACGCCACGACCGCCCGGCCCAGAGCGAGGTATTCGAGCAGGGCGTTGGGCAACCCCTCCCGTCGCGAAGGCAACACGGCCACGTCGAACCGTGCGATCCACGGCCGCACGTCGCGCTGCATTCCGGTGATGGTGAGGTGCGGGCCCAGGCCGAGTCGTCGCGCCTGGTCCTCCAGCGCGCCGCGCTGCTCGCCGTCTCCGACGAGCAGGAGCTCCAGGGAGGGCCAGCGCGCGACCAGCAGCGCCGCGGCATCCAGCAGAGTGTCCAACCCTTTGGCCGGGTGCAACCGGGCGACCACGCCCACGCGGGGGGCGCGGTCGCCGATCGGAACCTCATCGGACGGCGCGCGATAGCCTTCGAATCGCGCGCAGTCGATGCCGTTCGGGATCACCGTGATCTTGGCGGGACTCACGAGCCCGTCCCGCACGAGTCGGTCCGCGATGCCACGCGAGTTGAACACCACGGCGTCGGCCAGCCGGTACGCCAGGCGCTCGCCGGCGCGGTGCCGCAGCCGGGTCGAGTGCCGTTCGTAGCGGCGGCTGGCCACCAGGCGGACGCCGGGGACCCACACGCACGCGGCCGCGCACAGCACGTTGCCGTAGAAGTCGAGGGCGTGCACCACGTGAATCCCGGCCCGGCGCACGTCGCGGGCCAGTCGCGCGATCTGCCGCAGACCGCCCGGGCTGTAGAACCGGTGCAGGGGGTACTCCCGGACGCGCGCTGGCGGCACCTCGAGGTCACCGAGCAGCGGCCCACGAGCGTGGATGCATCCGACGTGGATCTCGAAGCGCGGATCCTGGCTCAGCCCGTTGGCGAGCTGGACGAGCTGGGTCTGCGTCCCACCCTGCTCTAGGTTGTCCGCGAACAGCAGCACGCGGATCGGATCGGGTGCCCCGCGGGCGCGGATCACGCGCCCGCCTCGGCCGCGGCGCAGCGGTACACTTGGACCTCGTCGTGCTTGTAGTCGATTCGGGGCGCGCCGCGGGCGAGCTTGAGCCCGCAGTGGGCGGCGATCCACGGCGCCGCGGCCCCGAGATCCAGATCGTTGAAGCCACCACGCCAGCGGCGCGTCGTCACGATCCACAATGTCCCCGCCGGCATCGTGTCGCGCAGTCCGGCCATGACCTGGCCGAGTGCCGCCGCGTCGCGCCGCAGCGAGCCCACCGCGCGGCCCGGCAGATAGTACCGGACGAGCTGGGACTGATCCGCCACGATCGCATCGCCCGGGGCGGCGTGCTCCGCGATGTAGCCGGCTCCGGCGCGCAGGTCCGGGCGGCTGCCGTCGCGATAGTGCGACACGAGGCGCGGTGCGCCCGCGGCCAGGGCGACGGCGAGGCAGGTGGCCGAGACCAGCCGGCCGTGGCCGGCCGCCATGCCGGGCTCGGCGAGGCGGGCGATGAACCAGGCGGCGGCCATGAAGGCCACCGGCGCCGTGGCGAGCAGGTACGAGTTCGACACCGAGACGATGTAGGAAGCGGCGACCAGGAAGACGGCCGGCACCGCCACCGTCGCGATGAGGGCGTAGGCCAGTCGCCGGTGACCGGCCGACCAGAGCCACGCCACGCCGCCCAGCGCGAGCAGGACCAGCGTCAGCGAGAGCCCGTCCACGTAGCTGAGCAGCAGTGCCGCGCCCTGGTGACCCCAGTTGTGGCCCATGCCGTACCACGTCCGCCAGATCCGCGAGAGGTGCCAGGCGATCGGCACCAACACCGCCACGGCGCCCAGCGCGGCGACCAGCGCCCAGCGCCGCGGCAGCCGGCGCCGCTCGGTCAGGAGCGCCCACGCGGCGATGCCCGCCACTGGTAGCGCCGCCGAGGGGTGCGCCAGGACCCCGGCGACGAAGGCGACGGCGCCGGCCACGGCCCACCCGGCGCGACGATCGCGAATCGCGAAGAGCAACGCAACGGGGAACACCGTGGTTGCGAGAAACACGAGCGAGTAGTAGCGGGCGAACTGAGACCAGTAGACGTGCCAGGGATGCAGCGTGAGGAGCAGCGCCGCCACGAGCCCGGCGCGTCGGCCCAGCATCGTGGCCGTCATGACGTACATCGTCGGAATCGCCGCGATGCCGAACACGGCGGGGAGCAGCCGCAGGCCGAGCTCGTCGAGCGCGTGCCAGGGACGAATCAGATGGTAGTTCAGGAAAAAGAGCAGCGCCTTGGGGCCGGCCGGCCAGCGGGTGACCAGGGAGTCGCGCAGCGTGAAGATTTCGTCGCCGTCGAAGCTCCAGGTGCCGAGCTGGTGCAAACGCAGTGCGGCCGCCAGCACCGTGAGGCCGACCACGAGCCACAGATGGGCGGTGGGCCCTTGGTGGGCATCGTGGGTGGCGAGTGGGCGTGGCGCGAGCTCGGGCAAGACCATGACGCCCTGCCCGGGGGGCACACCCCGTGCTACGCAGCCCTGGGGTGCACCTCGTTGTCGCTCAAGCTATTAGCGTGCGCCGCCGGGCGTGCGCGAGAGCCGTTGTGGCGTGGGCGCCACAGTCGAGCTACGCGGTGTCGGCGGGGTGGCGCCCGCCACTCCGCCCGGGTAGTGCTCCAGGTACCAGGCGACGAAGTGCCGCACGCCTTCCTCGATGGGAGTGGCGGGCCGGTACCCCACGTCGGCAACGAGCTCGGAGACGTCGGCGCAGGTCGCGGGGACGTCACCCGGCTGCATGTCCATCATGCGCGTGCGCGCCCGGCGCTCCAGGCACTGCTCCAGCAGATCGATGAGACGCGGCAGCTCGACGGGCCGGCCGGATCCGACGTTGTACAACCGATGGGGAGGCGCGAGCGATGGCGGGCGATCCAGCACGCGCACCACCGCTTCGACGGCGTCGTCCACGTAGGTGAAGTCGCGGCGCATGTGCCCGTGGTTGAACACCTCGATCGGCTCGCCGCTCAGCATCGCCTTGGTGTAGCGGAACAGCACCATGTCCGGGCGGCCCCATGGGCCGTACACCGTGAAGAACCGCAGCCCCGTCGCCGGGACTGCGTAGAGGTGGCTGTAGCTGTAGGCCAGGAGCTCGTTCGCCTTCTTGCTCGCCGCGTACACGCTGAGCGGATGGTCCGTCGGGTCACGCACCGAAAACGGCAGCGCCGTATTCGCGCCGTAGACCGACGAGGAGGACGCGTACACCAGGTGCCGCACGGTGTGGGCGCGGCACCCCTCGAGCACGTTGAGGAACCCCGCGAGGTTGGCGTCCACGTAGGCGTGCGGGTGGGTGAGGGAGTAGCGCACGCCCGCCTGCGCCGCGAGGTGGACGACGCGCTCGAAGCCGCCCTCGCGGAACGCGGCGGCGATCGCCTCGCGATTCGCCAGATCGAGCTCGAGGAACCGGAACCGGGGGTGACGGGCGAGCTCCCGGAGCCGGCTGTGCTTGAGCGCGACGTCGTAGTACGGCGTCAGGTTGTCGAGGCCCACGACCTCCTCGCCACGATCGAGCAGGCGCCGCGCCACATGGAAACCGATGAACCCCGCGGCTCCAGTGACCAGCACCGGGGTCGCGGGTGGGTCTGACGTGCGCTCGGGCGGCATGCGGGCGTGGTCTCCGGGTGCTAGGTGGGCAGCGCCGCGGGGAGCGCGGGCAGGACCGCGCCCGCGACGCGCGCGGCAAGAAGGAACGCTTCGTGCTCCGACCCCCGGACGGGCACGACCACCCGCACGAGAGCCTCCTCGGTACGGCCCCGCAGGGCGGAGTCGCGCAACAGGTTCCACTTGACCACGTACTCGTCCGCCTCGACCCGCCCCCGGCCCTGATACCAGTAGAGCACGAGCGCCTGCTCGGCATCCCGTTGCACCAGGTAGTGATTCACCGTCACCACCCCGTGCGACGTCGCGAGTGGCACCTTGCGCGACACGAGCGTCTGCCACCCGGCACCGGGCAGGCAGTTCTTGGGCGAATGGATCGTCCTGCCCCGCGCCTGGCGGTCGTAATAGCCGACGTACAGCGTCACGGGCGTGCCCGCCCTTCCGGCGCCCGGCGAGGCGTACACGCGGTAGAGATAGCTCGTCACGCCCGCCGCCTGCCGCTCTCCGGGCGAGATCGCGAGATCCTCGCCGACGAACCCCGCGATGTCGGTGGGGACGATCGTGGCCAAGGGGAGCCGCAGGGGCATGCTGTGCTGCCGGTCCGCCGCGAATACCAGCGCGACGCCGGCGCACAGCAGCGCGGCGGGGGTCCAGGCGAGCGGAGTGGTGATCATGCCGCCCGCGCTCCACGCTGCTCCAGGCCCCGCAACAGCCAGGACAGCACCGCCAGCAGCATCATCGCCACGATGAAAATTGCCCAGCCCTCGGTGTAGTGCAGGAATCCGTCCACCAGGCCGGGGTCCACCCAGAACGACAGATAGCCCGTCAGGAACACCCGGAGGCCGTTGAGGACGATCGCGATGGGTATGGCGAGAATCACGAGCGCCAGGCGGGTCCAGGTCGCCCGGTGCCACAGGCCCCCGATGAGAACCGAGAGGGCGATCAACGCGGTGAGAGAGCGCAGCCCGCTGCACGCCTCGGTGACGAACAACGTGCGGCCTGGCAGCTGGATCACGTTCCCCGCGAGCTGCACCGGGACGTGACGCCAGTCGAGCAGTGTGGCGCCGAGCGCGGAGGCCTGAAACTGGAGCGGCAACGCGAGCGAGTTGACGACCACGGCTGGGAGCGGGATCGACAGGACGAGCAGCGCCAGGGAGAGCCACCAGTGCAGGACCTGGCGGATGCCGCACGCGAAGACGACGAGCCCCGCCACGGCGACGACCATCGACAACCGCATGGTGAACAGCTCCGCGGCGAGGCCGGAGGCATACCGCAAGAGCACCGCCGCAGCGAGCAGCAGCAGCCCGAGACCGGGCTGGGCGCGCGCGCCGTCCGCCCGGCCCCGCCGCCAGGCGAGCAGGATCGCCACGGGCCCGAGCAGGAGCCCGTGCCCGGCCTCGGGGTCGTGCCACCAATCCCGCAGGAGCAGCGTGAATGGCTGCGCGAACAGGACCGCAAACGCGAGCCCCGTGGCGAGCCACGGGGCGAGCGGTCGCCAGTCCGGGCGCGGGACCCGAAATGCGACGGCAGCGGCGGTCACCCTACCAGGCTCCCCGGCGGAGCACCACCACGGGAATCGTGCGCAGCAGGATCAAGACGTCGGCCCACGTGGACTGGCGCGCGACGTACTCGAGGTCGAGGGCGACCTTGCGGCGCACGTCTTCCACGCTCGTGTCGTAGGCCTGATTGATCTGCGCCCAGCCCGTGATCCCGGGGCGGACGCGCTGGCGGTGGTGGTAGCCGTCGATCCGCGCGCGCAGTTGCTGGAAGATCTGCGGCTGCTCCGGGCGCGGACCCACCAGGTTCATGTCGCCGAGCACGATGTTGAGGAGCTGCGGCAGCTCGTCCAGCCGGTACTGCCGCAGCACGCGGCCCAGCGGCGTGACGCGCGGGTCATCGGGGCTGGCCCAGACCTGCGCGTCGGGCGCGGTCGGGCTGTGGCGCATCGTGCGGAACTTGTAGATGCGGAACGGACGCCCGCCGCAGTCGTCGCTGCGGCGACCGTTATCGTGTGAGTCGCGGTGGCTGCGGCGGTCGAGGCCGACGCGAGTTTGCGTGTAGAGGACGGGTCCGCGCGACGTGAGCTTGATGAGCGCCGCGATGGCGACCAGCAACGGGGCGGCCAGCACGAGACCGCTCGCGGCCAGCAGCAGGTTGAGGGCCCGCCGCCCGCCCTCTCGGGTGGGAGCCACCACCCGCGTCCGCGGCGCCAGCAGGGGCCGGCGGTACGCCGGCGCGTAGGTGGAATCGAATCGCGGGTGCGCCACGCACGCCCGGGAATGCAAGGGCTGTGCGGCGTGGCGGCAGCCGGGTCACGCGTGCTAACCAGTTGCTGTGTGGCATGTTACGGCATCGAGCCGAGCCACTGCGGACGGCCCGCTACATGGCGTCGGGGCGGCTATGTGGGGGGGGTGCTACAGTTCTCAGTCGTCAGTTGTCAGTTCTCAACTGACGACTGAGAACTGACGACTGACGACTGCTTTAGAAGATATTCACCCCCGGCAGATGCAGGACGAAATGGAACCGCGTGCCCCAGCCGGGCCGAGTCTCGACCTCGAGCTTCGCGCCCATCGCCTCGACCAGCTTGCGGCAAATCGCGAGTCCGAGCCCCGTGCCGGAGAGCGCGTAGCCGCTCTCGCGGTGCGAGCGGCGGAACGGCTGGTACAGGCTCGCCAGCGCCTCGGCGCCGATGCCCGGACCCGTGTCGCGCACCGAGAACTCGACGTCGGTGAGGCCCTGGGCCTGGGCCACGATCTCGACGAATCCCTCGGCGGTGAACTTCAGGGCGTTGCTCGTCAGGTTGAGGAGCACCCGGCTGAGCGCGAGCGGGTGACCGAGGCGGTGATCGTTGGTGGGCGGCAGGACTCGCACCGTGAGGTGCTTCTCCTCGGCAATGGGCCGCACGATGTCCTGTACCGCCTCGAGCGTCTCGACGACCGAGAAGGGGACGGGCTGGCGGTCCACCAGGCGATCGCCGCCGCGGGCCAGCTCGATCACGTCGCTCGACAACCCGCTCAGGCCGAGTGCGGCGCTGTAGATCAGACCGAGCTGGCGGCGTTGTAGCTCGTTGATCTCGCCGCTCTGTCCCCGCTGCAACGTCTCGGCGAGAAACAGGATCGAGGTGAGCGGCGAGCGCAGGTCGTGGGCCACCTCGACGACCAGGTCGAGCCCGTCGGGGCCGGAGAGCCGCGAGGCGAAATGCTGGGCCCAGTTGGGCTCGATCGCTTCGCGCACGGCCTCGACCGCAGCCAGCAGCGCGAGCAGGTCGGCGGGCTCGGAGGCGGCGCGCCCTTGCTCCGTCAGCAGGTCAGCCCGCAGCAGCTCGAGCAACCGGCGGCCGAGCGTGGAGCACGCGCGCTGGCTGACCGGGGTCGGGACCCCGGCGTGCCGCGTGGCCACCGCGGTGCCCAGGATCTCGAGCAGCTCGATGACCTCGCCCGTGTGGTGCGCGTCGCCGCGGTCGTTGCGCCACGACGCCGCGATGCGCTCGGCCGCTGCATGGATCTGGACGTGCGGAATGCGGGCCAGACCCGATGGGGTCGCGGCCCGCTGCCGGTACAGCCCGCTTGAGGTGCGTTCCCCCTGCCGGGCGCCGGCAGGCGGCGCCTTCATTCGCCTGCGATCGAGAGCATGTCGCGCTGCAATCCGTGCCGCTCCATCATACGATAGAGAGTGGTCCGGTCCACACTGGCGAGCCGGGCGGCCTTGGACATGTTGCCCCCGGCCCGCTGGATGAGCGCGATAAGGTAACGCCGTTCGAACTCCGCCAACACCCTCTCCCGGGTCTGGTGATAGTCATCGTCCCCGAAGCGCTCGACCGCGATTTCCGTCGACTCGTGAGCGGCCTCCGGGAGCGCACGGTCCGGGCGGCTGATGAACGGCAGATCTTCGGGGCGTATCACACTGCCGGGCTCCAGCAGCACAACCGCATGCTCGAACACGTTTTGCAGCTCGCGCACGTTGCCCCGCCAGGGATGGCTCCGCAGCGCGCGCAGCGCCGCATCGGACAGCCGAGGCAGCGGCGATCCGCTGTCGCGATGGCGGTGCCAAAAGTGGGTGAGGAAGTGATTGGCCAGCAAGGGGATGTCGTCCGGCCGCTCGCGCAGCGGGGGCACCCGGATGGGCACGACCCGCAGCCGGTAGTACAGGTCCTCGCGCAGGCTCTTGGTCTCGAGGGCTTCCTCAGGCTCGCGATTGGTCGCCGCGATGAACCGCACGTTGACCACGGCGTCCGTCGTCTCGCTCCCCACGCGGCGCACCACGCCGTCCTGGATGACGCGCAGCAGCTTCGCCTGGATCGGCACGGACATCTCGAGCAGCTCGTCGAGGAACAGCGTGCCGCCATTGGCCGTCTCGAGCAGCCCCGGCTTGTCCCGCACCGCGCCGGTGAACGCGCCCTTGCGGTGGCCGAACATCTCCGACTCGAGCAGGTTCTCGGGCAACGCCGCGCAGTTGATGGCCACGAACGCCCGACTGGAGCGGCGGCTGTGGTGATGGATGAACTGGGCGATCAGCTCCTTGCCGGTGCCGCTCTCGCCGGTGATGAACACCGAGGCGTCGGTCGTGGCCACTTTGCGGGCGAGGTCCATGGCACGCTGGAACGACGCCGCGCGGCCCAGGACCGTGACCTTGTCCGAGTGGCCGTGCTGCCGGGCAAGCTCGGTTTGGAGCGACCGGGTCTCCCGGCCCACCAGGACGGTATGGGCCGCGCGCCCGATCAGGACCTGGAGGTGGGTCGCCGAGAACGGCTTGGGCAGGTAGTCCCAGGCGCCCGCGCGCAGCGCCTCAATGCTCGTGGCGACGCTCGGGTTGCCGGTCATCACGAGGACGATCGTGTCGCGGCTCGTGGCCAGCGCGGCCTCGAGCAGCTCCATCCCCGGCACTTGCGACATGTACAGGTCCAGCAGCACGACGTCGAACGGCCGCCGGCGGAGCAGGTCGCGCGCTTCGTCGCCGCGGCCGGCCGAGGTGACCCGGTACCCCTCGTGGGTCAGCAAGCTGGCGCAGCTCTCCCTCAGCGTGCGCTCGTCGTCGGCGATGAAGATCTCGATGCTCGACTTCGCGGCGGCAGGAAGAGCCAGCAGCTCCGCGACGTCGCTGGTCGCGCTGGACCCCGTGGGGACCGGCGTCGTGATTCGTGATTCGGCAGCCTCGGAAGGGCGCATCCGCCGTCACCCCGTGGGGGAAGTCGCGTCTCGGTGCTCTGCACGGAACGGGCCCATTCACCAAGCGTTCAGGCACGGTGGCCCAGGGGGCGGATGTAACGACCCCAAGCCCCGCCAGTCAAGAAGCTGTCGCACCAGCGCAACACTACTTGGATCACACACGGATATCATATTTATTAACAACGTGTTACACGCCAAACCCGGCGACGGCAGTTGACCCTTGTGGCTTCTCCGAGGTTCCCTCAGAGACTCCTGGTTACCGCATCATGTTGCGTGGGCGCCACGGGCGAGCCTACGAGTCTGGAGCTCGCCTGTCGCCGCCGTGGTGCAAGGCCGCACGGCACCGGGCCGGGAACCGGGTCCCCGGATTGCGGTTACTTTCCCCGATCCCCTATGAGCGATACGTCGCAGCTGCCCCCCGTTTTGAGCCCCGCCTCCTCCGTCGAACGGCCGGCCGGCGGGCGGCTCGCTCCGCGAACCCCGGCCGGCATGGGAGCCGACGAGCCAGCCCTCGACTGGCGCCGGGTCATGGCGGCGGTCAGGCGCTACAAGGTGCTGGTGCTGCTCTTGGCACTGCTGGGCACGGGCGCCGGCTGGGTGTCCGCGCGCTTCATGCCCCCGCTGTACGTGGCGCAGGCGACGCTGTGGCTCGAGTCGGGCAGCGGAGACCGCGGGCCTTTCCGTTCGGAGCAGCTGCTGCAAGCGTCGGCCTGGATCGACCTGCTCAAGTCCTACGTCGTGCTGGACGACGTCGTGCGGCAGATGCGGCTGTATCTGACGGTAGGCTCTTCGGGCGACTCGACCCTGTTCTCGACGTTCGGCCTGGCCGAGCAGTTCCGGCCGGGCGAGTATCGGCTCGAGGTCGCCGCGAGCGGGGGCGCGTTCACGCTCTCGACGGCCGAGGGCATCGCGCTGCAGCGCGGCGCCGCCGGCGATTCGATCGGGCCGCAGCGGGGGTTCCTTTGGGTGCCGCCGCCCGGGAGCCTCCGGCCCGGGCAGAAGAGCAGCTTCCGGGTGGTCACGCCGCGCGACGCGGCGGCGAGCATCGCCCAGGAGCTGCGCGTCCAGACCGACGAGACGGCGAACTTCCTGGGCGTCGAGCTCAAGGGCACGCGGCCGGCGCACATCGCTGGCGTGGTCAATGCCGTGACCCGACGCCACGTCCAGGTGGCGGCCGATCTCAAGCGCCAGAAGCTCACCGAGCTGACCCGCATCCTCCAGGAGCAGCTCCAGTCCGCCGAGCGCAACCTCCGCAACGCGGAGATTGCGCTCGAGACCTTTCGCGTGGAGACCATCACGCTCCCGGGCGAACGGACCCCGGTCGCGCCCGGCCTCGAGGCCACACGGGACCCGGTCCTCGGGAGCTTCTTCGACCTCAAGATCCAGCGCGAGCAGATGCGGCGGGACCGGGAGACCATCGAGCGGTGGCTGGCCGCCCCGGATTCGAATGCCTCGGCGGACGCACTGCGCGTGATTCCGGCCGTGCAGCAGTCGGCCGAGCTGACCCAGGCGCTGGGGGAGATCAACCAGAGGCGGGCCGACCTGCGCGCCCTGCGCTATCGCTACACCGACGCCCACCCCTCAGTCGCGCGGGTGGCGGCGGAGCTGGGGGCGCTGGAGCAGGTCACCCTGCCGACCCTCGCGCGCGCGTTGGCTGACGATATCCGCATCCGCGAGGCGGCGCTGGAGGACCAGGTGGGGTCGGCCTCGCGCGATTTGCGGCAGATTCCGCCGCGCGCGATCGAGGAAGCGCGGCTGCGTCGCGACGTCACCATCGCCGAGCACTTGTACACGACGCTCCAAGCCCGCTACGAAGAAGCACGGCTCGGCGAGGCCAGCAGCATCCCCGACGTGCAGATCCTCGACGCCGCCGTGCCGCCCGACTCGCCGATCCGCAACACCGCCCAGCGGATGCTGTTCCTGGGGTTCGTCGGAGGACTCGGGCTCGGGCTCTTGGGCGCCGTGGTGCTCGACCGCCTCGATCCGCGGTTCCGCTACCCCGAGCAGGCCACCCACGATATGGGTCTGGCGATCCTCGGCGCGATCCCGCGCGTCCGCTCCCGTAACGGCGCCCACGACGCCGCCCCGGTGGTCGAGGCGCTGCGCAGCCTGCGGCTCAATCTGGCGAACGCCCACGGCGCGGCCGGCCCGATGGTCGTTACGATCACGAGCCCGGGGGCGGGGGAGGGGAAGTCGTTTGTCTCGTCGAACCTCGCGCTGGCGTTCGCCGATAGCGGCCAGCGCACCCTGTTGATCGACGCGGACTTGCGGCGTGGCGCGCTGCACCGCGTCCTCAAGGTGCAGCGCAAGCCGGGGCTGTCGGACTTCCTGAAGGGGACGGCGTCGCTCGAGGAGATCGTCAAACCGACCGCCCAGCGCTCCCTCAATTTCATCGGAGGCGGGTCGCGAATGCGAGACGCGCCCGAGCTGCTCAGCTCGGGCGCGCTGGTCGAGCTGCTCACCCGTGTGCGCTCGCACTTCAGCGTGATCCTCGTGGACAGCCCGCCGCTCGCCGCGGGCGTGGATCCCTTCATCCTCGGGACGCGCACCGGCAGCCTGCTGTTGGTGCTGCGCACGGGCGTCACCGACCGCGAGCTGGCCCTCACCAAGCTGGACAACCTCGACCGGCTGCCGATCCGCGTGTTGGGGGCTGTGCTGAACGACGTGAGCCCGACGGGCGTGTACCGCTACTACGGGTATCTGGGCGGGTACGAAACGGCGGACGAGGATGCCGACGAGCCGCCCGAGGCGCCGCGGCGGCCGCCGCGACAGATCAGGAGCGCTTCGGGTCGGTCGTGACCGGGCCACGCTCCTCGAAGGCGTGGATCCACTTCCCGTTGCCCTTGGAGCGGCCCAGCCGCAGCGCCGTCGTCGCCCGCACGAGCATGTTCACCGGCTCGATCGGGCTCTCGTGAAAATCGGGGATCGCGAAGTAGCCCGCCCGCATCGGCGGCCGGGCCCCGGCCTTGGGCTTCGCGCCCGGTGCCGGCTGGTCGGGCGTCAGGGCGTGGGCGAGGCGCTCGGCGAGCCGCACCGCTCCCGCCGCGTCCGTCCCCGGCGCGAACACCGCGATCTCGTTGCGCCCCATCCGCCCGATCGCATCCGACACCCGACCGTGCGCGCGGAACGCCTGCGCCAGCTCGAGGACCTGGGCGGCCGCTGCTTCGTCCGCCACCGGTTCGGGCGACCCCGCGGCTGCGGGCTCAGGCGCGAATACGACGCAGGCGAGCGCCGTGTGGTGGCGGAACGCCTGCGAGCCGATCTCCCGCGCGCGCCGGGCGAGCCCCTGCATGTTGTAGAGCCCGGTGGCGAGATCCACCAGCCCTTGCTCCCGCGCCTGATCCGCGTCCCGCTTGGCACGAATGAACGCGTCGAGCCGCAGTGCCAGCTCCTCGGCGTCCACGGGCATCGCCAGCACGTCGCTCGCCCCGTCGCGCAGGGCGGTCAGGCGCTGCTCCCGGGTCGAGGGGCCAGCGACCGTGATGAGCACGGCGGTGCTGCGGGTGATGATCGTCTCCTCGCGCAGGGCGCGGCAGACTTCGGAGCCGGTCATTTCAGGGAGGGTGTGGGCCAGGATGACGAGGTCGGGATTGCTGCTCCGCGCTTGCTGCAACGCCTGTTGGCCGGTGTAGGCGCGCAGCACGGCGTACCCGCGCGGCCCCAGAATACTCTCGAGCGCGCGCGTGGACCACTCCTGGTCGTTGGCAATCAAGACAAGCGGTGGAGGTGACGTGTGCTCGCGTTGGGCCAAGTACTTCCCTCCGGATTCGTCCTTCAGGACGCGCGCCCTGCCGAGCCGGCCCTTCAGGGCACGGGAACGAGGG
>CAZVSO010000039.1:0-2348 GCA_964629425.1 uncultured Gemmatimonadaceae bacterium
CGTCCACCGGGGCACCTGGGCGCGCGCACACGGGCTGGTGGCCGCGCTCGAGGCCGGTACGGGCCTGGCCGTCGTCCCGCTGCCCCAGGCGGCGACCTGGTTCGGGCCGGGGATGGCCGAGTTCGCGGTGGCGGCACCCGACACGTGGCCGGGAGTGCGGGCCGCCGACATCCCGCTCACCGGCGCCTGGCGCCGCGCGGCGCTCGCCTGGGCGCTCCAGAGCCCCGAGCTGATGCGCGCCGAAACCGACGGGCTCGCGCTGCTCTGGCGCCGCGACGTCCGGGACCGTCTCGCGCGCATCGCGCCCTTCGCGACCTTCGAGTCACCGGCGCCGATCGGGACGCCGGGATCGCTGTGGTGGATCGCGTACGGCTACGTCGGCAGCCGGCTGTTTCCGCTCGCCGCCCCGTTGACCGTCGAGGGAAGGTCGTTGCGCTACCTGCGTGCAGGCGTGCTGGGCGCCGTGGACGCCAGCACGGGCGAGACCCACGTGTACCTCGTCCCCGGACACGACTCGCTCAGCGCCGCCTGGGGCCGGCTCTTCGCACCGCTGGTACAGCCCCCCGAGAGCCTGCCTCCCGAGCTGCGACGCCAGCTTCCCTATCCGCGGGGCGCGTTGCGCGTCGCCGTCGAGGCCCTCGGACGCGCGCGCCGCGACACGGTGGAGTGGATCCCGTGGCCCCACGAGCCCGTGGATGTGATCGGACCCGCCGGCGACGCCTGGGCGGTGCAGGGGTTCGAAACCGGCACCCCGCCGCGGCTGGCGGCCCTGGTGGCCGGCACTCTCGGCCCCGCAGGACCGCGGCTGGCGCGCTGGGAGCCCCCGGAACCGGAGGCGCTCCCCACGCTGCTGGTGGGCTCACCCCGGACCCGCCCCGGGGTTCTCCGTGTCTGGCCCGCGGGCGGCGGCGTGGTCACGCTTCAGGGGTTGTTCGCCGACGCCCCCCAAGACAGCGCCGCGGTGCCCGCGCTGCTCGAGGTGCATCTCTCGTGGGGCGGCAGGACGGGGAGGGGCCCGACGGCGGAGGCGGCCTTGCGCAGCCTGCGCACGGCGGGCGCCGTGGCGGCGCCCGGCGACACTTCGCTCGACGCGCGGTGGAGCGCGGTCCGGCGCCTCGCCGCGCAGGCCGACTCCGCGCTCGCTGCCGGAGACCTCGAGCGGTTCGGCGAGCTCTGGGCCCAGCTGCGCCGCTTGCTCGACGTGCAGCGGCGGCTTGCTCCACCTACCGCGCGCCCTTAGCTTGCGCGGCCGTGCCGGGCACGATCGTGGTGGCGCTAGGCGGAAACGCGGTCGCCCCCCCGGGCGAGCGACCCACCATCGCCAATCAGTTCCGCCACACCCGGGCGAGCCTCGAGCCGATCGTGGAGCTGGCCCGGGCGGGGTGGCACATCGCCCTGGTCCACGGCAACGGGCCCCAGGTCGGCGACGAGCTGGCGCGCAACGAGCTGGCCGCCGACCAGGTCGAGCCGCTCCCGCTCGGCGTGCTCGTGGCGGCCACGGCGGGCTGGATGGGCTACATGATCCAGCAGTCGCTCCAGAACGCCCTGGCGCGGGGCGGCGTCCAGCGCACGGTGGTCACGCTGATCACCCAGACCCGGTGCGCGGCCGACGACCCGGAGCTGGGCGCGCCGTCGAAGCCGGTCGGCCACGCGCTCGATCCTGTCCGCGTGGCCCGCCTCCTGGCGTTGGGCGTGCCGGTGCGCGAGGAGCAGCCCGGGCGCTGGCGCCGGCTCGCGCCGAGCCCCCGGCCGGCCGGCATCGTCGAGGGCGACATGGTGCGCCAGCTGGTGACCGCCGGCGCCATCGTCATCGCCTGCGGCGGCGGCGGACCGCCGGTGTACGACGACCCGCGCCTCCGGCTCGAGGGGATCGACGCGGTGGTGGACAAGGACCGCGTGGCGGCGATCCTCGGCCGGGAGATCGGGGCCCAGGTGCTCCTGATCCTCACCAACGTAGACGCCGTGTACCGCAACTACGGGACACCGCACCGGCAGGCGATTGGCCGCCTGTCGCTCGCCGAGACCGAGCACCTGCTGGCGGGGCGGGAGCTGGGCACCGGCAGCATGCGTCCCAAGCTCGAGGCGGCGGCCGACTTCGTCCGCGCGGGCGGCGAGCGGGCGATCATCGCGGAGCTGTCGCAGGGACTGGCGGCGCTCGATGGTGTGGTGGGGACGACGGTGGTGAAAGACTGAAGACGTCAAGAGACGACGTCAAGGAACAACGTCGAGGGAGGACGTTTCTTGATGCCGTACCGCGACGTTTTCCCCTCGACGTCTTCCCTCGACGTCTTTCGTTTCCAGGGAGCAGCGCGTGAACCTGCACGAATACCAGGCCCGCGAGTTGTTGC
>CAZVSO010000039.1:2358-2760 GCA_964629425.1 uncultured Gemmatimonadaceae bacterium
GCCGAGGTCGTCGAGACGGCGGAGCGGGCGCGCGCGGTGGCCGAGCGGCTGGGCGGCCGGGTGGTGATCAAGGCGCAGGTGCACGCCGGCGGCCGCGGCAAGGCCGGCGGGGTGAAGCTGGCGGCCACACCGGCCGAGGCGGCGTCGCACGCCGCGAAGATCCTGGGCATGACGATCAAGGGCCTGACCGTGCACCGGGTGCTGGTCGCACCCGCGGCCGACATCGCTTCCGAGAGCTACGTGGGAATCATCGTGGACCGGGTGTCGCAGCGGCCCGTGCTGATGGTGAGCCCGGCGGGCGGGATCGACATCGAAGAGGTGGCCGCCACGACCCCGGAGAAGATCCACCGCCTGGCCATCGACCCCCGCTACGGACTCCTGCCGCACCAGGCGCTGGGACTC
>CAZVSO010000039.1:2770-8374 GCA_964629425.1 uncultured Gemmatimonadaceae bacterium
CGTGACGGAGGCGACCTGGCGGCGGGCGCTGGTCGCGCTCCTGGGACTCGGGCTCGCGCTGTACCGCGAGGTGGCACTGGCGCGGGCCGCGGCCGAGATCATGCAGAAGCTGTACGGCACGGTCTACGCGATCGGCGCGTCGCTCGCCGAGATCAACCCGCTGGTCACCACGCCGGACGGCCGGGTGGTGGCCCTCGACGCCAAGATCATCGTGGACGACAACGAGCTGGAGCGGCACCCCGAGATCGCCGCGCTGCGCGACCCGACCGCCGAGGCGCCGGCCGAGGTAACGGCGCGGCAGGCGGGCCTCACGTTCATCAAGCTCGATGGCACGGTCGGCTGCTGCGTGAACGGCGCCGGCCTCGCCATGGCGACGATGGACCTGGTCAAGTACTACGGCGGCGAACCGGCCAACTTCCTGGACATCGGCGGCAGCTCCAACCCGCAGAAGGTGGTCGACGCCCTCAAGATCATCACGGCCGACGCGAGCGTGCGGGCCATCCTGTTCAACATCTTCGGCGGGATCACCCGGTGTGACGACGTGGCGAACGGGATCGTGGAGGCCACCCGCCAGTTCCCGTTGCGGGTGCCCCTCGTGATCCGGCTGACGGGAACCAACGAGGCCGTGGCGGTGCAGATCCTGACGCGGGCGGGCTTCGCCGCGCTCACCGACATGGACGACGCCGTGCGGCAGGCGGTCGCCCGGGCGGGGGCATGAGCGTCTTCATCGACCGCGGCACCCGGCTCCTGGTGCAGGGGATCACCGGCCGCGACGGGTCGTTCCACGCCAAGCAGATGATGGCCTATGGAACCCAGGTCGTCGCGGGCGTGACGCCGGGGAAGGGCGGGCAGCGCTTCGAGCAGGCCGTCCCCGTGTTCGACACCGTGGCCGAAGCGGTGCGGGACACGGGGGCCAATACGTCGGTCATCTACGTGCCGGCGCCGGTGGCGGCCTCGGCCATCTTCGAGGCGGCCGACGCGGGGCTCCAGCTGATCGTCTGCATCACCGAAGGCATCCCCGTGCTGGACCTGACCAGGGTCCTGCCGTTCGTCCGTGACCGCGGGGTGCGGCTGATCGGACCCAACTGCCCCGGCCTCATCGCACCGGGGAAGAGCAAGGTCGGAATCATCCCCGGCAACATCTGCCGGCCGGGTCGCATCGGGATCGTGTCGCGCAGCGGCACGCTCACCTACGAGATCATCCACCAGCTCTCGACGCAGGAGATCGGGCAATCCGCCTGCGTCGGGATCGGGGGCGACCCGCTCATCGGGACGAGCTTCGTCGACTGCCTCGCGGCATTCGAGGCGGATCCCGAGACCGACGCCGTGGTCGTGATCGGCGAGATCGGCGGTACCGACGAGCAGCTCGCCGCGGAGTTCGTGCGCGCCCGGATGACCAAGCCGGTCGTCGGCTTCATCGCGGGCCAGACCGCGCCCCCGGGGCGCCGCATGGGCCATGCGGGCGCGATCATCTCGGGCTCGAGCGGCACGGCCGCCGAGAAGATGCAGGCCTTCGAGCGCGCGGGCATCGCCGTGATGCGCCGGCCCGCCGACGTCGTGCCGTTGTTGCGGGAGCGGCTCGCGTGACCCCGTCCCCCATCCCTCGTCCCTCGTCCCCCACATCGATGCTCACGCTCGCGATCATCAAGCCCGACGCCGTGCAG
Source organism: uncultured Gemmatimonadaceae bacterium (assembly GCA_964629425.1). Taxonomy (GTDB): domain Bacteria; phylum Gemmatimonadota; class Gemmatimonadetes; order Gemmatimonadales; family GWC2-71-9; genus CAZVSO01. Next base: position 4,435 of record CAZVSO010000039.1, read on the forward strand.
GCGGCCCACACCGGCGACATCCTCGCCCATCTGGAGCGGGCGGGCTTCCGTCTGCGCGCCGCGCGCCTCGTCCGGCTCACGACGGCGCAGGCCGAGGAGTTCTACGCGGTGCACCGCGAGCGCCCCTTCTTCCGGCCACTGGTCACGTTCATGACGTCGGGGCCCGCCCTCGCGCTGGCCCTCGAGCGGGACGACGCGGTGGTCCACCTGCGCGAGGTCATCGGCGCCACCGATCCCGCGGAGGCGAAGCCGGGCACCGTGCGGCGGCTCTACGCGCAGTCCAAGGAGCGCAACGCGATTCATGCCTCCGACTCGCCGGAAAACGCGGCGCGGGAGGTCGGCTTTTTCTTCCTGGAGGGCGATCTCGCGGCCCGGCGCTAGTTCGCTTGACGCATGTCCCACAAGGGTTTAGCTTCGCTGTCCATGTTGCAGGTCGACATTCAGGAGCTGGCCGGGGGACCGGTGGACGTGTCCGCCGAGCTGGCTCCGGACGCCGAGTTGTTCGCCGGCCTGGACGCGCACCTCGCCGGGCCCGTGCGGGTGGGCGGCCGGATCCAGGCGACCGGCGAGGAACGCTTCTATTGGCACGGGTCGATCCGCGCGACCGTGCGGATCGAGTGCCGCCGCTGCCTCGCACCCGTCACCGTACCCGTCACGGCCGCGGTCGGGGCGTTGTTCAGCCGGGGCGGAGAGGCGGAGGACGATCCCGACGCGTACCCTGTGGCCCGCGAGCTCACGCGGATCGATCTGCGGCCCGCGGTGCGCGAGGAGCTGCTCCTGGCCGTCCCGCGGTACGTGCTGTGCCGCGAGGACTGCCGGGGGCTGTGCCCGCGCTGCGGCACGGACCTGAACGCGGGCCCCTGCGGCTGCCCGCGCACGATCGATCCACGGTGGCAGGCGTTGACGGCGGACCCCGAGGGGCCCGCCCACTGAGAAAGGCATCGTCATGGCGGTACCGAAGCGACGGACGTCGAAGCGGAAGAAGCGCGCACGACGCACGCACTACAAGGCGCAGCGGCCCACGCTGCAGCCGTGCCAGCGCTGCGGCGATCTGAAGCGGCCGCACCACGTCTGCCCGACGTGCGGCTACTACAAGGGCGAGCAGCGGGTCGCGGTCGAGGACAAGTGAGTTGAGCCCCACCCGGATCGCGCTGGATGCGATGGGCGGGGACAACGCGCCGCGTGTCGAGGTCGAGGGCGCCGCGCAGGCCCTGCGCGAGCTGCCGCCCGGGATCATCGTGCAGCTCGTGGGCCGGACGGCCGAGATCGAGGCCGCCCTGGCCGCGGTCCCCGGCATCGACCGCTCGCGGGTCGAGATCGTGGAAGCACCGGACGTGGTGGGGATGGCGGAGAAGCCACTCGCCGCGGTGCGGGGCAAGCCCCGGTCGTCCATCGCCGTCGGCCTGGGCCTCCAGAAGGCGGGCGCGTCCGACGCGTTCATCTCCGCGGGGAACACGGGGGCGGTCATGGCGGCCTCCACGCTGATCCTGCGCCTGCACCCCGGCGTCCAGCGCGCCGCCATCGGCGCCCTGTTCCCCACCGCCGGCCAGCCGGTGCTCCTGCTCGATGCCGGCGCCAACGTGGACTGCGACGCGCGCGAGCTGGTCGGATTCGCCCACCTCGGCACCGTCTACGCCCGCGACGTCCTCGGCCGCCTCGAGCCGACCGTCGGCCTGATCAACGTCGGCGAGGAGGAGGAGAAGGGCGGGGCCGTCGTGAAAGAGGCCTACGAGCTCCTCGGTGCCAGCCCCGGTATCAAGTTCATCGGCAACGTCGAGGGGCGTGACATCCCGGCCGCCGAGTGCCGGGGGCAGCCGCTCGACGTGGTGGTGTGCGACGGGTTCGTGGGCAACGTGGTGCTCAAGTTCTACGAGTCCGCCGCGAAAGTCTTCGTGTCGCTCATCAAGCGCGAGGCGCCCGACGTGCTGGCGCGCCCGGAGATGGCCAACGTGCTTCGCGTGCTCGACTACTCGACCTACGGCGGCGCTCCCCTGCTCGGCATCCAGGGAGTGGCGATTATCTGCCACGGCTCCTCGCAGGCGCGCGCGATCAAGAACGCCATCGGCGTGGCGGTGCGGGCCGTCGCCAGCCACCTCAACCAGGACATCGAGGCCGAATTCGCGCGCGGAGGGGCGCTGGCGTGAAGCGCCCCTTCGCCGAGCTCTGCGGCACGGGCCGCTACGTGCCGAAGCGGGTCATGACCAATGACGAGTGGGCCCACCGCCTCGACACCTCCGACGAGTGGATTCGCGAGCGCACCGGCATCCGGGAGCGCCGTGTGGCCAGCGCCGAAGAGACCAACGCCTGCATGGGGAAGGCCGCGGCGCTCCAAGTGCTCGGCGACGTCGGGCTCACGCCCACCGATCTCGACGCCATCGTGTACGCCACCGCGTCCCCCGACCGGCTGCTCCCCGCCCAGGCCTGCGACCTCCAGGCGATCCTCGGCGCGAAGAACGCCGCCGCCTTCGACGTCGGCGCCGCGTGCTCCGGGTTCCTCTACGGGCTCACCGTCGCCGAGGGACTCGTGGCCGCGGGATCGGCGCGGCACGTCCTCGTCGTGGCCGCCGAAAAGCTCACCAGCATCATGGACTGGACCGACCGGTCCACGGCGGTGCTGTTCGGCGACGGCGCGGGCGCCACGATCGTCCGCCCCAGCACCGGCAGCCGGGGCATCCTCTCCTCGTACCTCAAGTCGGACGGGACGCTGGCGGAGCTGCTGTACCGGCCCGGCGGCGGCGCGGCACATCCGCCGGACGAGGCGCTGCTGCGCGACCACTCCTATTTCATGAAGATGGCGGGCCGCGAGGTGTTCAAGGCGGCCGTGCTCTCGATGGCGGACGCCTGCGACCAGGCGCTCCGGCGGGCCGGCCTCGGCGCCGACCACATCGATCTCCTCATTCCGCATCAGGCGAACATCCGGATCATCGAGGCCACCGCCAAGCACGCCGGCATCCCGATGGACAAGGTGTACGTCAACGTGGAGCGCTACGGCAACACGTCCGCGGCGAGCATCCCGATCGCGCTGGACGAGGCGGTGCGGACCGGTCGCCTCCAGCCGGGCATGACGGTGCTGCTCGTCGCGTTCGGCGCCGGCTTCACCTGGGCGAGCATGGCGATTCGGTGGTAGCGACGTTCTGGCTTTGCCCCGGCCAGGGGGCGCAAAAAGTGGGGATGGCGCGCGACCTCGCCGAGCGGTTCCCGGCGGCGCGCCGAGCCCTGGAGGCCATCGACGACGCCCTCGGCATGGCCCTCGCCCGGCTCATGTTCGAGGGACCGGAGGACGAGCTGACCGCCACGCACAACGCCCAGCCCGCGATCCTCGCCCACAGCGCGGCGGTGCATGCCGTGGTGGGCCCGCGGGTGACGCGGCCCGTCGGCGCCGCCGGCCATTCCCTGGGCGAGTACTCGGCCTACGTGGCCGCCGGCGCGCTGCCCGCGCCCGACGCCGCCCGCCTCGTGCGGCGCCGCGGCGAGCTGATGCATCGCGCGGGCACCGAGCGCCCGGGCACCATGGCCGCCGTGCTGGGCCTCGATGCGCCCCACGTCGCCGCCGCGTGCGCCGCGGCATCCACCGACGGCACGATCGCCGTGGCCGCGAACGTGAACGCCCCGGACCAGATCGTCATCTCCGGCGATCCCGGCGCGGCGTGCAGGGCCGGCGGTGCCAAGCGCGTCCTGCCGCTCAAGGTGAGCGGGGCGTTCCACTCGCCCCTCATGGGCCCGGCCGCCGCCGAGCTCGAGCGCACGCTCGATGCCGCGCCGCTCGGCGACCCGGCGTTCCCGGTGATCGCCAACGCGACGGCCGAGCCGGTGCGGGACGCGCCCACCGCCCGCCGCCTGCTCGCCGCACAGCTCACCGCCCCGGTGCAGTGGGTCGCGTGCATGGAGCGCGCCGCCCGGCTCGCCGGCCCCGACGCCCGGTTCGTCGAGATCGGCCCCG
>CAZVSO010000039.1:8384-18560 GCA_964629425.1 uncultured Gemmatimonadaceae bacterium
CGGGCCTCCTCAAGCGCATCGTGCCGGGCGCCCGCGTGGTGAGCCTGGGCACGGCCGACGAGGTGGCGAAGTTCCTGGAGGCGGCATGAAGATCGACCTGACCGGCAAGGTCGCCCTCGTCACCGGCGGCAGCCGCGGGATCGGGCAGGCGATCGCGGCCACGCTGCACGGTGCCGGCGCGAAGGTCGCGATTCTCGCCCGCGATGGCGCCCGCGCCCAGGAAGTCGCCGCCGCGCTCGGCTCGACCGCCCGTGGCTACGCGTGCGACGTCGCCCGCGCCCCCGACGTCGAGAGCGCCGTCGCGGCCGTCGAGCGGGACCTCGGTCCGCTCGACATCGCGGTCAACAACGCGGGGATCACGCGCGACAACCTCCTGTTCCGGATCGGCGAGGACGACTGGGATACGGTGCTGGACACGAACCTGAAGGGCACGTTCCTGGTCACCAAGTACGCCGCCCGCGGCATGATCAAGCGCCGCTGGGGCCGCATCGTCAACATCTCGAGCATCGTGGGCCTGGCGGGCAACAAGGGCCAGTCGAACTACACGGCCTCCAAGGCCGGCCTCGTCGGATTCACCCGATCCGTCGCCAAGGAGCTGGCCTCGCGCAACGTGCTCGTCAACGCCGTCGCCCCGGGCTACATCGACACCGAGCTGACCCGGACGATCATCTCCGAGCAGGCCAAGCAGGCGCTCCAGGCGGCGATCCCCCTGGGCCGGCTGGGCCAGCCCGCTGACATCGCGGCAGCCGTGCTCTTTCTCGCTTCCGACATGGCGAGCTACATTACGGGGCAGGTGCTGGTCGTAGACGGCGGCATGCTGACGGCGGGATGGTAACGTGACCCGAAGGCCCCCCTTTCTTCCATAGAGAGTGCACCATGGCAATGGACATGAAGCAGCTCGAAGAGAAGGTCAAGGACATCATCGTCGAGGAGCTGGGCGTGGAGCGCGAGAAGCTCACGGACACCGCGAGCTTCATGGAAGACCTGGGCGCCGACAGCCTCGATACCGTCGAGCTGGTCATGGCGTTCGAGAAGGAGTTCGACATCGACATTCCGGACGAGGAGGCGGAGAAGCTGCGGACGGTGGGAGCGGCGATGAAGTACCTCCACGAGAAGCTGGCCAAGTAATTGCCGAGGCGCCGGGTCGCCGTCACGGGCCTCGGGCTCGTGACGCCGGTGGGCAACACGGTCCGCCAGGGCTGGGACGCGCTGGTCGCCGGCCGCTCCGGAGCCGGGCCCATCACCCGCTTCGACCCGGCCCGGCTCGCCGTGCGCTTCGCGTGCGAGGTGAAGGGCTTCGACCCGCTCCTCTACCTCGAGAAGAAGGAAGCCCGCCGCCTCGACCTGTTCGCGCAGTTCGCCATGGCCGCGTCCGTGCAGGCGGTCAAGGACTCCTGCCTCGACAGCCGCTGGGCGTCGCTGGACCCGCGCCGCGTCGGCGTGATCATCGGCAGCGGCACGGGCGGACTCGCGACGTTCGAAGATCAGTGCCGCGCCTACCTCGAGAAGGGGCCCGACCGGGTGTCCCCCTTCTTCGTGCCCATGTTCATGCCCAACGCCGCCGCGGCGGCCGTCTCGATGCGCTACGGGGCGCGGGGACCGAACTACTGCACCGTGTCGGCCTGCGCGACTTCGGGGCACGCCGTGGGGGACGCCTTGCGGATCATCCAGCACGGCGAGGCCGACGTCATGATCGCCGGCGGCGCCGAGGCGGCCATCACGCCGCTCGCGGTGGCCAGCTTCGCCAACATGAAGGCGCTCTCCGAGCGCAACGAGGACCCGGCCGGCGCCAGCCGCCCGTTCGACAAGGACCGTGACGGCTTCGTGATGGGCGACGGCGCCGCGACCGTGATCCTCGAAGCGTGGGACCACGCCACCGCCCGCGGCGCCACGATCTACGCCGAGATGGTGGGCTACGGCATGACGGCGGACGCGTATCACATCACCGCGCCGGCCCCCGACGGCGCGGGCGCCCGCGACGCGATGCTGCGCTGCATGGAGGACGCCGGCGTGCGGCCCGAGGACGTGGGCTACATCAACGCCCACGGCACGTCCACCCCGCACGGCGACGCCGCCGAGACAGCGGCGGTCAAGGCGGTGTTCGGCGACCAGGCCAGGCGGCTCGTCTTCGGCTCCACGAAATCCATGACCGGCCACCTCCTGGGCGCCGCCGGCGCGCTCGAGGCGGCGGTGTGCGCGCTCGTGCTGCACCACGGCGTCATCCCGCCCACCATCAACCAGCACACGCCCGACCCCGCGTGCGACCTCGATTCGGCGCCGAACCGCGCCGTCACGCGGCGGGTGGAGGTGGCGCTCTCGAATTCCTTCGGGTTCGGCGGGCACAACGTGACGCTGGGCCTGCGCCGGGCACCGCCATGAGCCCGGCGGGGGCGGGCGCCGGCGGCGGCCGCACGGACCCCGCCCTCCGCCCGATCGCCGCCAAGGTCGAGCGCGGCGAGCGGCTCACGCGGGACGACGCCGTTACGCTCTTCCGATCGTCCGATCTCCTGGCCATCGGCCGGCTGGCCGACCTCGCCAACCGCCGCCGCAACGGCGAGCGCGTGTTCTTCGCGGCCAACCAGCACCTCAACCCCACCAACGTCTGCGTCCTGCGCAATACCTGCGTGTTCTGCTCGTTCGCGCGCATGCCGAAAGAAGACGGCGCCTACACCCGGGACCTGGATGAGGTGTTCGCCGAGGCGGACGCGGCGCGCGACAACCCGACCCGCGAGTTTCACATCGTCGGCGGCCTGCATCCCAAGCTCCGGCTCGAGTACTACCTGGCGCTGTTCCGCGGCCTGCGGGAGCGGCACCCGGGCGTGCACATCAAGGCGCTCACGGCCGTCGAGGTCGCCCATCTCGCCCGGATCGAGGGCATGACGGTGCGCGAGGTGCTCGGCGCGATGCGCGAGGCCGGGGTGACGAGCCTGCCGGGCGGCGGCGCCGAGGTGTTCAGCCCGGCGGCGCGCGCGACCATCGCCGACCGTAAGCTCTCGGGCGAGGAGTGGCTCGCCGTGCACCGCGAGGCCCACGCGCTGGGCATCCCGTCCAACTGCACCATGCTCTACGGCCACGTGGAGACGATGGAGCAGCGGGCGGACCACCTCCTCGCGCTGCGCGCCCTCCAGGACGAGACCGGCGGGTTCCTCACCTACATCCCCCTCGCCTACCACCCGGACCACAACGAGCTGGGCGAGTCGCTGGGCCGCACCGGCACCGCCACCACGGGGTTCGACGATCTGAAGAACATCGCCGTCGGCCGCCTCGTGCTCGACAACATCCCGCACGTGAAGACCCACTGGCCCATGGTGACCGCGTTCATCTCCCAGGCCGCCCTCGGCTTCGGCTGCGACGACCTGGAGGGGACGGTGGTCTTCGAGCGGGTCTATCACGAGGCTGGGGCGGGCACGCCGATGTGGCTGTCCTACGACCAGATCGTGTCGCTGATCCGCGGGGCGGGGAAGGTGCCGGTCGAGCGGGACTCGCTCTATCAGACCGTGCGGACGTTCGAGGACTACGTGCCGGGCGACTCACCCGCGCGCACGCAGGGCCCGGAGGGCCCGGTATTCCAGATCACCCACCGGGCCCGGGCACAGGCCCGGGGTGCGAGAGCACCCGTGCCTGCGAGTGTAGTGGACGGGCTGGAATGAGATTGGGCCGCATCGCCTACATCAACGGCGCGCCGGTGTACGGAGCGATCGACCGCGGGCTCGTGCCCGTCCCGGCGGAGATCGTGACCGGGACGCCGGCGGAGCTGAACGACGCGCTCGCCGCCGGCCGGCTCGACGTGAGCGTGATCAGCGCCGTCGAGTATGCGCGGCACGCCCGCCACCTGGTGCTCCTGCCCGATCTCGCCATCTCGTGCGACGGCCCGGTGCGCAGCGTCGCCCTGTTCAGTCGCGTGCCGGCGCAACAGCTCGACGGCGCGGCGGTGCTGGTGGCGGCCGCGTCGCGCACGTCGGTCGCGCTGCTCGACCTGCTGTGCCGCGAGGTATGGCGCGTGCGCCCACGCTGCTCGCCGGCCCCCGCCGAGGCGGGAGACCTCGGGGCGCTCGCCGCCCTGCCGCACGACGCCGTGCTCGTGATCGGCGACGCGGCGCTGCTCCTCGCCGCGCGCGGCGCGTACGCCCATCGCTACGACCTGGGCGAGGAGTGGAAGCGCTGGACGGGCCTGCCGTTCGTCTTCGCGGTCTGGGCGGCCCGGCGCGAGGCCCCGCCCGCCCAGGTGCACGCGGTGCACGCGGCGCTGCTGGCGTCGCGCGCCTGGGGGCTCCCCCACCTCGACCGGCTCGCCGCCGAGGCCGCGCACGCGACCGGCGTGGCCCCCGACGAGTGCCGGCGCTACCTGGCGGGGCTCGACTACGCCCTGGGCGACGGGCATCGGGCCGGGCTCACCGACTTCTTCCGCCGGCTCGCCGCCCGGGGGCTCGTCCCCGACGCGTCGCTCCAGTTCCTCCAGGTGGCCTGACGATGGTGGATCGCGCGAGCCCCGAGTTCCGGTCGTTCCTCGAGCTGTACGAGCGCGCTCCGTTGCTCGAGCTGGGCGGGCGGGCCGACGAGCGGCGCTGGATGCTGCACCCCGACAACGTCGTCACCTACATCATCGACCGGAACATCAACTACACCAACGTCTGCGTGGCCGACTGCAAGTTCTGCGCGTTCTACCGCCGCCCCAAGCACGCCGAAGGCTACGTCCTCTCGTTCGAGGAAATCGGCCGCAAGATCGACGAGCTCAAGGCGCTGGGCGGCGTGCAGATCCTGATGCAGGGCGGGCACAACCCCTACATCCCGTTCGAGTGGTACCTCGACCTGCTGCGCTACATCAAGCGGCACCACCCGATCCACATCCACGCCTTCTCGCCGTCGGAGGTCGACTTCTTCGCGGGCCGCTACGGCATGACGATCGAGCAGGTGCTGCGCGAGCTGGTCGCCGCGGGGCTCGACTCCATTCCGGGCGGTGGCGGCGAGATCCTGGTGCAGGAGGTGCGCGACCGGGTCGCGAAGAAGAAGGCCGGTGCCGACCGCTGGCTCGAGGTCCAGGAGACGGCCCACCGGCTGGGCCTCAAGACGTCGGCCACGATGATGTTCGGCTTGGGCGAGACCCTGGCCGACCGGCTGGAGCACCTGTTCCGCGTCCGCGAGGTCCAGGCGCGCACGGGCGGCTTCACGGCCTTCATCTGCTGGCCGCTCCAGCCGGAGCACAGCGAGATGGCCGAGATGCCGAAGACCGACGCCGTCACCTACCTCCGGACCCAGGCCATCGCCCGCGTCGTGCTGGACAACGTGCCCAACATCCAGGCCTCGTGGGTGACGATGGGGCCCAAGATCGGGCAGGTGGCGCTGCGCTTCGGCGCCAACGACTTCGGCTCGCTCATGATGGAAGAGAACGTCGTCTCGGCGGCGGGCACCGCCTACCGCCTGACGCTGGACGAGATGCGCCGGCTCATCAGCGACGCGGGCTACCTCCCGCATCAGCGGCGCCAGGACTACAGCCTCCTCGAGGATGCCGCGTGATGAGGGGGCGCGTTCGATGCCCGATGTGCTGATTCTCGTGGGCTCCGAGAGCGACAAGCCGCGGATCGAGCCCGCCTTCGAGCTGCTGAGCAAGGCGGGCGTCTCGTACGAGTTCCACGCCTCGTCGGCGCACCGCCAGCCCGACGAGACCGCGAAGCTCGTGAAGGAGGCCCGGGGCCGGGGGGTGAGGGTCATCATCGCTGGCGCGGGCTTGTCGGCCGCGCTGCCGGGATTCGCCGCCTCGATCACCGATCTTCCCGTGATCGGCGTGCCGTTCGCCGTCGGTCCGCTCAACGGGCTCGACGCCCTCCTCGCCACCGTGCAGCTGCCGCCCGGCGTGCCGGTCGCCACCGTCGGCATCGACAACGCGAAGAACGCCGCGCACCTCGCGATCCGCATCCTGAAGGCGTAGATGCGCGTCGGGATCGGCTACGACTCCCATCGCTTCGCCGCCGGGCGCAAGCTGATGCTGGGCGGGGTGGACGTCCCCCACCCCCAGGGGCTCGCTGGCCACTCCGATGCGGACGTCGTCGCGCACGCCTTGATCGACGCGCTGCTCGGCGCCACGGGGCTGGGCGACATCGGACGCCTGTTCCCCCCGACCGATCCCCGCTGGCAGAACGCCAATTCGATCCAGCTCCTCAAGAAGGCGCACCTGAAGGTCGTGGAAGCGGGCTTCAAGTTCGTCCAGGCCGACATTACCGTCATCGCCGAGCAGCCGACGCTGGGCCCGCATCTCGAGCGCATGCAGCAGCGTCTCGCCGAGGCGCTCGTGGCCGGCCTCTCCACGGTTTCGGTCAAGGCCAAGACGAACGAGGGCATGGGGTTCGTGGGGCGGGGGGAAGGTATCGCGGCGATCGCGGTGGCGGTCGTGGAGTGACCGGCCTCCTGACGTTCCTTGAGTCCCTCCCGCCGGCCCCGCTCTACGCCGTGATCGCGGCCCTGGCGGTTATCGAGAATGCCTTCCCACCCGTCCCGGCCGACACCGCCGTAGCCCTCGGGGCGCTGCTCGCCGGCCGGGGCGTGCTGCGGCCGTGGTCGGTCTTCTGGATCGCATGGGTCGCCAACGTCGCGGGTGCGGCCTTGGTGTACGTCGCGGCGCGCCGCTACGGCCGCGGCTTCTTCCAGGGGCCACTCGGCCGCCGGCTGCGCTCGGGGCAAACCCTGGCGCACATCGCGCGCCAGTACGACCGCTACGGTGAGTGGGGGATCTTCGTCTCCCGGCTCCTGCCCGTCTGGCGCGGCGTCGTCACCCCCTTCGCCGGCATCGCCGGGTTGTCTGCGCCCCGGGCGCTCATTCCGATCGCGGTCGCGTCGGCGCTGTACTACGGCACGCTCACCGCCCTCATCTACGCGCTCGGCGCCAATCTCGACGACGTCCTGCGCGTGCTCGACCGCGTCAACACGATCCTGGCCGTCCTCGCCGTCGTCCCGCTGGTTATCCTTGGCGCATGGATCGTGCGCCGCCTCAAGCGCTAGACCAGGCCTTCCGCCTCGACCAGTTCCGGGACTATCTCGCCCTGGAGGCGGCCGGCAGCCGGAACACGATCGAGGCCTACGGGCGCGACGTGCGCCGCCTCGCCGAATACGCGGCGGGGCAGGGAGTGCCCGGCCCCGGCGACCTGACCCTGGCCCGGCTGCGCGAGTTCGTGTACGCGCTCAAGGACCTGGGGCTTTCCCCCGCCACGATCCGCCGCCAAATCTCGTCGGTGCACACCTATTTCCGCTTCCTCATCGGGGAGGGGCACCTCGGCCGCGACCCGAGCGAGCGGCTCGAGTCACCGCGCGGCTGGCGCCGGCTGCCGACCGTGCTGACCTTCGCCGAGGTCGAGCGGATGCTCGCGGCGCCCAACACCGACCAGCCGCTCGCGATCCGCGACCGGGCGCTGCTCGAGTTCGCCTACGCGACCGGCGTGCGGGTGTCGGAGCTCGTCGCCCTCACGCTGCAGGACATTCACTTCGAGGACGGGCTGGCGCGGATCTTCGGCAAGGGATCGAAGGAGCGGCTCGTCCCCGTGGGCCGCCGGGCGCTCGGCGCGGTGGCGTTGTACGCCCGCGAGATCCGGCACACGCTCGACAAGGGCAAGGGTCGCGGCGTCCTCTTCCTCAACGCCCGCGGCACCCCGCTCACGCGCGTCGGGGCGTGGGGAGTGATCAAGCAGATCGCCCGCCGCGCCGGGATCGCCAAGCGCGTCACGCCCCACACCCTGCGGCATACCTTCGCCACCCACCTGCTCGAGGGCGGGGCGGACTTACGGGCGGTGCAGGAGATGCTGGGGCACGCCGACCTCTCGACGACGCAGCTCTACACGCACGTGGATCGCGAGTACCTGCGGGCGGTGCACAAGAAGTTCCATCCGCGGGCGTAGGCGCACCCACGGCGCGCTTCACCTGGCGGGGGTGCGCTCCCAGGCCCGCACCCGCCGCCGCGCTTCGTCGAACAGCCGCTCGTAGTTCCCCTTCCGCACTTTCGCGCTCGCCTCCGCCGTGAGCAGGCTCCACAGCGGGCGATAGCTCTCGTAGACGGCGAAGTACTGGGCCGGGTCGCGCGGCGCCACGACGTCCGAGCCGAACAGGAACCGATCCGGGTAGCGGTTGATCATGTCGGCCGAGCGGCGCGTCGCCTCCGGCGTCGCCAGCAGGTACTTGGCCACCTCGTCCCAGCTGATGTCGAAGTACACGTGGCGCAGCGTCGAGTCCGCGAGGATCCCCTCCACGATCACCGCGTGATTGGGGTTCCGCTCCGTCGCCGGGGCCGAGCCGGACGCCTGCACCGGGTGCACCACCCGGCCCAGCCCCACGTGGGCCCAGATGATGGTGGTCTTCGGGTGGCGCCGGAGCAGCGCCTTCGCTTGGGCGAGATACACCGGCTCGGCGCCGGTGCGGGCGAAGGGCATGTCCATGTCGTTGTGCAGCAGCACCACCAGACCCGCTTCGCCCGCGAGCTGCAGGATCCGGTCGAGCGCCGGGTCGGTGAGGCTCGCGACCTCACCGGACACCTTGGACGACACGAACTCCTTGTGAATGCTGAACTCCCCGATGCCCGTGAACACCCCGGGGAAGGTCCGCAGCACCCGGCGGATGTGGTCGGCGGCATACATGTCCGCGGGGTTGAACCCCGTGATCATCGGGTCGAATCGCGCCCGCTCCTCGGGCGACAGGGATCGGTACGCCGTCGCGATGAAGGCGTCGGTGAACGAGTAGTAGTAGAGCGGGGCGTCGGTCTGGAGGTAATAGGTCGGCGCGTAGTCGCCGGAGTTCCCGTACGACCAGGTCTGCTGCAACGGGATCCCGAACAGGGTGGACCGGCCGACACGCGTCCCCATGATCCTGAGGAAATCCCGGATGTCGGTGCCTTCCTGCACGTAGTTGGTCAGGTGGAAATGGGAGTCGTTGAACTCGGACTCGGCCGCGCGCGCGCCGGCCTGCGCGGCGGCGAGCCGGCCGGTCATGACGAGCACGAGGAGCGCCGCTCCCGCCGCCCCCGCACGCCCGTGATGCGACCGCGTCATGTGGTGATCTCCTCGGAGCACGGGAAGCCCGTCTCCACCGGGACCGCCGTGGCTAGAAATCAACCTGGAAATTGAAATGGACGATGTGTCCCGTGCCACCTACCTGATACGGCAGCGATAGCCCGCCAACGGGGCTTCGGTTGGTATGGATGTATTCCAGGTTGCATCGCACCACTTGATTCGCCCAGGGATACAGGTTCACACCGCCTCGGATCTCCCACGGATCCCCATACTCACCGAAGATCTTCGACCACACCGCATACAGCTGGACCGTCTGCGGCCTGAGCATGGATGATGCCAGGAGCTGAAAGCCATTGTCGTTGAGCTCGTCGAACGACAGGGTCGCGGTCCCCGGCCCCCGGAATCCATTTACCCAGCGCCAGTAATACTCGCCCTCGAGAGAAAAGCCCTGATACTTGACCCCCGCATCGACGCTGGACATGTGGTAGGTGGCGTCGTCGATCTGGATCCCGGCTCCGAAAAGGTCGGGCTTGAAGATGACGCTGCCGTCCGAAAGACGGATCTGCACGTTCTCGAACGCGTCGGTGCTCGGCTGACCTTGGCGGGTCTCCGGGCTTCGTGTGAAATGGGTCGCGATTCGCGTCGCCGCCTGCTCATGGTCATCGAAGTCGCCGAACTGCGCCCGCCTGCCGTACTCACCGGTGGTTGGATACCATGCCAGCGCAGCCGATACGGTGTTGAAGCCATCGTCGAGCTGCCCGGCATCGACGCCAAGCTGGCTCAAGTTGTTGCCTACCATGGCGTTGTATCGAAGCCCGTCGATGATCTCACCTGTTGCCCAGAATCCCATCGTGTATGACGGACGGAAGAACTCATCGGCGATCGCACGGTTGTCCAACGTCAGCCAAAAGGGGAAATTGCCCTCGGTCGTTCGCACACCGGGGAGCGAGTTGACCCCGCCACCCAACGTGAAGTGTTCGCCGAATCGGTAGGTGAGGTAGCCTGCAACGACAACCTGCGCACCCTGCCCTTGAGCCGTGTTGTTGGTCCAAACATAGAACAGATAGCGGAGCTTCGGGTCCATCAGCCATCCCACGAACTGAATGTTCACCTTGTTGAGCTGGACGTCCTGCCTTCTGTCGATACTGGTCGTGTTGCCGAACGCGTCGGTGTACGTCGCGTCGAGGCC
>CAZVSO010000040.1:0-17749 GCA_964629425.1 uncultured Gemmatimonadaceae bacterium
GCGACATTCTCGGTGCCATCATTCGCACCATCGCCGATGAAGGCCGCACGGTGCTCTTTTCGTCGCACTTGTTGGGAGAAGTGGAGCAGGTCGCTGATCATGTCACGATGATTCACCAGGGCACGATCGCGCTGAGCGCGCCGCTGGACGCCATCAAGGAATCGCACCGCTGCCTGACCGTGCGTTTTGCGGAATCGCGGCGCGAGCCCCCGGCTGTCGCGGGCGTGCTGCGCTGGGACGGTGGAGGCCAGGAATGGACGGCTGTGCATCGCGGCGGTTCGGGCCAGCTGCAAGCCGCTGTTGCCGGCTGGGGAGCGCGCATCGTCGCCGAACGCCTCCCCTCCCTCGATGAGATTTTCGTCGCCCATGTCGGGATGGCCGCAGCGTCAGCCCCGGACGCGTGAATCATGCGCTCCCCCGCTGTGGCAATCGCCTGGGAATTCCGCCAACGGCATCGCTGGGGACTGATCGCCGTGGCCGGCTACCTGCTCGTCGTCGCGACGATCAAGCTCCTGATCCTCGAGCCGGGGCAGCCTGTCAACCTGGATGACGCCCACAGTTTTGCAGCCGTGGTCGTCGTTCCTCTGACGGCGACGTTCACGTATTTCCTGGCGGTGTTCAGCTTCGGCCTTGAGTGTGACCTGGCCGCGCGCCAATCGGTTTATCCCGCGCGCATGTTCACGCTGCCGGTGACCACCGCCGCTCTGGCGGGCTGGCCGATGCTGTATGGCACGGCAGTCATGGCGATCCTGTGGCTGGCGACCAGGCTTTTCGCTGTGTGGCCGTCGGGGATAGACGTACCCTTGATCTGGCCGGCATTCGCGGCCGCGGCACTGCTCGCCTGGACGCAGGCGCTGACGTGGATGCCGTACGGGTTGCCCGGGCTGCGTGTGATCGTCGCCATCCTGTGGCTGGCTGCGATCGATGCCGTCGTTCTACTGGCGGTTCATTACAAAACCCCCGAGCCCGTGGTGGTGGCCTTCCTGGCGCCGCAGCTTCCCCTCGCGTATCTGGCCGCCCGCTTCGCCGTTGCGCGGGCTCGCCGCGGCGACGTGCCCGATTGGCGGGGAATGTTCGCTCGGCTCGGACAGATCGCGAACGTCCTGCCGAGCCGGCGAGACCAGTTTCCTTCGCCCGCCCGCGCTCAAGTGTGGTTCGAGTGGCGGCGGCATGGCCGGTCGCTGCCGGCGCTCGTGGGTATCCTCCTGCCGTTCGAGCTGGCCCTGCTTTTCCCTGCCGGCGACGCGCCAGCACTCGTCTTCTCGATCCTGATCGGCGCGCTGCTCACGCCACCCCTCATGGCCGCGTTCGCAGCCGCGACGGTGCGCAAGTCGAATCCCGACGCGCGGGATTCGCTGGGCGTGTCGCCCTTCATCGCCACTCGGCCGCTGACCAGCGCCGAGCTCATCGTCGCCAAGCTGAAGGCGACGATGTGGAGCACCATCGCGGCGTGGCTGCTCGTCCTCGTCGCCATCCCGCTCGCGCTCGTCTGGTCGGACACATGGCTCGTGGTCTCCGAGCGGGCGCGTCGTTTTGCCGAAGCCGTGGGGACCCCGCGCGCGGTCGTCGTCCTGCTGCTGGTCCTCGCGGGAATGATCGCGTCCACGTGGAAACAGCTCGTGCAGACTCTCTGGGTTGGTCTCACCGGCCGAGCATGGGTCGTCAACGCGAGCGTCTTGCTGGCCCTGTCAATCCTGTGTGCCATCGGACCGATCCTCATCTGGATCGCCGAGAACGTCCGCGTGCAGGCCGCATTGTGGGACAGCTTGCCGTTGATCCTCGCCGTTCTGGTCGGCTTCAAGATGTCCGCCGCTGCCTGGATCGCCACACGTCTGTATCACAGCAGGCTGCTCAGCGATCGCACGCTTGTGACCGGCGCGGCCTGCTGGCTTGTCGCCGTGCTTGCTCTCTACGGTCTGCTCGCGTGGCTTGTCTCCGGGCCGCTCATCCCGCGCTACTTTCTCGCGCTCGTCGCGATCCTGGCAATCCCCCTGGCGCGACTATCGGCGGCGCCGCTGGCGCTCGTGTGGAATCGGCATCGGTGACCGCGACGACGACTATCAAGCGCAGGAAGATGGTCATCGGCGCCGTGCTGGTGCTCATCGGCCTGCCCGTGGTGTTGGTCCTGATCGAAGCCGTGTCTTTCTACGTGATGAATCGGAGCAACGGCTCTTTCGTGTCCTCGGGGCGGAAGCGGGAGTACCTGCTCTATGTCCCACGGAGCTACGACCGAACCACGCCGACGCCGCTCGTCATCAGCATGCACGGTGCGGCGCTGTGGGGGGCCGCTCAGAAAGAGACGAGTCAGTGGAACACGGTGGCCCAGAGCCAGGGGTTCATTGTCGTCTACCCGTCTGGAGCCAAGGGCGCCGGGCCCAGGGTCTGGCACATGGACCGGGGGGCCGGTCTCGTGAGGGATGTCAGATTCATCTCCGAGTTGATCGACACACTGAAGGCGACCTACAACATCGACCCGACGAGGATCTATGCGAACGGGTTGTCCAATGGCGGCGGCATGGCGTTTGTGCTGTCCTGCACGCTGTCCGATCGGATCGCGGCGGTCGGGATGGTGGCGGCTGCTCAATTACTGCCGTGGGGCTGGTGTACAGACCATCGACCGGTGCCAATGATCGAGTTTCATGGGACCGCTGATCCTGTGACTCCGTACAACGGCGGTCGGACGTGGGTTGCCCCCGAGCCGTTTCCGAGCATCCCGACCTGGACGGCGAATTGGGCTCGAAGAAACCGGTGCGGAACGAACCCGGTCGAATCTGTGGTCGCTGCGGATGTCACCCGCCTCGAATACACGAACTGTGCTGACGACGCGGCCGTGGTGCTCTACAGGGTCCAGGGAGGAGGCCATTCCTGGCCCGGTGGCAAGCCGATGCCGGAATGGTTTGTCGGGCCCACTAGCCGCAGCATCGACGCCACGAGTCTGATGTGGGCGTTCTTTCGTGAGCATCGGCTTCCGAGGAAGTAGCAAGGCCGCGGGACCTTCGTTCGGCTCTTGAGGGCGACCGTCTCACAAGCGCCTGGAGCTGGCGGGCTCGGCCAAGCAAGGTAGACTGCTGTTTGCGCGCCGGCCACGTAGCGTGCACGTCATGGACGTGCGGTGCGCCCGCGGGCATGGCGCCCGCGGCGTACGCGCGATTCGTTAGACAGCTCGAAGAGAGGCGACTATGTGGTTCAGGCATCGAGCCTGGATACCAGTAGCGTGGGTGGTGTCCCTCCTCAACTTCGGGAGCGTTTGGTTCGCCGCGCGTGAAGCTCAGCCGTGGCACGCCACCACGCATGCTCTACTCGCCATTCTCCTTGCTCTCGGCGCGCAGCGCCTGCATGCGCGTCTTGGGAGGAAACCTACGCCTGACGCGTCCATGGTAGAGCGACTGCACGAACTAGACGCTCGATTTGCCGAGTTTGACAAGTTGCACGATGCCGACGCTCGGCTCGCCGAGCTTGAGGAGCGGTTGGACTTTACTGAGAGGGCCCTGATAGACGTTCGCGCGCGTGCGCAAGTTCCTCCCAAAGCGTGAACGCCGTTTTGGATTGCCTGCCGCCGACCACAAGACCTACGAGACCTCGAAGGGTACGATCCGGTTTCCGCCGAACAAGCCGCCGCCATCCGCTCTCGTGAAGCGACTCGTCAAGGCGCGGATCGCTGAGCTGCGCACGGGCGTTCGATCCGGTAGGCAGCGACCTCTTGAGAATCCGGACGAAACGAGTCTACGAGCCGAAAGCACCATCGGACGGGCGCCGCATCCTCGTCGATCGCCTGTGGCCTCGTGGAATGGCGAAGGCCGTGGCGGGCGTGCATTTCTGGGCGAAGGCCGTGGCGCCTTCACACGAGCT
This sequence comes from uncultured Gemmatimonadaceae bacterium, assembly GCA_964629425.1. GTDB lineage: Bacteria > Gemmatimonadota > Gemmatimonadetes > Gemmatimonadales > GWC2-71-9 > CAZVSO01. The sequence continues at coordinate 3,850 of CAZVSO010000040.1, forward strand.
CCGGCGCTGGTATCAACATGCGCCCGCGAAGTGGCCGGAATTCCGGAAGCGCTATTTCGCCGAGCTCGATGCCAATCCGGCGGGCGTCGCTGAGCTCCGAGCGCACCTCGGCCGCGGCGTCGTCACACTGCTGTTCGGGTCCAAGGAGACACGACTCAACAATGCGGCCGCGTTGCGCGAGTACCTCGAGGCCCGCCCGTAGAGTTGCGTTGTACGCCGGCGGGCATCATCCTTCGTCCAGCCGCGCGTCGCGCGATCCGTTAGACGGCGCCTAACCCCCGACGACAAGGAGACTCACATGGCCGAGAGCGTCTACAAAGTCATCGAGTTGGTGGGGACCAGCACAGAGTCCTGGGAGAAAGCAGCCGCGGCGGCGGTGAAGCGGGCGGCGAGAACGCTGCGCGACCTGCGTGTGGCAGAGATCTCGCAGCTCGACATGCAGCTGAAAGATGGCAAGGTCGAGAGCTATCGGGCGAAGGTCCGGGTTTCCTTCAAGTACGAAGGCGACTAGTCTAGCTTCGGGACGCATCCGCTGCGCCGCCCCCGGTGGGCCCTCACGACCTGCGTCCTGGTACCGTCGCGCGGGCCTCTCATTTGCTCGTGGGAACGGGAGGGCTGAAGCGACGCGTCCTCTCTTGGCGCCCGGCCGTCCTGACCGGGGTGGGGACACACTGATTCGGGTTTGGACGGTTCACGAGGCCGCGGCGTCCGACCTTTACGCTCGCCGGCCCTCTGACAGGTGTCACATGCCAAAGCCGAAGGCTGCGGGGGTGGGACTCATTCTGGGCGCACCGCTCGGTACCCTGAGCGGGTTTCTGTATGGCAGTACGTCAAGCGCGGCCGTCGGCCCGGTGTATTTCATCGGCGGGGCCATCATTGGTGCCGGTTCTCCGAACGGTCGCAATCGTCGCCGTTGTCGCCGCCTGTGGTGCACCGGGATCTCGGCCGGCGGCCGACAGCGCGACCGCTGACGCGACTGCACACCGAGCGCACGAAGCCTACGTAACGGCAATCAACTCGAACAACCTGGATTCGCTGCTCGCGATGCTCACCGAGGATGTGGTCTATCTGTATCCTCACGAGCCCGTCTTGGTGGGCAAGACGGCGGTCCGTCCATGGGTGGACGCCTATCTCAAGGCGTTCCAGACCCACTGGGAAAAGGTCGCGTTGGAATTCGTGGTCGCGGGCGAGTGGGCGTTTGAGCGCTATTCATACAAGTCAACCGACACACCCCGGGCCGGTGGCGCCGTCGTTCAAGACACCGGATGGGGTCTCGTCATCTACCACCACGACCCGGATGGGACGTGGCGCGTCGCCCGCGACGCCTGGAGCACAGATCGCCCGCTACCGACGAAGTAAGAAGCTCTGAGGAGGCCGATATGCGAGGCAGCCGCTGGATCCGGCTCGTTCTGTGCGGCGGCGTGGCCGGTGTCGTCTGGAATGTGCTCTCCGCGGTCTTCCTCTCTCTCTTCGCACCGGATTTCGTGGCTTCCGTGCAAAGGAGCGCTCCCTATGCACGGTGGGGCGGCGAGTTCTTTTTCGGTGTAGACGTCGTGATGGGCATCTGGGCGATGTGGCTCTATTCGGCCATCGCTCCGCGGTACGGGGCGGGACCGACAACCGCAGTGATCGCCGGCGTTGCCTGGTGGACGATCAAGAGCCTACAGAGTGCCAAGTGGGCCGGGCTCGGATTGGTTCCCCCAGGGAGCGTGCTCGTCGTATTGGCGGCAACGTCGCTGGTCGCCGCTCTGGGGGCATCGGTGGTCGGCGGGTGGCTGTACGACAAGGTGCACAGGCCGGCCGCCCAGGGTCTTCCCGGATGACGCGCGGCATCGTGTGCGCCGCTCGCCGCTCAGCGGCACGACGTTAGGCAACGACACAAACACAGGAGCTCAGGACCAACATGCGCACTCCCAGATTCCCTCGGATTCACCTCCTGGCTCTGCCGCTCATCGCGGCGGCCGCCGGGCCCTTCGCCACGACCGCCGTTGCACAAGTCGCGCCGCCGCCTGGATGGCGCTGGGCGACGGACCAGCCGGCCCGGACGACCATCGAGTGGAACATGCCCGATTCCACTTGGCGCTTCGTGCAGATGGCCCCCGGCTGGCATATCACCACCCGCCCCGGCGCCCTCATGTACGACCCGACATTTGAAGCGACCGGCCGCTACTCACTGGAGTCCGTTCAGATTCTCTTTCCCGGGACCAGCCAGTCGGGCTACGGCCTCTTCTTCGGCGGGCGAGAGCTGGATGGGCCGGCGGCGCGCTACCTCACGTTCCTCGTGCGCCGCGACGGTCACGTCGCGGTTGAGGCGCGACGAAACGCGACGACGACCACGCTGTTGTCCTGGACGCCAGCACCCGCGATCCAGCGGGTCACCGGGGATAGCACGGCCCGCAACGTGCTGCGCGTCACCGTGGAACGGGATTCCCTGCTCTTCGAGGTCAACGCCGTGCGCGTTGCCGCCCTCCCGCACACTGACCTCATGGTGGACGGGCACTTCGGTTTCCGCACGGGTCCGGATCTCAACCTGCATGTGACCACGCTGGACCACACGCGCCGTCTTGCTCCCGTCCCACGCAAGTAGAGTATCGGTAGTTCACTGGCGCCGCCTGAACCCCATGCGTTAGGCAGCGGCCTATCTCGATGACGCCAGCCATCCTTGTAGTAACCGGTGCCTCCGGGGCCGGAAAGACAGCCGCGGTGCAAGCGCTCGATTCCCGCGGGTTGGCCGCGGTTCGCTTCTACTACTTCGATTCGATCGGCGTGCCCACTGTCGAGATCATGGAGCGTGATTTCGGAGGCTCAGAGAAATGGCAGGCCGCGGCCACTCACAAGTGGGTTCGACGCCTCGCCGCCAATCCGGACGCCACGCCCATCGCGGTCCTCGAAGGCCAAACCCGCCCCTCGTACGTGCTCGAGGCTTTCGTTCAGGTGGGGATTACACTCAGTCGCATTGTCTTGCTCGATTGTGCGTCAGAAGTCCGGTCCCGTCGGATCGCCCAGCACCGAGGCCAGCCCGAGCTCGCTACGGCACGGATGGACTCTTGGGCAGCATACCTGCGAGGCCAAGCCGATGCGCTCGGACTGCCCGTCATCGACACGACGAGGCTATCTCTGCTCGCAGCGGCCGACGCGCTGCAACGAGAGCTGGACACGCTGCGCCAGCAGGTTCAGGCCGCTGCCTGATCGGTGGACCCGGTGCTGGCGGCTTCAGTCGCTGTTGCGCTCCAGCGCGTGGGCACGCAGCTTACGCAGCTTCAAGTTGCCCGTTGCCCGCGTCGGCTACTGCGATCCTCGTCGGGCCATTGGAGTTGTCACGGAGATTGTCGGAGCCACCAAGCAAGGCCACGAATTCAGACGCACGCCAAACCATCCACACAGAGGAGACTCGTCCATGAACCGCAAGGCACTGTCGAGGGTGCTCGGTGCACTCACCCTCGTTCTCGCTGTCGGTGTGACCGCCGAGGCACAGCTTCCCAAGCGTGGCAACTTCCGGGGTATGTTCGGCGCCCGGGGTGTCGGAACGGTCAATGAGATCTAAAAGGGGCACACCTTTTTCGTTGGGGCGTTCTCCGGAGTGTTCTTCAACGACGTCGCCAACGGCTTCATGGACAAGAGTTCGGTGGAATGTCCGGGGGTGAACGACATCGTGAATGGCCTCTCCAGTGGGAATCATGGCTACTGCATTGTGACCGACAAGGATGGCGACAAGTCCTTCCAGGTGTGGAAGGGGAAGGACACCAGCCCGAATGTCGGTGCAGGCGACTTTCAATGGACGGGGGGCACCGGAAAGTACAGCGGCATCACGGGCAATGGCACGTACCGGTACACCGGGATCGGCACCACGCCGGCATACTCGGTCGTATGGGAAGGCGCGTGGCAACTGCCCTGAGCCGAATCGGTAGCCGAGAGCGGGTGGAGCGCCTGTCAGCCTTGCACTGACGGGCGGTGGCCGGCAGGTTGGGTTGAGCGTCCCAACCGGGCGCGTTGAATCGACCAGGACAACGACAGGAGCGTCGCATGCTGAGCACCCGTATCTCCATCGTCGGCGCGATCGCAGTGCTCGCCGCCTGCGACCCGAAAGCGCCGGTGACCGAGCTGAGCGGGCAGTGCCTGGACCTGTTCGGGGGGACGGCCTGCACCTGGGCCCAGGTTGAGCAGGACCGCGTGGTCGCGCTTGGTGCGACCATTCCGCTCAGCTCGATCGAAGCCGCGCCGGCGGAAGCCGAAATGACCTGGCCGCCAACGGTTTCAGCGCGCCTGATGCTGCCGGATGCGGCGCAGCGCGCTACCGGCATGACGCACCTGACCGTCTATTGGGAACCGCACGGACATCCGCCGGGTGCGTTCCTGACGCCACACTTCGATTTTCACTTCTACGCCATGTCGCCAGAGCAACAGCTGGCGATCGACTGCACAGACCTCAGTAAGCCAACCAGTCTGCCCGCGGGCTACAACCTGCCCGACGCGGAGGCTCCCGGTATCGGCACGCTGATTGGCCTGTGCGTGCCGCAGATGGGAATGCATTCGCTGCTCGAGAGCGCCTACAACGCAACGACTACGTTCGACGCAACGATGGTGGTCGGCTTCTACCGCGGCGCTGTGATCTTCACCGAGCCCATGATCGCACGGGCATACATGCTCAAGAAGCAGGACTTCACGCTGCCGATGCCGGCGTTGCCCCGCACGGAGGGCGTTCACTATCCGACGGAGTTCCGGGCAGTCTACGATGCGGCGGCACAGGCCTATCGCCTCGTGTTCACCGGATTCGGCACGTGAGCTTCGTTCGGAGCCAATAGCGGAGGGATGCAGCTCGCTGCCGCGCGGCCGCCATCGCGCGCCGCGACGCATGAAGATCCAGTACTGCTGGCGCTGCGATGCCGACGTCCCGATGCTCGACGAGGCCGAGTACGCCGAGCTGTGGGAGGTGTACGAGGCGTGCCTGCGCAACGTGCAGAGCTCCCGCGAGCGCCGCAACGCCGCGTTGCGCGAGGCGCCGCTGGCCGAATTCTACGGGCCGGCGCGCGAGGCCTACGCGCGGATGACGGGCGTCGTCGGCATTGACCCACGCCACATGCTGACGCACCGGATCGCCGCGTTCGGTCCGCCCTGTGCCCACTGCGGCCGTCCGCTCCGGACGCCCAAAGCCACGTTCTGCGCGTCCTGCGGGCGGCCGCGAGCCAGCTAGCGGGCGTGCGCCCGTCCCGCGCGATCGCGCTCGGCGCCCTCACGGTCGGTGTGCTCGACGGGCTCGATGCCATTGTCTTCTTCGGTCTCAGAGGCGTCTCACCGCTCCGGATCTTTCAGGCCATCGCGGCCGGATTGCTCGGCCGGGCGGCGTTTGGCGGAGGTCTTCCCACCGCCGTGCTCGGCGCGATGCTCCACTTCAGCATCGCCCTCGCGATCGTCGCCGCCTACTACCTGGTCAGCCGCCGCATCGCGGCCCTGACGCGCCGGCCCCTCATGTGGGGCCCCCTCTATGGGGTGGTCGTGTACCTCACGATGAACCTGGTGGTCGTGCCGCTGTCGGCCGCCGTGACCGTGCCGCCGTCGTTGCCGGTGGTCCTCAACGGCCTGCTCATTCATGTGTTCGGGGTGGGGGTGCCCAGCGCCCTGGCTGCCCGAGCGGCATCGCCTCCGACCCCGCCGGCATCCTGAGAGAGCCGCCCTCGAAGGCCTGCTCCTCGGGTTGGCCAGGAGCGGCGGGCTCGGTTGCGCCGCCACGCGCGCGGTCGCACCTTAGGCGCGAGCCGTTCGGCATACGCGTAACTCTCTCGCGCACCCTCCACTGGAGGCAGTCATGGTCCAGCGAGTTCGGCGGTTTTCGGTCGCCCAGACCGCGAAGGTGGTCGGCCTGCTGTACGCCGTGATGGCGCTGATCTTCATGCCGTTCTTCGTGATTGCGCTGTTGGTGGCGCCCCAGCAAAGCCCGTTCGGGGTCGGGCTTGCGCTCGCCCTGCCGATCGTCTACGGCGTGGTGGGGTTCATCTTCACGGCGATCGGCTGCGCCCTCTACAACTGGGTGGCGGGCATGGTAGGGGGGATCGAAGTGGAGCTGGACGTGTCCGGTCCCGGGTCGTAGACGGCAACGCGCGCCTTGCGGCGTACACTGGCCACCCTCGCCGTCGCCGCCGGGGTCGCTGGGCAGGCGGTGGCCCAGGGCGGGGGCACGATCCGCGGCCTCGCGTTCGATAGCCTGCTCGGGGCCGGCCTGCCGGGGGCCGAGGTATGGGTGCGTGGCACCGGCCGCACCGCGACGACCGACTCCACGGGACGCTTCCGCATCGACAGCGTGTCGGCCGGCCGGCACGTGCTGGCCTTGGTCCACGCCGATCTGGACTCGGTCGGGCTCCACAGCGTCGCCGTTGCCGTCACGGTCGGGGTGGGGGACACGGCCGTGGTCACGCTCGCCGTCCCGTCGCTGCGCACGTTGTGGCGCCGCGCCTGCCCGCCGCCCACCGCCGTGCCGCCCGACAGCGGGATCCTGTTCGGCGTGGTGCGCGACGCGCGCACGGGCAATCGCATCGCCGGTGCGGCGATCGTGATCACGTGGCTCGCGCTGCAACGCGTGGGACGCGCCCAGGTCATGGTGGACACGCGCGAGGCGCGCGTCCTGAGCGATTCCATCGGCGGCTACTACGCCTGCGGTGTGGGTGCCGACATGAGGCTGGAGGTGCGGGTGTACGTGCCCGCCGACTCGAGCGGGTTGGTCCAGGTACTGCCCCGCGCCCGGCCCGTGGCGCGGCGCGACCTGACGGTGGGCGCTGGTGCCCGAGGCGCCGGGCTGCGCGGCACCGTCTCCGGGGCCGACGGGCGCCCCGTGCCCCACGCCCGCGTCGTCGTGGAGGAGGCGGGGTCCACCACGTCAGGTGAGGACGGCCGGTTCACGCTCGCGGGCCTGCCGGCGGGCACCCAATGGCTGCGCGTGCGGGCCATCGGCTACGTGCCGCTCGAGCGGGCGGTGGACCTGCGCGAGGGCGACACCACCTCGCTTCCCCTGGTGCTCGGCCGAGCCCCGGTCCTGCTGGACACCATCAGCGTGCGCGGCGCGCGCCCGCTGGCGCTCCAGCAGTTCGAGGAGCGGCGCCGCCTGGGCATGGGGTACGCGCAGGACGAGGCGGACCTGCGGCGGCGGCCCACGATGCGCTCCGTGTTCGCCACGGTCCCTTCGGTCACGATCGGCGGCCGCAGCCAGTACAACTTCGTGATCCTCATGCAGGCGCCCGGCGTCACCCGGGGCTACTGCGCCGCCACGATCTACATCGACGGACTCCAGTCGAGCGTCGAAGCGCTGGCGGCCAACCGCACCGAAGAGCTCGTCGGCGTGGAGGTGTACCCGCGCGGGTCCACCGCCCCGGGGCGCTATCAGCGGCTCGACAGCGAATGCGGCGTCGTGCTGGTGTGGACCAAGTACATGCGGTGAGCTGGCCGCGCACCGGAGATTCATCCTCCCTCGGGGGTAACCCGTTCCAGTCTTCGCTCCTATTCCTCGCCTTCCCGTACATCCACCACCTCATAGACGTCCTTACCGTCCTTCTGGATCGGCTGGTAGTACGTCTCTCCGTACTTCACATACGTCTGTTCGCCGATCCGCACCTCTTCACCACCCTCGGGCAGGGTTTCCACGATGGTACCGGCGGTGGGAGGCACGACGGTGTAGCCCGTGTCGGACTTCTCGTAGTAGGTGCCGCCAAAGTAATAGTTGTTGGTGGTCTCATTGACGACCACGGTCTGGGAGCCCGACGGGATGGTCGTCACGGTCGCGCCCACCGGTGCCTGGACCACGGTGTAGCCGCCGCTCGCGGGCATGTAGTACACGCCATTGTCGTAGTGGTACTGCTGGTTGTTCACGCTCACGACGATGGCGGTCACGGCCAGCGTGGCCACGACGAACCCCCAGGGATGCCAGGCGGGGCCCCAGTAGTACGGGCGGTACGGATGGTAGTAGTAGTGGTGGTGGCAGTAGTAGCTGTGGCCACCGTAGCGGTAGGGCGGCCGGTTGTACCGGACGTTCGTGTTGCGGCGCACCGTCGTGTTCCGGCTGTTGTCCACGTTGATGTTGACGTTGGTATTGCCACTGCCGACGTTCACCGTGTTTCCACCCTTCCGGTCGGCGTCCGCGCGGCCGGCCGAAGACCCGGTGCGCGCCGGGGACTTCTGGCTGCCGCCGTTGATGGTGGGTGGCTGAGCCGGGCTGGCGGTCTGCCGGGTCGAGGGCGCGGCGGTGCGGCCTTGGGTTGCCTTCCCACCACCGGATGGCTGGGCACGGGAGGTCGCGCTACCGCCTCCGCCGCTCCGCGATGGGGACGCATGCTTCATCCGTTGGGCGTGAAGATTCGAGGGCAGTGCCACGAGGGCCACGACGGCCGTCGTCAGGCCCAGCAGGGAGGTCAGGCGCTGGAGATGGTTCATGGTTATCGCACCGGCTCAGGTGTGGTGGCGCTTGGCAGGATGCGTATGAGGGACGCACCCGGCGGTGGACGGAAGTTGTAGAGCTCCGTTGGCAGATCTGGATTCATGGCCCAATCAGCGAACGTGGCCTGGTACTGGGCGTTGGCCCGCGTATGATCGGTGATGATGAACTTCGCGGGCAGGAAGGTGGCATCGTTGGCGATCCACAATTGCACCGTCTGGTTCGTGCCGCGGGCCACGATGCGGAAGCACTCCCGGCCTTCCAGCTTCACGATGCCGAGGTAGTCGATCCGCGCGCTCTGGGCGATCAGGTCGTCGGTGAAGGTCGGATAGAAGAAGTCGGCCGCCGGGAAGTCCAGGCCGTAGCGCCGGTGGATGTCGTCGATCGCGGCGATGGTGCCGCCGGGTGCGTCCATGACGCCGTAATTGTTCTCCGTGAAGTTGTAATGCAGCACCTGGTTGCCGTTGTACCAGTAACCCCGATGCCCCTTGTCGCTGAGGGAGTTCACGTGCATGCGATCGGGCCCTGTCATGTAGACCTGGTGCGTGGCGAACCGGGCGATGGTGCCGTAATCGGGATCCTGCACGTCGTGCGTGACGGACAGGGAATAGCTGACGGAGGAGAGGCTCCCGATCATGTCGCTCATGTGGTCGAGCACCAGGATGGCTGCCGAGTCGATGGTGGGTGCCGTGCTCGGGCCGCTCCGGGCGCCGGGCTCGCCACTGCCGGCGTTGTCGGGGGGAATGGCGGTCCCCTGCGGGCTCGCCGCGAGCGCGGACGCCAGCGGGAACAGCCAGCAAAGGGCGGCAAGGATGGTGGATTTGGTTTTCATGTTGGCTCCGCTCGGGAGGTGGCTTCGATCCACCCGTACGCTGCCGGACCAGGGTGGACAGCGCAAGTGTGGCCTGTACGCATGGCAGATCTCCTGACAGTGCCACCCGAGCCCACCCCGGGGCTTCCCCGAAAGCATTATCTTCTCCCCCATGGCTGACACCGGGTCGAGTCGGCGCGCGAGCGGCGGCGCCTTTTTCCTGGGCTCCGCCGACGAGCTGGAGGTCTACTTCAACGAGGTGGCCCACGGCCGCCCCGTCGGGTTCGTCGCCTCCAACAAGTGGCGCCCCCCTACCGATCTATTCGAGACCGAGCACGAATACGTCGTCCACATGGACATCGCGGGGCTGCGCTCCGACGAGGTCCAGGTCGAGCTGGTGGACGACGTGATGCGGATCTGGGGCGAGCGGCGCCCGCACCAGGAGGGAAAGCGCCACTACCACTCCATGGAAGTCCAGGTCGGGCCGTTCGAGCGCCGTCTCCGGCTTCCGGCGCCGGTGGATCCGGCCAGCGTTCGCGCCAACTACGAGGCCGGGTTCCTCGAGGTCCGGGTCACCAAGCTGCCCGAGCGACGCTCGGGCGCCGTCAAGGTCGGCTGACGTGGAGCGCCTGCCGGTGCTCCCCCTGGGGCAGCTCGTCGTCTATCCCCACGTTCTGCTTCCCCTGTCGCTGACCGACTCCCGCGCGGTGCAGCTGGTGGACGAGGTGGTCCAGAGTCCCTCCAAGCGGGTGCTGCTCGGCATCGTGCGCGCCATGGGAGGCCTCGACCCGGCCGAAGGGGCCGTGATGACGGCTCTGCCCGACGAGCTGTACGAGGTCGGCACGCTGGGCGCCGTGGTGCGGCTGCTCAAGCCGGGCGACGGGTCGATCCGGGTGATGGTGCAGGGGCTCGAGCGCGTGCGGCTGCGTGACCTGCAGGCGGGCGAGGCGTGGCTCACCGCCGTCCCCGAATCGCTGCCGGAGCGCCTGGTGCCCGACGCGCGCTCCGAGGCGCTGAAGCGCACGGTGCAGACGCAGTTCACGCGCGCGATCGAGATCGCCCCCTACCTGGGCGAGGAGCTGCACGAGATCCTCGCCGGCATCTCCGACCCCGGCAAGCTGGCCGACTTCGTCGCCGCCAACCTGGACCTGGCCCTCCCCGCCAAGGCCGAGCTGCTCTCGCTGGACGATGTGAACCGCCGCCTCGAGCGGCTCACGGAGCTGCTGGTGGCCGAGCTCCAGGTGCTCGAGCTGGGCTCCCAGATCCAGGAGAAGACGCGGGCGCGGCTCGACCAGACCCAGCGCGAGTACGTGCTGCGCGAGCAGCTCACCGTGATCCGGCAGGAGCTGGGGGAAGACGAATCGGACGACGAGCTCGACGACCTGGCGAAGCGACTCGACCAGGCGGGGGTGTCGGCCGAGGCGCGCAAGGTCGCCGACCGCGAGCTGAAGCGGCTGCGCCAGATGCCGATGCAGTCGGCGGAGTATCAGGTCGCCCGGACCTACCTCGAGGTGTTCGCCGCGCTGCCGTGGACCCGCGTGTCGGAGGACCGGCTGGACCTCAAGGCGGCGCGCGAGATCCTGGAGCGCGACCACTACGATCTCGCCCCGGTGAAGGAGCGGATCCTCCAGTACCTGGCCGTCCGGACCCTCAACCCCGAGGCGCGCGGCAGCATCCTCTGCTTCGTGGGCCCGCCGGGGGTGGGAAAGACGTCGCTCGGGCAGAGCATCGCGGAGGCGCTGGGGCGCAAATTCACGCGGGTGTCGCTCGGCGGCGTACGGGACGAGGCCGAGATCCGGGGCCACCGCCGCACCTACGTGGGCGCGCTCCCGGGGCGCATCCTCCACGCGCTCCAGAAGTGCGAGACGCGCAACCCCCTCCTGATGCTGGACGAGGTGGACAAGATGGGCGCCGACGTGCGCGGTGACCCCACGGCCGCGCTGCTCGAGGTGCTGGATCCCGGGCAGAACGCGACGTTCGTGGATCACTACCTCGAGGTGCCCTTCGATCTGGCGGGCGTGATGTTCATCGCCACCGCCAACAGCCTGGCCCCCATCCCCGACCCGCTGCTCGACCGCATGGAGGTCCTGACGCTTGCCGGCTACACGCCGGGCGAGAAGCTGGAGATCGCGATCCGCTACCTGCTCCCGCGCCAGCTCAAGGAGTCGGGCGTCACCGCCGAGCGCGCCGAGGTGTCGCACGCCGCGCTCGAGCGGCTCATCGCGGAGTACACGCGCGAGGCGGGCGTCCGCCAGCTGGAGCGCGAGATCGCCGGGGTGCTGCGCAAGGTGGCCCTGGAAGTCGTGGAGGGGCGGTCCGCCGCGGTCAAGATCACGCCCGAAACCCTCACGACGTACGCCGGTCACGCCAAGGTGCTGGGCGAGGTGGCGGGGCGGGAGCCCGAAGTGGGCGTGGCCACGGGCCTCGCGTGGACGCCCGTGGGCGGGGACATCATGTTTATCGAGGCGATCCAGATGCCGGGGCGCGGTGTGATCACGCTCACAGGCCAACTGGGCGACGTGATGAAAGAATCAGCGCAGGCGGCCTGGAGCCTGCTCCGCGCCCGGGCCGGCGCGCTGGGGATCCCGCCCGAGGCGTTCACCCAGACGGACGTGCACCTGCACGTACCGGCGGGGGCGGTGCCCAAGGACGGGCCGTCGGCGGGGATCACGATCGCGGCGGCGCTGGCGTCGCTCTTGTGCCGCCGGCCGTCGCGGCACGACCTGGCGATGACCGGGGAGCTGACGTTGCGGGGCCGCGTGCTGCCCGTGGGCGGCTTGCGGGAGAAGCTCACGGCCGCGGCGCGGGCGGGAGTCAAGGTGGTGCTCGTGCCGGCCCGCAACCAGGCGGAGCTGGCCGATGTGCCCGACGAGGTGACGAAGTTGATCAAGATCACGCCGGTCGAGACGATCGACGAAGTGTTGCAGCATGCGTTGCTCGAGCCGGAGTCGCGTCCCAAGGCGACCGGCCGGACACGCGTGACCGCCGACCATCGCCTGGGCGGTGGGGGGGCGGCGGTGTGAGCGACCTGCCCGAGATCGAGGCGGCGCTCGAGCGGCTCCGGGCGATCGACGGACGCTACCACGAGCGCGCCTACCTGTTCGTGCTCGCGGCGCTGGAGGCCGCGCAGCGCAAGCTGCCGACCCGGCGCCATCTGAGCGGCGCCGAGCTCGCCTGGGCGTGCCGCGATCTCGCGCTCGAGCAGTTCGGGCTCCTCGCGCACACGGTCCTCACGCACTGGGGTGTCCTGGCGACCGAGGACCTCGGCGCGATCGTGTTCCTCCTGATCGACGTCGGGCTGCTCGCCCGGCAGCCCAGCGACCGGCTCGAGGACTTCGAGCACGTGTACGACTTCGCGGAGGTCTTCCGGGCCGGCTATCCGTGGCCCGGGCTCGAGCGCGCGTAGCCCCGGGACGCGGGGGAAGGGGAGGTGCCGCATGGATGCGAGGGAGTGGCCCGCCTGCCGGAAGTGCCAGCTCGGTCTGCTCATCCCGTTGTCGGACTACGGCCGCGACGGGGCCCCGATCACCTACAAAGCGTGGGTGTGCACGAATCCCGACTGCGGGTTCAACGTCCGGATCGACAACGGGGAGATCTCGTTCGGGCGGACCATCGGCCAGAGTCAGAAATAGGCTTGCACCAGGTGCGCGCGCCCGCGGTGAGCGGGCGCTTCTACCCGGCGGAGCGCGCCGCGCTCGAGCGGGCGGTGCGCGAGTTGCTCGGCGTGGTCGAGCGCTCGGGGCGGCCCCTCGCCGCCAGGGGCGCCGTCGCCCCGCACGCGGGCTTCGTGTACTCGGGTCTCACCGCGGCCCACGTGTTCGCGCGCCTCGCGCTGCCGCGCCTCGTTGTCATCCTCGCCCCGAACCATGCCGGCGTGTGCCACGCCCCGGGCGGCGGCTCCCTGTGGGAAGCCGGCGCGTTCCGCACGCCGCTGGGCGAGGTGCCGGTGGACGCCGCGTTCGCCGCCGAGCTGCTCGGCGCGAGTCCGCTGGTGGGGGTGGACCACGAGGCACACCGTGCCGAGCACGCCGTCGAGGTCGTGCTGCCGTTCCTTCAGCTGCTGCGTCCCGACGCGCGCATCGTCCCGCTCGTGCTCGCGTGGGACGCGTGGGAGCCGGCGCGTGACCTGGGGCTCGTCCTCGCGGAGCTGGTGCGCCGCTGGCCGGAGCCCGTACTGCTGCTTGCCTCGAGCGACCTGAACCACTACGAGGCCGCCCCGGTCACGGAGCTGAAGGACGCGCAGGCGCTCGCGGCGGTGCGCGCCCTCGACGGGGAGGAGCTGCTGCGCCGCTGTCACAGCGAGCGCATCTCGATGTGCGGGCGGGCGCCCACCGCGACCGTGCTGGCCGCCGCGCGGGCGCTCGGCGCGGACCACGCCGAGGTCCTGGACTACAGGCACTCGGGGTGGGTCACCGGCGACGAGAGTGCTGTGGTGGGATACGGCGCGGTCGTGATCCCGTGACGGTCGTCCCGGTCCTCGCGGCGGCCGAGGCGGCCGCGTGGGACAGCCTGGCGCGGACGCAGTACCGCATCTCGAGCCGCGTCCTGATGGAAACGGCCGGGCGCGCGGTGGCCGCGGTGCTGGTGCGGGAGCATCCCGAGGTGCTCGAGCGGGGCGCCGGCGTGGTGGTCGGGGCGGGGAACGCGTCCGACGTGGTCCTCGGCGACGCCGC
>CAZVSO010000040.1:17759-18440 GCA_964629425.1 uncultured Gemmatimonadaceae bacterium
GGAACAACGGCGGCGACGGCTGGGTGGTCGCGCGCGCCCTGCAGGCCGCCGGCGTTGCCGTGTGGGTGGCGGGACTCGATCCCAAGACCGATGACGCGATCGACAACCGCGCGCTGGCCCGGCTGGACGGCGTGCGCGAGCTGGCGCGGGACGAGCCGTGGCCCGCGGCCGCGGTGGTGGTGGACGCCCTGCTCGGGACGGGCGCCACGGGCCCCGCGCGGGGCGACGTGCTGGCGCACGCCGAGCGCATCGCGGGCCACGGAACGCCGGTGGTCGCGCTCGACGGACCGACCGGGCTCGACCTCTCGAGCGGTGAGGCGCACGGGCCGGTGCGGGCGCGGCTCACGGTGACCTTCGGGGGCCCGCGCCGCGGCCACCTGCTCGCGCGCGAGTGGTGCGGGCGGATCGTCGTCGTGGACATCGGGTTCCCGCCGCCCGATCCCGGGTGGCCCCTGCTCGTCACCGACGCCTGGGCAGGTGAGCGGCTGCCGCCGCTATTGGCGCGCATGCACAAGGGCGACCGGGGCCGTGTCGCGGTCGTGGGCGGGGCGGCGGGGATGACGGGCGCGGCGCTGCACGCGGCGCGGGCCGCGCTCGCCGCCGGCGCCGGGCTCGTCAAGCTCGTGGCGGCGCGCGAGACGATCGAGGCCGCGCGGACGAGCCTTCCCGATGCGCTCACCA
>CAZVSO010000041.1:0-18320 GCA_964629425.1 uncultured Gemmatimonadaceae bacterium
CCCAGGCCCAGCGTTCGGTCGCCGAACCAGGAGCGGCCGCGGGCATCCACTGCGAGGACGAACGGTTGAACCGGCACGGTAAGCCCACGCCAGGGGCCGGGCGTGCTGTCCGGCGTCGTCCAGTGCGTCCACCGCCGGCCGCTCCACCGGCTGAGTCCGGCGCCGGTCCCGAACCACAGCGCGCTGTCCGGCCCCTGCGCGAAGGCGTACACCTGCCCGCTCGGCAGACCCCGCTCGCGGCCCCAACGCTCGAACCGACCACCGCTATAGAGGAAGGCGCCGGGCCCGGGCTCGCCTGCCTCGCGGGGGCTGAGCCCCAGGAACCACAGGCGCCCCTGGCGATCCCGCACGATCCGGTGGATCAGCGCGCCGAGGCCCTGGGCCGCGGCGAACCGCTCCCAGCGGCGGCCGTCCCAGCGGAACGCGCCGGTGAACCCCGACCCGCTGGAGAGCCAGATCTGCCCCTCGCGGTCTTCGACCAGGCCGGTGACGGTGCCGAGCCGGGTGCCGAGCACCGTGTGCGTCCAGCTTACCGTGCCGTTGGGGCGATGGACCTCTACGCCGTCGCCGGTGCCGGTCCACAGCGAGCCGTCGCGCGCGCGCACGATCGCGTTGATTCGATTGCGGTCGTCCGGGAACGGGTGGGCGCGGCCGGCCCAGCGTGCCGAGGAGCTGCGGTACAGGTAGAGCCCGGTGCGGCCCCCGACCCACAGATCACCGGTCTTCCGGAACTTCACGAACGCGACGTTGCGGAGCTCTGGCGGCAGCGGCTCCACGGGCGTCCATGCACCGCCGCGGCGCAGGCGCACGTGTCCCGTCTCGTAGACGGCCAGCGCCTCGCCAGTCGGCCCCATGTCGAGGGAGGCCAGCTCGTTCGACCCTTCGGCGGTATGGCGCCGGAACGGGCGATCACCGGTCCACTCCCACAGGCCTCGCGCCTCTTCGGGGTGCCTGATGAACGCGAGGCCCGCCCCGCTCGCTCCTTCGAGCAGCCCCGCCACCTGGAAGCCCGGCGGCGGTGCCGGGAGCTGCAGCACCCAGCGACCGGCGTTCCAGCGATAGAGGCCGCCGGCGGCGTTCAACCAGATCGTGCCCCGCTCGGTGCGCCAGAGCCGTGGAATCAGGTCGCCCGGGAGCGCCGTCGGCGGCGACACTCTCGCGAGGCGGCCGCTCTCGTACAGGTAGAGCGCGGCCTCGGGCAGGTCGCGCACCAGGAGCAGGATGCGCCCGTCGTCCAGCGGCGCCACGCCGGTGACGGCCTGCTCCGCGCCGTCGACGAACAGCGGAATGTATCGCAGGCCCGTGGTGTCGCCGCGGAACAGTCGGGAGTGGATGACGACCAGCACGCCGCCCGCGGGGTCGGCGACGAGCACCTGGGGACGCCGCGTGGAGAGCTCCTCTCCCGCGCTGACGGCGTGCCACTGGAAACCGTCGTACCACGCGACACCCCCATCGGTCGCGGCCCAGGGGGTGCCGTCGCGCGCCTCGACGACGTCGGATACCGCGTTGGACGGGAGGCCGGCCTCGGTCGTGAACTCGGTCCACCGCCAGGAGTCGCCGAACGGCGCCTGCGCCCCGAGCAGCGCGGGAAGCCACAGACCGGATGCGAGCGCCGCGGCGACCATCGCACGCGAGAACACGACGGCAATATAGACGGCGCATGCTCAGGGCGCAGGCGTTTCAGGGGGCGCAGGTGTAGGGGCGTCGCATGCGACACCCCTATCGCCCGCACCGTCACGAACCTACGGCAGCGGGGTCCCGGCCGTGCGATCGGGCGCGGCCGGGACGGGCACGGCGGCGGTGTGGTAGTCGCCCTGGAGGGTCGGCCAGCGCGGCGCGCAGGCGTCGAACGGGGGCACCGGATGGCCGGCGCCGATCAGGTCATGGATCATCTCGTGGCGGACCACGGCTTCCGAGGCGACCGCGGGGCCGGCGAGGTAGATCCCATGGGGCGGCTGCCAAACGCCGTACATGGCGTGGCGGGCGGCGATGGTCGAATCCAGCACGAACCACCGGACCTTGTCGTAGCGCCCGTTGCGCCCGACGCAGGCTTCCATCTCCGCGTACCAGATGGCGTAGCGGTCGGGTGGCACGAACGGCGCGCCGTGCACCAGGAACGTCCGGCAGGGACCCGCGAAGGGCGTGAGGGCCAGCAGGGCGGCGGCAACGCGGAGCTTGGGCGCGCGCAGCGCGCGGCGCAGCGATCGCAGGCGGAGGTCCATGGGCCTACGGCAGCGCGGCGAGCTCGTCCCGTGTCGGCGCCGGCGCCGCGGCGCGTGGGCCGCTGAGGCACACCGGCACTTCGGCCTCGGGATCGAAGTCGCAGCGCGTGATGGCGAAGTCGCGCGTGATCGTGATGAACTGTCCGTCCCCGCACACGATCGCGTCGATCAAGTAGCCCGAGCGCACGAAGCTCGTGCTATCGGTCCGGCTCGGGAAGCAGAGGTCGCCATGCAGGCGATCCGGCAGCGGGGCGCAGTTGCCGCGCCCGTCGTGCACGCAGGTACGGCCGCCGGGGTGACTGTGCACCAGGCCGAGCAGGCGCTCGCTCGGCGGGCAGGGACTCGTTTCCGCGACCGAATGGTCGGTGCTGTGGCTCGGCTTCACGTCGGCGAGCAGCATGTACGACACGGTGACCGTGTCGGGCCCCGCGGCGTCGCGGCCGGCGCGCACCGATCCGTAGAGGCACCCGAGGAACTCCGTCCGGAACTCGCGGTACAGCAACGCCCACGTGTGGGTGACCATGGGCCGGTAGAGGAACTGCGTGGAGGCGGCCGGGCGGGCGGGCACGACCGCGCCGGCTGAGGCGCGGACTTCCTGGGCGAGCGCCGGCGCCCCCGCGAGGGCGAGACGCAGCACCGCGAGCGCGCACAGCGCTCGCACGAGAACCGGCTTCGAGAACCACGAGGCGAACCGCATCGCTCCACTCCGGCAGCCGGGCGATCTACGAGAGACCCCTGGCTTTGCGGCCCCGGATCGCTCCGGGTGTGCTCTTTTCGGTGGAGCCTCAGCCTAGGGCGCTCGCCGGCTCCGCCCCCTCAAGGGGCAAGCTCTGTGCCCGCCGGGGCGGCGGCGCCTAACGTCAACGGCGGCTGGCGGATGGCGCGTTGGTGAACGGCGTCACGTGGGCCCGCGGCCCGTCGCACCCTGCGGCGGCGCACCCCGGATTCCCGTGTGAGCCGCGTCACCCCCGGCGGATGAGCGAGGCGCGTCGCACGTGCAGAGGATCAGGCACCTGAAGGACTCGGCCGGCGCGCCGACGCACCGGATGGCTGACGTCGGCAGCGGCACCATCGACTGCCGCGCCATCCTCGCCCGGCCGGCAGCCCGGCATCCGAGCCGGCGGACGCGTTCGCCTCGATCCGCGCGAGCTACGCCACTCGCGGGGAACCGCGAAGACGCGCATTCTTGAGCAGCCCCGTCCCGGAGTCCATCATGCCCCGTTGCCTCACCGCTACCGCGGCCCTGCTCGCCGGTGCCGTCGTCACCGCGCCGCCGCTCGCCGCCCAGGGTCCGCGTCTCGGCACGATCACCTTCCCCACCTCCGGGCCGCCGGAGGCGCAGGCCGCGTTCCTGCGGGGCGTGCTCTATCTCCACAGCTTCGAGTACGACGAGGCCGCGGATGGCTTCCGCGAAGCCCAGCGCCTCGCACCGGGCTTCGCCATGGCCTACTGGGGCGAGGCGCTCACGTACTCGCACCCCGTGTGGAGCGAGCAGAACCGCGATGCCGCGCGCGCCGCGCTCCAGCGCCTCGGCCCCACGCCCGAGGCGCGCCGCGCGAAGGCGCCCACGGCGCGGGAGCAGGCGTACCTCGAGGCCGTGGAGATCCTCTACGGCGAGGGGTCCAAGGCCGAGCGCGATACCGCCTACGCCGCGGCCATGGCGGCGCTCGCGGCGCGCTACCCCGACGACGCCGAGGCGAAGGTGTTCTACGCCGTCGCGCTGCTCGGCCTGAACCAGGGCGTGCGCGACGTCCCGACCTACATGCGCGCCGCCGCCGTCGTCGAGGAGGTGTTTCGGGACAACCCGGAGCACCCCGGCGCCGCGCATTTCCTGATCCACTCCTACGACGATCCGATCCACGCGCCCCTCGGCCTGCGCGCCGCCCGAGCGTACTCGCGGATCGCCCCGGATGCGGCCCACGCGCAGCACATGACCACCCACATCTTCCTGGCCCTGGGCATGTGGGACGACGTCGTGTCGCAGAACGAGATCGCGTCGGGGCACGGCCATGGCGCCACGGCCCCCGGTCACTACACCGCGTGGCTCGAGTACGGCTACCTGCAGCAGGGTCGCCTGGCGGAGGCGAAGCGGCACCTCGAGCAGGCGCGCGCTGGGCTGGGCAGCGCGCCGACCGCGCGGGCATACCTCCTGGCCATGCGCGCGCACTTCCTGATCAACTCCGAGCGGTGGGACGACCCGGTGCGTGAGTGGACCGTCGACCTGGCGGGCGTGGGGCCCGGGCCCCAGAGCATCGATGCGTTCGCGCTCGGGCTCGCGGCGGCGCGCCGCGGGGCACGGGCCGAAGCCGAGCGATGGCTGGCCCAGCTGACGGAGCGTGCTCGCGCGCCGGCGGGCCAGGCCCGCTACAGTGCCAATGCCCAGGTCCCGGGCATTCTCGAGCGGGAGCTGCGCGCGCTGCTCACGCTCGAGGCCGGCGCCACGGATGAGGCGCTGGCGCTGCTGCGCGAGGCGGCGGCGCTCGAGGACGCCCTGCCGCTCGAGTTCGGCCCGCCCGACGTCGCGAAGCCGTCGCACGAGCTGCTGGGCGAAGTCCTGCTCGGCCTCGGCCGGCCCGCGGAGGCGCAGCGCGAGTTCCAGGCCGCGCTCCGCCTCGCCCCCAAGCGCGCGCTCGCGCTGCTCGGCCTCGCGCGCGCGGCGACGGCGGCGGGCGACCGCAAGACCACGGCGCACACCTACGCCACGCTCCGCGCCATCTGGCACCGCGCCGACGCCGGCCTGCCCGGAGTCGCGGAGGCGGCACGGTTCGCGGAGACGGGGGGCGGGCGCTGAGCGCGCTCCGGCTGGAGCGCAAGGCGCTCCCCCCACACCCGCCCCAGCTAGCGTCCAGCCACTAGCCGCTGGAACCGCGGATGACTCCGCAGCGGGTCGAAGTTGGGATCGATCTTGAGCCACGCCGGAGAGAGATAGTACGGGATCTTCAGGAGCGGCTCGAGCTGGTCCAACGCCTTGTCAAACTCCCCAAGGACGATGTAGATCCGCGCGAGCTGGTGCTGGACGTAGGGACCGGTGCGCGCATCCTGCGCGATGGGCAGGAGCGTGACGCCGCGTTGCCCTTCCCGCATCGCGTCTGCCGTGCGGCCCAAGTAGGCGAGCGCCAAGCCGAGGAGGACGTGTAGCTGGGCGTCCTCGGGCGTGGCGCGGAGCAGTTCCTCATAGGCGATTCGCGCCGAGTCGGCGTAGGCGCGGGCCCGGGCCGGGTCGCCCCGCAGCGCGTAGGTCTGTGCCAGCGCGATCCCCCAGTTGCCCCGGTCGCCGTCGAAGGCGGTCGGGGTGAGCCGGAGGAGCAGCGCCTGCTGCCCGTCGTCCAGCAGCCACACGAGGTCCCAGTAGATCGCCACGTTGGCCACCAGCACGGTGGGCTCGACCTCCTGCGGCGCCGCGCGGAGCGCCGCTCGCGCCCCGGCCAGGTTGCCCTGCGCGAGGAAGACCATCGCCCTCTCCTCAAGCAGGATGAGCGTGGCCGGCGCGAGCGCGAGTCCCCGGTCAAAGGCCTGCAGGGCCTCGGCGTAGCGCCGCAGGCGCAGTAGCGTGGATCCGAGTCGTCGGGCCGTCAGGACCGAGCGGGGGTCGAGCCGCGCGGCGTGCCCCAGGTGCTGCAGCGCCACTTCGAGGCTCTGCTCGGCGTTAGCTGTCTCAGAGAGGAGCTCGGCGTTGTTGGGTGCGTTCCGCAGTCCCAGCGTATACTGCTCGACCGCCCGGACGGGATCGTGCAACACGCTTGCGTAATAGTCGCCCAGGGCAAGGTGTCCCTCGGAGCGGGTCGGGGCGAGGGCGAGGGCCCGCTCGCCCGCCCGGTGGGCCGCGTCCGCCTCGGCCGGCGTTGGGACACTGAGGAAGTACAGGCGCGAGTGAGCGCGCGACAGCTGCGCCCACGCCTGGACGAAGGTCGAGTCGAGTGCCACGGACTGCTCGTAGTAGGCCACCGCCCGGCGCAGGCTGAGCGGATCAAAGACGGCCAGGGCCTGCGAGGCCTCCTCGCCGCGCAGGAAGGCGTCGTAAGCGGCTACGCTCTGAGTCGGCCGCTCGGCGACGTGCTGCTGGGCCGCGGCGCCGAGCGCCACGTCGAGCGCCTGGGCCACCCGGCTCGCGATGTCGGCTTGCACCTGGAAGACGTCGGTGAGCGTGGCATCGAACGGCTGCTGCCATTTCGAAGACCCCGTCGAGGCCTGGATCAGCTCCGGGCGCACCTGCACGCGGCTCGCGCCACCTGCACCCTTCTGCCAGCGGACCGTGCCCGTGAGTACGTACGCCACTCCCAACTCCTGCCCGATCTGCTGCGGCGTCTTGTTGGTCTTCTTATACTGGTTCGAGCTGCTGCGCGCCGTGACCTGCAATCCGGGCAGCGCGGTGAGCTTGCCCCGGACCTCGTCGGTCATGCCGTCGGCGAAGTACTCGTCCTCCGGGCTCCCGAGATTCTCGAAGGGAAGCACGGCGAGGACCTTGGCGCCGGCGGTCTCACCGCTGCCCTGCGTCCGGCGCCAGGCAAATAGCACCCCGACGCCGAGGAGGAAGCCGACGGCGAGTGTCGCGAACAGCGGCCGCTGCCGCACGAATCGGGCGACCAGCGCCAAGGGACGCGCGGGCGGCGGGACGGCTCGAGCCTCCGCGCTCCCCGCGAGGCCCAGCGCTCGCGCGAAGTCCGCCGCGCTGGCATAGCGGTCCGCGGGCGTGAGCGCCATGGCCTTGGCGATCACCGCGTCGAGCGCCTCGGGCACCCCAGCCCGCAGCGGATGGATCGGCCGCGGCGTCTCCCTCAGCGCCCGTGCCAGAATGGCCTGCGCCGTCGGCCCCGTGTGGGGCGGCTCGCCGGCCAGCATCTCGTACAGCACGCAGCCCAGCGCGTACACGTCGGTGCGCGCATTGAGTTCGTGCGCCCCGCTCGCCTGCTCGGGACTCATGTACGCGGGCGTCCCCACGGCGATTCCCGTCTCGGTGATCTGTTCGCCCCCCTGCAGCGCCCGGGCGATGCCGAAGTCGCCCACCAGGGCGTGACTCTCGGTGAGGAGGATGTTCTCCGGCTTGACGTCGCGGTGGATCACCCCGTGGCGGTGGGCGTAGTCCAGGGCGTCAGCCGCCTCACGCGCGATCCGCAGCGCATCCTCGACCGGGAGCTGCTTCTCCCGATTCAGCCGGTCGCGCAGTGACTCCCCCTCGACGAAGGGCATCGTGAACCAGAGTCGGCCCGCCGTCTCGCCCGAATCGTGGACGCTGAGAATGTGGGGATGCTGCAGCCGCGCGGCGAAACTGATCTCGCGATGGAAGCGCTCGGGCCCCAGCGCGGCGGCGAGCTCGGGATGGAGGACCTTCAACGCCACCGAGCGGTCGTGCTTGAGGTCGTGGGCGAGGTAGACGGTGGCCATGCCGCCGCGACCCAGCTCGCGCTCCACGCGGTAGCGGTCGGCGAGGGCGGCGGCGAGACTCTGGAGGGGATCGGTCATGCGGCTCGTAACATGCACTGCTGCCCTGAGTCATGCCACGTCGCGGCCAAGCACACGCAGCGCGCGGCGGAGCGAGCTCGACATGGCCGTGGGCTGAAGCCCCGGCTCGGCGCCATGGCGACCCGCCCTGAAGGGTGGCAGGCCTTGCGCCTTTCAAGACGCGCCGCGCCGGCGCCGAGCCCCGGCTTCAGCCGAGGGTTCGGCCGGGCCCGCCACCGAGCGTCCGGAAGTACGCTACCACGCCCGGCTTCCGGTAGAAGTACCACCACGCAACCGCGCCGAATACGATCGCCTGGACGACGACGCGGATCGTGAGCCCGCGGGACAGCTGGCCCGCCGCGCCCAGTCCCAGGCCGTAGCAGCCGACCACGGCCCAGTGGGCCATCACGACGTGGCGGGCCCAGTGCTTCCGCGTTCTGAACCCGTAGGCGATGGCGCCCATGAGTCCCGCGGCCGCGACGAGCAGCGGGCCCGCCAGCTGGAGCCATTCCTCCGGGGTGACGGGGCGTCCCCCGATGCGATGCGGTCCGATGCCCAGGGCGGCGCGCACAAACAGCGCGGCGGCGGCGACCACGAAGACCGCGGCCAGCACGCCGCCGACGCGCATGAGCAAGGGCATGCGGGGGGTCACGACTGGACATTGACACGCGAGGCGGGTGGAAGCAAATGTCTCGGCGAACCCGTACGCCAGGAGGGTCCATGAAGAAGTTCGCCGTCGCGCTGTTCTCCGCCGTCGCCGCCCTGTCGCTCATCGCCCTGATGGCGCTGGTGGTGTTCGGCGTGAGCCGGGTGTTGGGGCACTGAGAATCGCGGAGCTGATAGGGCTCGGGTGTACCCGTCCCCCCTTCCCTCTTCCCCGTTCCCCCTTCTGGGGTTATCGCCCTCGGCCGAGCGTCACCGTGATGTTGTCGGTCCCCCCGCCGTCGAGCGCGCGCTGGAGCAGCGCCCGGCACGCCTGCTCGCTCGAGGTCATCGTGCTCAACGCCTCGGCGATCTCCGCGTCCGTCACGTGCTTGGTGAGGCCGTCGCTGCACAGCAGCACCGCGCTGCCGCGCGTGAGGGTCATCCGCGTGACGACCGGGGTCGCGGTCCCACCGCCGATCGCGCTGGACAGCACGTTGCTCAGCGGCGAGGCCTGCGCCTTGTCCGCCGCCAGCACGCCGCGGTCCACCAGATCCTGGGCCAGCGTCTGGTCGCGGGTCACGCGGCGCAGCCGTCCGCCGGACCAGTGATAGCAACGGGAGTCTCCGACCTGCACGACGTAGGCGTGGGGCCACACGCCCATGACGAGCGTGAGCGTGGTCGCCATGCCCTCCAAGTGGGGCTGGTCCGTCGCCGCCTCGCGCACCGCCGCGTGCGCCTCGAGCGCCACGGCCCGCAGCGCCTCGAGGAACCTGGCCTCGTCGCTCGGGTCGTTGCCGTAAAAGCATTGCATCGTGTGCGTCACGTAGCGCGCGATGGTCGCGACGGCGAGCTGGCTGGCCTCCCCGCCGGCCGCGGAGCCGCCGGCTCCGTCCGCAACGATGCCGATGGCCGCCATCCGCTCGGCGCGCAGGGGCAGCTGCTCGGCGGCGGGCAGGCTCGTGCCATGCAGCACCATCTGCCGGTGCAACGTGCAGATCAGGAAGTGGTCTTGGTTCTCGCTGCGGAGCTTGCCGACGTGCGTGAGCCCGAAGAGATCGAGCTCGTCGTCCCGGGGCTTGTCGCCGGCGGTCGGGACGGAGGCGGTGAGCATTTCCTGAACAGCCATCGGCGTCTCCGGAAGTGAGGAAGCGGAGGGGCTCCGGGCGTTCGCTGCAAATAGCGGCGGTCGGACTCGAACCGACGACCCGCGGATTATGATTCCGCTGCTCTAACCAGCTGAGCTACGCCGCCGTCGGGCCAATCCTAGCGGAAAGAGGAAGATCGGGTCAAGTGGAGGGGCGCAGCACGCTGCGCCCCTCGCCGACGGCCGCGCCAACCCCACTCAGCTCGGGCGAATGAGATTGGGCTTCCCCTTCACCCCGCTGAAGACCACCAGGACCTTGGCGGGCGTCGTGCCCGTGTTCTTGCCGTTGTGCCAGGTGTTCACCACCTCGAGGAACGAGTCGCCCGCCTTGTAGGTGTGCGGCATGCCCCCGTCCATCTCGACCTCGATCGCTCCCTCCAGCATGTACACGAAGGTCGGATTCGGGTGCATGTGCCGCCCCGTCTCGCCGCCCGGGCCGATCTCCAGCAACAGGGCCGTGACCTCGGCGCTGTCGGTCCTGGGGTACGCGATCGCAGTGCCGCCCGCCGTGGCACCGCTTTGCAGAACGGGCGTGGCCTTGAAGTTGACCTGCGCGGCGGCGGGAACGGCCATCAACAGCGAGGTCGCAAGGGGAAAGAGCGTACGGGCTTTCACAGGGCACCTCTGCGAAGGGGGAAGGACAGCCCTACACTGCAGTAGTTCCGAGCACGGGTCAAGTGAGTTGCAGCGGCTGGCGGAGGTGCGTTTCCGCGCGCACCTTAACGCGCGACCCGAACCCATGCCCATGCAACGCAACCGGCGCCGGCCGTCAGCCCGTTCCCCTATCGCGCTCGCGCTCCTCGTCACCGCCTGCGTCTCCCCCGCCCCGCCGCAGGGCGCTCGACCGGCGGCGCCCGACTCGCAGGTGATTGTCCTCATCTCGCTCGACGGCTTCCGCTACGATTACCTCGACCGCCCCGCCGCCGCCAATCTGCGAGGACTCGCGGCCCGCGGCGTGCGCGCGCGCTGGATGGTCCCGGTCTTCCCGACCAAGACCTTCCCCAACCACTACAGCCAGGTCACGGGACTGTACCCCGAGCATCACGGCGTCATCTCGAACACGATGTTCGACCCCGCGATCGGGTGGTTCAGCCTCGCCGAGTCCAGCGCCGTGTCGCGCGCGGACCCGCGCTGGTGGGGCGGCGAGCCGCTGTGGGTCACCGCCGTGCGCCAGGGGCGCAAGAGCGCGACGTTCTTCTGGCCGGGATCGGACGGGGAGATCGCCGGGACGCGGCCCACCTACTATCGCGCGTACGACGCCCGGGTGTCCAACCTCCGGCGGGTGGCGCAGGTGCTCGACTGGCTGTCGCTCCCGCCTGACAGCGCGCCCGTCTTCGTGACGCTGTACCTGAGCGACGTGGACGGCGCGGGACACGACTTCGGCCCCGACGCTCCGCAGACCGACTCCGCCGTCGCCCGCGTGGACTCGGCCGTCGGCGCCCTGCTCCGGGGCATCGAGTCGCGCGGGCTGGCAGGCCGCGTGAACGTGGTCGTCGTGGCCGATCACGGCATGGCCGCCACCAGCCCCGAGCGGCTTATCTACCTCGACGACTACGTGGACCTGTCAGGGATCACGGTGGTGGACTGGTCGCCGGTGGCGCTGCTCCTGCCCAAGGCGGGCGGCGATGAGGCGTTGTACCAGGCCCTCGCGGGGCGCCATCCGCATCTCACCGTGTACCGCCGCACCCAGATCCCCGACCGGCTCCATTACCGGGCGCACCCCCGGATCCCGCCGGTGGTCGCGGTGGCCGACGAGGGCTGGGAGATCACGACCCGGGCGCGCGTGGCGCGGCGCCCGTTCCGGGCCGGCGGCACGCACGGCTACGACCCCGCGGTTCGCTCGATGGGCGCGCTGTTCGTGGCCGCGGGTCCCGCGTTCGCCCAAGGCAAGGTCGTCGAGCCGTTCCAGAACGTGCACCTGTATGAGCTGATGGCGCACCTGCTGGGCCTGCGGCCGGCGCCGAACGACGGGTCGCTGGATTCGGTGCGGGTGATGCTGAAAAACTGAAAGACGGGTGCTAGGTGCTGAGGGGTGTCGCCCCCTAGCACCTAACACCCAGCACCTAGCACCTGGCTAGCGCTCGGGAGGGGGTCTCCCCCCACCGCCCGACGCGCCGCCGAGAACCCCGCTCGTCGTCCCGACGGTCGCGGCGGCCGCGACGATGGCCCCGGCAAAGAGCAACGTGCGTGGACCCGACAGCCGGCGCTGCCGCAACGATGCGATGGACCCGTGCAGAATCGCGACCCGCTCCCCCTTCCAGTAGTTCTCCTGGCCATCGTAGAACCGCACGGCGAGCACAGCCAGCTCTAGGGCATCCGGATGCACGCCGAGCAGCTGCCCCTCGATCGCGGTCACCCTGGGGCCCACGGACGCGGTGAGCGCCGACGAGCCCGCGTCGGTCAGCTGCACCTCGAGTCTCGCGCCCGGCTCGGGGGTCGGCGCGGCGAGCGGCACGTACCGGTAGCAGGCCGCCAGGGCCAGCGCGGCCACGACCGGCCCGGCCGTCACCCTCCGCACGGTAGCCTCAGCATGGGTTGGGATCGTTCCAGTTCGGTCCCTCCGTGTTCGGCGCCACGCCCGGCGCCGGGATGTTCGGGTTCGTGTTGCGCTCGTCGAACCCGTAGTAGAGCCGCCCGGGCACGGCCGTCGCCGGCGCCGCGGCGGTGATGCGCGGGACGCAGGTCCGCTGATACGTGGCCCAGGCTTCGATGTTCTGGAACAGCACGACGTACTTCTCCACCAGGATCGAGTCCAGGAGCGCCGCCCCGGTCACGCCCGCCAACGGAGCGAGACCGGCGTCCGTGCGCACCGCGTTGAGCGCCCCGAGCGCCGCGACGTCGTCGCCGGCCCGGTTCTGGGCCTCCGCGATGATCAGCTGGGTTTCCCCCCAGGTGATCAGGGGCTGCCGGAAGTCCGGGGCGGCGCGGGTGGGGCTGACTTGCGACAGATCGGTCGTGCTCCCCTCGCCGGGATCCGAGCCGCCGTAGCCGCCTGCGCCGTTCGGCGCGAAGTACTGCGCGAGCCGCGGATCGCTCCGGCTCTGCAGCAGCTCCACCAGGAACTTGCCGGCCGCGACGTCTCCCGTCCGCTGCACCGCGAGGAACTGGTACCAGATGTTGCTCTCCGTGGCCGCGGTGCCGTGGAACGTGCGGAAGTCGTTCGTCGGGCTCGAGATGCCGAGCTGCGCCTCGGCGAGGGCCTGCGCGTAGCGCGCGGGCTCCCGCTCGGCGAGGTGCAGGTGGAACCGCGCCTTGAGGGTGTGCGCCGCCTCGAGCCACTGCGCCGCGTCGCCCCCGTAGATCAGGTCCGCGGCGCCGGGGCCGGCGTTGTTCCCCCCGCTCTTCGCGAGGGAGAGGATCGCCGTGTCGAGCTTCGCGTGAACCCCGGCATACACGTCCTGCTGCGGATCCAGCCGCGGCGTCGCCACGTCACCCGCCGCCTCCGCATAAGGGATATCGCCCCAGATGTCGGCGGCCGTCCCGATGACCAGGGCTTCCAGGACCTTGGCCACCCCGGAAAAGACAGAATCGCCGGCGGCCTCGGTCGTGGATTGGATCTGGCGCAGGTCGACGAGTCCCCCGCCGATGTAGACGCGACTGAACTCCGGCGACGAGAAGCTCTCGTCGATGTTGTAAATCCCGTAGGCGAAATGCTGGCGCTCCACGCCGGCGAGCTGCTGGGTCCAAATGCCGCCGATGCGAGCGAGGAGCCCTTCGAACTGCGTGGCCAGCGACGCCTCGGCCGCCACGAGGAGCTGGCTGGGCGTCGCGCGGCTCGGGTTGTTCGGATCCTCCGACAGCTTCGGCCCGGAGAGCCAATCGGCGCAGGCGGCCGCGGACACAGCCGCGACGAGGCTGCCGAGCAGGCGTCTGAGCGATGCGTTCATCGTTCGATCTCCTCGTGACTAGTAGGTCAACACCACCGTGAAGACGAACGACCGGGTTTGCGGGTTGTTGAAGAAATCCACGCCGCGCAACGCGACTTCGGCGCCTTCGAGGTTCGTCTCCGGATCGATGCCCGAGTAGTCCGTCCAGGTGTACAGGTTCCGGCCTGCGACACGCAGGTCGATGCTGCTGAGACCGATGCGCTCCCGCACCCAGCGGCCGTCGAGCGTGTAGCCGAGCGAGATCTCCCGCAGCTTGACGAACCCGCCGTCCTCGACGTCCTGCGCGTCCGGGCCACCGGAGAAGAAGCTGCCGAGCCCGCGGTACCAGGTCTGATCGATGACCACGGGCGTCCCGACCCCCGGCCCCGCGACCGCTCCGGGCATGTGGTCGTCCCCGAACGTCCGGGTCTGGCCGCGGATCTCCGTTTCCTTGTGCGTGCCGAAGAACTTGAGCGCGCCCCGCGTGCCGTTCCACACGTCGCCACCGTGCTTGATGTCCAGCAGCCCCGAGACGTGCCACTTCTTGTAGCGCAGCCCCGTGCGCACGCTCGCGGTCCAGTCGGGGTGCGGGTCCGCGATCACCCGCACCGAGGGATCGAAGATCGGGAAGCCGCTGGGATCGATGTACAGGGCGCCCGCCGGCGCACCGCCGCACTTGGCGTCGATGTCCCCCTCGACGGCGTCGATCACGCCGCGGCCGCAGCGGGCGAAGTCGAACCCGCGCAGCACGCCGACACGGGAGCCCCGAACCGCCGCGCCGCGCGGCGAGTCAAAGCCACCGGCGACGTTCACGAACTCGGCGCCCTGGAGGTCCACAACCCGGTTGTCGTTCGTGGCCCACTGCAGACCCACGTCCCAGCTGAGCGTGGCGGTCGCGATCGGCCGCACGTTGAGCACGACCTCCCACCCCTTGTTGGTGATCGTCGCGGCGTTCTGGGCCTGAAACGCGAACCCGGTGGACGGAGCCAGGGGCGCAAGGAAGATCACGTCCGTCGACTTCGAGTCGTAGCGCGTCAGGCTCAGGTCCACACGCTCCCGCAGCAGGGCGAGATCGATGCCGCCCTCGACCTCCCGCGTGCGCTCGGGCTTGAGGTCGTCCTGCCCCCGGACCGGCCCCGAGTACAGGCCGCCCGCCCCTCCCTGCCCCGGGTTGACGCTCGGCCCCCACCCGCCGTCACTGAAGAACGCCGTGGTGAAGGTGCTCAGCGTCTGGTATGGCTGGGGCTCCTGGCCCGCTTGGCCGTAGGCCAGCCGGAGCTTGCCGAAGCTCAGGAAGTCGGGCGTCCGCTCGCCGAGCGCGGTGGTGAAGATCCACGCCGCACTCGCCTTGGGGAACCAGTGACGCTGATCGTTCTGGCTCCACGCCGAGGAGCCGTCGTTTCGCAGAGCGCCGGTCAGAAACAACTGACCCCGGACGTCCACCGTCAACTGCCCGAAGTAGGACTCCGTCCGGATCTTCTGCTCGTTGTCGTTCGGTGTCTGCCGGTCGACCGTGTTGCTCAACTTGAACGGCTCGGGGGCGACCAGCGTCTGGCCCACGACACCCACTTGCTCGAAGTGTCGGCTGCTCAGGTTCTGCCCCAGCATGACCGTGCCGCTCAGGCTCGGGTTCAGCGTGTAGCTCGCGGTCGCCGTGAGGTTGTGATCGAACTGCGAGTTCACCAGGTCGGCCCGGATCACCTGGCCCTCCGGGAAATGCGAGCTCGACTGGGGGAGCGCATCCAGCCGCTCGTCGGCCCAATAGTCCGCGCCCAGGACCTCCTGAAGCCGGAGCCAGGGGACCGGCTGATACGAAACGCTCAGGTTGCCCACCACCCGGCCCGTCTCGAACGTGTTCTGGTGCTCGTTGGCGACGAAGAACGGGTTGTCGTACACCCGCGTCGTCGTCTGCGACAGCGGGCCCGGCTGCGGGAAGCGGTACGAGCGGTGCAGGCCGTACACCGGATCGCGATAGTCACGACTGTCGTAGGTCGGCGGCGTGCGCAGCGCGCCCAGCAGCAGACCGCTGGTGTTCGAGCCTCTCTGGATGAACCCGCCGCGCACGTCGGAGTACATGATGTTCCCGCCGACCGTCAGGCTCTCGAACAGCCGGTGCGCCGCCTTGAGGCGGACCGAGAGACGTTCGTGCTCGTCGTTGGGGCCGACGTAATGTCCAGCATCATTGACTACGAGGACCGGTGCGGTCGTTGCCTCCCGACACAGTCAGCGTGTTGTCGGCGACGTGGCCCGTCTGGAACAGCTCCCGGGCGTGGTCGAACACCGGGGTTCCGGCGGGCAGCTCCGGTCCGAAGCTCTGGCCCGGCAGGAAGCAGTCCTCCCCGGGGCAGCTGAACGCCACTCCGTTAGAGCCGTGCCCGAACCTGCGCTGCAGCGGGACGAACTTGTTCACCCGATCGCTCGACACCGAGGTGCGCAGCGAGTAGCGCGTCGCCCCGGGGTGGCCGCTCTTGGTCGTGATGAGGATGACTCCCTGACCGGCGCGGGCCCCGTAGATCGCGCCCGCGGCCGCGCCCTTGAGGATCTCGATCGACTCGATGTCCGCCGGGTTGATGTCCCCCGCCCGGTTGGTGGCGCTGGTGCCGCCCACGGCATCGCCCAGGTTCGCCGGGTCGAACTGCGCGGACGTCGACACCGTCAGGTTGTCGATCGGGACGCCATCCACCACGAACAGCGGTTGGCCCGTACCCTGAATCGTCTTGACCCCGCGGATCCGGATGAACGCCGAGGCGCCGGGCTCGCCGGACGACGATGTCACCTCGACGTTCGGTGCCTTGGCCGCGAGCGCCGACACGATGTTCGACTCGTTGCTCCGCTGGATCAGCGACGAGTCCACGCTGTTGCGCACGTTGCCCAGCTTTTCCGCCGCCGCGACCGTGCCGGCGCCCGTCACGACGATCTCGCCGATCTGGAGCGGGTTGGCCGCGAGGGCGAAATCCTGGGTCAGGGTGCCCGGCGAGAGCGCCACCTGGACCGACGCGGCCTTGTAGCCGATGGCACGAGCCGCGAGCGTCACGGTCTGCCCCAGGACGCGGGCTCCGGGCACGACGATCGTGTACCGCCCGTTGTCTCGGCTGAGGGTGCCAAGGCCGAGCTGCTCGATAGCCACGGTCGCATACGCGACCGGCGCTCCGTCCTGGCTGGCCACGCGGCCGGTGACCGTGGCACCCTCCTGTGCCGCCACCATGCCGGGTAACACGGCGAGCACGCCCGCGACAACGATACGTCGACCGAATAGTCGGTTCATGGCCCCTCCTTGGAGGTCCCGTCACCGCACAGTTTAGGTGCGGCCGCCACCGGCACAATGGAATTGCGACGAGTGACGGAGCCGGTGCGGTGAGTGCCGCCCGGCGACCGACGAACGACGACGCTGAAAAAGGCTGCGGAGGAGTCAACACCAGGCGCCGGGAGTGGTCGGGTTCTCCGACCGCTCCCGGCGCGCATCACCCGGTCAGGACGTCCGTCTAGATCCGCTTACCGAGCCTGGCCTCCAGATGATCTCGGTACCCCCGGCTGAGCTTGAGCGCCGTCCCATCGAACAGCACGATCACATACTCGCCCTTGAACATCGGTTGCAGCTCCTTCACGCGCTCGATGTTCACGATCGTGGAGCGATGGATGCGGATAAAACGCGTGGGGTCCAGCTGCGCTTCGAGCGCCTTCATGGTGTCGCGAATGACGGGTGACGTCTTCCCGACATGGAGTCGGGCGTAGTCGCCTGCCGCCTCGATCCAGTCGACATCGCGCACCGGTAGGAGCGTGACCCGCCCGCCGGACTTGACCACGAACCGCCGGGCGCCGCCGCCCCCGCCACCGCCGCCCGCGAGGCTCGCGCCGTTGCCCTCGAGGAGGTCCGCGAGCGTGTGGCTGAGCGCACTGACGCGCCCCTGGCGTACCTGCCGCTTCGCCCGGGCGAGCGCCTCATGGAAGCGTTCGTCGGTGAAGGGCTTGATCAGGTAGTCGAGCGCGTGCACCTCGAAGGCGCGCAGGGCGTACTGGTCGGATGCCGTCACGAAGACCACGGCGGGCATCCGCTCGACCCCGATCTCCTTGATCACTTCAAAGCCGTCGACATCGTGGCATCTGCACGTCCAGGAAGACGAGATCGACGCCGTTGCGCCGCAGTGTGTGCACCGCCTCGCGGCCGGTGCGGCATTCGCCGACCAGCGCGATGTCCGGATCCGCCTGCAGCAGCTGCCGGATACCGCTGCGGGCGGCCAGCTCGTCATCCACGATCAGCGTACGAATAGGCTCCATGGATCCTCCTTCAAAGGACATTCACACCTCAGGGGGGAGCGGTATCTGCATGTATACCGCGGGCGGGGGAAGGCGAGCCATGGGCGCGTCGAAGCGCAGCCCCAGCGCGACGAATGGCGCTGTGGCGCGACGAGTGGGAGCGGGGCACCGGGGTGGGGGTGTTGCGGAACTGAACGCTAAGACGGAGGACGGAGGAAGACGGAGGATTACCGCTCCGGCACCAGCCGATACAGGATCTCGCCCTCCCGGATCATCCCGAACTCTTCGCGCGCCGCGCGCTCCTGGGCCGCGGGGTCGGTCTCGAGCGCGCGGGCCAGTTTCGCCAGCGAATCGATCTCGGCCTCGAGCTCGGCGATGACGCGCCGCTCCACCGCCAGCCGGCCCTTGAGCGTGAGCCAGTCGAACGTGCTGTACTCGCCCCCGAGCAGCGCCATCCCCGCCAGCACCACCGCGCCCACGAGCCCTGCGATCTTCCAGTGGCTCACAGGCCGTACAGCTCCCGGCCCGGGTACTCCGCCGCGTCCCCCAGCTCCTCGGCGATGCGCAGCAGCTGGTTGTACTTCGCCACGCGGTCCGTGCGCGACGCGCTGCCCGTCTTGATCTGGCCCACCCCCGTGGCCACCGCCAGGTCCGCGATGAACGTGTCTTCCGTTTCCCCCGAGCGATGGCTGATGACCACCCCGTACGAGCTCCCCTTGGCGAGCTCGATGCACTGCAGCGTCTCGGTCA
>CAZVSO010000042.1:0-234 GCA_964629425.1 uncultured Gemmatimonadaceae bacterium
GCCCGTCGGGCCGCGACCACGGGCGCGGCGGGCGCGGGAGCCGCGCCGGCCGGCATTCTCCGCCGCGGCTCGATGCGAGACGGCGCGGGCTGGCGTGGCGTGACCTGTGGTGCCGCGTACGGGGGGGGGCCGCGCGGAACACTGCGGGCGCGGAGGGCGGGGTTGCCGCGGGACGTCAGCGCGATCGTGCGACCCTGCCGCCAGCAGTCACTCCCGAAGCCGCACAGCCCGCTT
>CAZVSO010000042.1:265-18274 GCA_964629425.1 uncultured Gemmatimonadaceae bacterium
GACGCACACGCCGTAGAACGGGTTGCAGCCCAGGAACGGATCGATCACGATCACCGAGACGAAATTGCAGCCCACGCACGAAG
The DNA here is from genome assembly GCA_964629425.1 of uncultured Gemmatimonadaceae bacterium. GTDB lineage: Bacteria > Gemmatimonadota > Gemmatimonadetes > Gemmatimonadales > GWC2-71-9 > CAZVSO01. Next base: position 349 of record CAZVSO010000042.1, read on the forward strand.
CGGGGAAGCCTGGCACGTACTCGGTATCGCCTTGGGGCACGTATGATGTCGACGGCGGATGCGAGGGCGGCTGCGCGGCGTAGCGGCGGGGCGCAACGGCATAGCTGACGACGTCGTAGGTGAAATACCCCTCGCCCAGCATGCGCTGCACGATGTCGGTCATCGCGCCTTCGAGGTCGCCGTCGCTGCCGGTGCCCACGAGCGCGTCGGAATTCCATTGCGTCTGGCGCACGAATTCGTCGGATCGGTACGGCCTCGGCGACAGGGCCGCGAGCACCCGGCCGGTGCCGATCGGCTCGTCGATCACGAAGGCCACGGCCTCGCCGGCCCCACGGATCTCGTAGGTGCCGGCGCGCGTGTAGGCTCCGGCCTGGGGGTCGCGCGGGTGGCTGGGGTAGAGCACGCCGATCCGGCCGTCGGTGCCGGAGCGCAGCACGATGAGATAGCCGTCTTCGGCCGACTGCACGTAGACGCGGACCGGATCACCCGGGGCGAACGGCCCGCTGGATCCGAGCCACACGCGGACGATCCGCTCGTCGGGGGGCGGGGGGACCTCTTGGGCCGCTCCCGGTTGCCCGGAAAGCAGCGCCGCGAGGAGCAGAACAGAGGAACGGGCCATGGGGCGTCCGATGCCGTACGCTGTCGGTAAGGAGAACCCCGGGGCCGCCGGACGTCAAGCCTGCCCACCGTCGCCCGCTGGCGCGGCAGCGCCCCGCGGCGCACTTTCCCCGCGTGCCACTACTCTCGCGTCTGCGTGACGCCCTGAGCCCGCCGCTCGCGCTCGCCGGGCTGGCCGGCCTCGTGGCGTTCGCCCTCCTCTACAAGAGCGCCAGCCCCCAGGCGGCCGTGTCGCTGCGCGTCAAGCGCGCCGAGGCCGTGGACACCGCCCGGCAGTTCGTAGCGGCCCAGGGCGCGCCGGTCGCGGACCTCGAAGAGGCCGTCCAGTTCACCGGCAACACGATCGGCCTGGTCTTCCTGCAGCGAACGCTCGGGCTCGACACCGCGAGCACGTGGGCCCGCGAGCAGGTGCCAATCTGGTCGTGGCGCGTCCGCTGGTTCAAGCCGCAGGAGAAGGAGGAGTGGCAGGTGCGCGTCGGCGTGGACGGCGCCGTGGTCGGGTTCGCGCACGTCGTGGAGGAATCGGCGGCCGGCGCCGCCCTGACGCAGGACTCGGCGCTCGCCGTGGCCGAAGCCCTGCTGCGGGCGCAGGGCTGGGACCCCGACAGCCTCGAGCGCGTCGAGAGCTCGAGCGAGCGGCGCGACCAGCGCACCGACCACCACTTCACGTGGGAGAAGCACGGGACGCAGGTGTTCTGGGCCGAGCCGGGCGGCGCGACCGGCACCGGGGCCGTGCGGCTCACCGTGGACGTCCAGGGCGATCGTATCGGCACCTACCGGCGGTTCCTCAAGGTGCCCGAAGCGTTCGAGCGCCAGCTGTCGCAGACCATGAGCCTGGGACAGTTCCTCGCCGTGGGCAGCCTGGGGCTCACCGCCGTGTTGCTGCTGATCGCCCTCGCGGTGAGCATCGTGCGCCAGCGCCACGGCGATACGCGCTGGGGTCCCGCGTTGCGCGTAGCCGGTCTGGTCGCGGTGATGTTCCTGATTCAAGGCCTCACCGCGTACCCGCGGGTGAAGTTCGCCTACCCCAGCGACCTCCAGTGGGGCGCCTACGTCGGCATCCTGATTGTTGGCCTGCTGCTGGCCGCCGTGCTGTACGGTTGCTGGGTGCTGTTCGCGACCGCGGCCGGCGAGTCGCTGGCGCGGGAGACGTTCCCACGCAGCCTGGCGGGATTCCTGGACGCCGCGCGCGGCCGGCTCCTGACCCACGAGGTGGCCCGGGCCGCGCTGCGCGGCTACGCGCTGGGCTTCATCATCCTCGGCTACCTCGCGGTGTTCTACGTCGCCGCGCAGCGCTGGTTGGGGGCTTGGCTGCCGGCCGAGGGTCCCTACTCGGAGATCTTCAACAGCAGCCTGCCGGTCCTCGCCCCGCTCGCCATCGGAGTGGTGGCCGCGGTAACCGAGGAAGTGACCTACCGGTTGTTCGGTATCTCGCTGCTGAAGCGGTACTTCAAATCGACCGTGGTGGCCCTGCTCGTGCCCGCGGTGGTGTGGGCGTTCGCTCACTCCAACTATGCGGTCTTCCCGATCTACCTGCGCGGCATCGAGCTCACGATCGCGGGGCTGATCTTCGGCCTCGGGTTCCTGCGGCTCGGGCTGCTGGCGTGCATCGTCGCCCACTACGTGGTGGACGCGGTGCTGCTCGGGATCCCGCTGCTCACGTCGGGGAACCCCGCCTACTCGGTTTCCGGAATCGTCGTCATGGGCCTCGCGCTGCTCCCGGCGGTGCTCGGTTTGACGGCGGCGCGGGGTGCGACGGCGGCCACCGCCCCCACGCCGGAGTGAGGCGACTTGCCGGTCTGCTACCCGCCGGCCAACAGCTGGAGGACTGGGCCCGGCAGCGCTGACCGTCCCGACACTGCCTGCTTGACTCGCTCCGCGGCGCGTGTATCTCTCCCCGGCGATGAGGGCAAAAGGGTGATGCGGAGGCTTCGCGCCTCAACGACAGGAGGCATTGCAGATGCGTACGATCGATCGCTTGCTCGCCCCCGTGGCGCTCATCGCTCTCGTGGGCGCATGTTCCGAACCACGCTCCCGCGCCGCGCTCGATCGCAGCGCGCTCGATGCGGTGACCAGCGCCGTGATGGTCCTCCCGATCACCACGGCATCCGAGGAGGCGCGCAGCCACTTCCTTCAGGGGCAGCGAGAGCTGGATCTCGGGCGGTTCATCGAGGCGAACGCGCACTTCAAGCAGGCCGTGGGCGCGGATTCGACGTTCGCCTTCGCCTATTTGAACGTCGCCAACAGCGGCAACTCCCTCGGGGAGTTCAAGAACAACCTCGCGCTCGCCGAGCGACACGCCGCACATGCTTCCGAGGCCGAGCGGCTCCTGGTCCAGATGGCCCGGAAAGGCTTCGACAACGACCTCGATGGCCAGGTCGCGCTTGCCCGGCAGCTCGTCGAGCAGCAGCCCACGAGCCCCAGAGCCTTCCTTGCCTTGGGTGATGCGCAGCTGGCCATGAACCGCGTCGCCGAGGCCCGGACCTCGTACGCGAAGGCGGTGGAGCTCACACCCCGGCTGTTCGCGGCGCATACATCGCTGGGGAACGCCTATCTGTTCGGCGAGCCGCGGGACTTCGCGCTGGCGCTCGAGCACATGCAGGGAGCGGCGGCGCTCGCGCCGGACGAGCCGGGGCCCCACGACCTGCTCGGCGACGTCTATCGTGCGCAGAACAATCTGGAGAAAGCCCGGGACGAGTACACCCGGGCGCACGAGCTCGCCCCCACCGACGCATCGCCGTTGCAGCAGCGCGGCCACGTGCATTCGTTCTTGGGGAACTACGCGGCGGCGCGCGCCGACTACGACTCGGCCATCGCACGGGGGCGCGCCAACGAGCAGGCGTCCTTCGCGGTCTACCGTGCCCTGGTCAGCGTGCACGCTGGCGAGCCGGAGGCTGCTGTCGACGAGCTCAACCGGCTCGAGGCGTCGATCGAGGGGACTGGTATCCCGGATCCGCGCGGCAGCCGCATCTTCGCGCTGACGACCGCCGCCACGATCGCGATCCATACCAGCAACTTCCCGGCGGCGGAGCGGGGCCTCTCCCAGCGGACCACGCTGATGATGCAACAGGCGGACGAGGTCGGCACCGCCGCGTTCCGGCGCAGCCAGCAGGCGGGCATCGCATTCTTCGACGGGTGGCTTGCCGCTCGAAAGGGCGACTACGCCAGTGCGCGAAGACTTGCCGACCGCGTAGCCCAGCTCGTCGCGCCTGACGCCAACCCGCGAAAGATGGAGCCGGTGCACCAGCTCAAGGGGATCATCGACCTGTACCAGGGCAACTCCCGCGCGGCCGTCGGCCACCTCGAGCAGGGCGATCCGTTCGACATCTATGTCACGTATCAACTCGCCCTCGCTCGGGAAGGCGCAGGTGACACCGCGCAGGCGAAGGCGCTGTTCCAGGAGGTGGCGCGCTACAACTTCAACAACCCCGGGTTCGCGCTCGTGCGGAAGGAGGCGGTCGAGAAGGGCGGCTAGCTCGCGATCGTCGCCGGCGAGCGATGGCGATGAGAACACCGCACATCCTCGGTCTGCTCGCCGCCGCCAGCGCAGGCGCGGCCCGCGGGCAGAGCCTCGATCGGGAGATCGACCGCCGCGCCGCGCAGGTCGCACCCCAAGTCGTCGCCTGGCGTCGCGACATCCACCAGCACCCCGAGCTGTCGAATCGCGAAGTCCGGACGGCGGGGCTGGTTGCCGACCACCTCCGCGCGCTGGGTCTCGAGGTGCGCACGGGGGTAGCGCGCACGGGCGTCGTCGGCGTGCTGCGTGGCGCCCGGCCCGGGCCCGTGGTCGCCCTCCGGGCCGACATGGACGCCCTGCCGGTCACGGAGGAAGTGAACCTGCCGTTCGCCTCGAAGGTCCGGGCGACCTACAACGGGCAGGAGGTGGGCGTGATGCACGCGTGCGGGCACGACGCCCACACGGCGATGCTGATGGGGACGGCCGAGGTGCTCGTGGGCTTGCGGGATCGGCTCCCCGGGACCGTCACGTTCCTGTTCCAGCCGGCGGAGGAGGGCCCACCCGCCGGCGAGGACGGCGGGGCGGTCCTGATGATCAGGGAGGGCGCGCTGGAGAACCCGGCGCCAACGGCGATCTTCGGGCTCCACGTCCTGCCGTTCGCCGCCGGGCGGATCCGGGTGCGGGCGGGCGGGATCATGGCGAGCGCGGACGTGTTGCGGATCGTCGTGCGGGGCCGCCAGACGCACGGCGCGCAGCCGTGGCGCGGCGTGGACCCGATCGTCGTGGCGTCACAGATCGTGCTGGGGCTCCAGACGATCACGAGCCGGCAGATCGATCTCACGGCGGCGCCGGCCGTCGTCACGATCGGGAGCTTTCAGGGCGGGCTACGGATGAACATCGTGCCGGATAGCGTGGTGCTGCTCGGCACGATTCGCGCCTTCGATCCGGCCATGCAGCGCGACATTCACGAGCGCGTCCGCCGGACGGCGCAGCGCATCGCCGAGAGCGCGGGCGCCACAGCCGAGGTCGTGATCGAGACCCCGTACCCAGCGACGATCAACGATTCGGCGCTCACCGAGCGCGTGCTGCCGACCCTGCGCCGCGTCGCGGGCGCAGCGGGCGTCGAATACACCCCGCCGCTCACAATCGCCGAAGATTTCTCGCACTACCAGCGACGCATCCCCGGCGTGTTCTTCTTCCTCGGCATCACGCCTGCGGGGACCGACCCCGCGCGGGCTGCCCCGAACCACTCGCCACGCTTCTTCGTGGACGAAGCGGCGCTCGTCGTGGGCGTGCGCGCGCTCGCGTATCTGGCCGTGGACTATCTGGAGCGGCGGTAGCCGGAGCTGCCGTCAGGGCCGGAAGAACAGGAACGTCACCGCGACGAAGATCGGGATGAGGATAGCCACACTGTAGGCCATGTACCCGAAGAACGACGGCATCCGGATGCCGCCCTCCTCGGCGATCGCCTTCACCATGAAGTTCGGGCCGTTGCCGATGTAGGTGTTCGCGCCCATGAAGACCGCGCCCGTCGCGATCGCGGCGAGCAGCCGGGCCGCGTCCGGCCCGGTCACGAGGAAATCGTGGAGGAAACGCCCCTCGGCGGCCACGCCTTGGAGCCCGGCCGCGGTCGCCGCCAGCGCCAGGTAGGTCGGGGCGTTATCGAGGAAGCTCGAGAGCCCACCGGTCGCCCAGAAGAACTGCCACGGCTGCGTGAGCGCGAACGGCGCGCCCAGCAGCGCCCGCTGGCCCTGGCCCCACGCGTTGAGGATCACGAGCGCGGGCGCCATCGTCACGAAGATCCCCAGGAACAGCACCGCGACTTCGATGATCGGCCCGAAGGTGAACCGGTTGTTGTCTCGGTTGACCCGCGGCGTCAGGGCGTAGGCGGCGACGGCCAGGGCCGCCATGAGGGCCTCTTTCTGCCCGAACGGCCAGGGCTCGCCCCCTGCGCCCATCCCCCCGCCGGCGGCATAGATCGTCAGGATGATGCCGAGGAGCCACACGAGATTGAGGGCGCCGTGGATGCGGAACGGCTCGTGGCGCATCGCCTCCTCGAGCTGGGACCCGGGACGCTCCTTCTCCTCCCGACCGAGCACCCGCTGATCCCAGACGTTGAACACGGCCAGGAGCAGCAGGTTGACTGCGAGCCACTGGGGCCACAGCCGCAGCGTCCACTCGAACGGCACGCCCTTGAGAAATCCGAGGAACAGCGGCGGATCGCCGAGCGGCGTGAGCAGGCCGCCGCAGTTCGCGACGATGAAGATGAAGAACACGACGATGTGGGCCGTGCGCCGCCGGCTGCGATTGGCGCGCAGCAGCGGGCGGATCAGGAGCACCGACGCGCCGGTCGTGCCGGCGAGGTTCGCGAGCACCGCCCCCAGGCCCATCAGTCCCGTGTTCACCAGCGGCGTGCCGGCGAGCGAGCCCTGGAGGTAGATGCCGCCGCTGATCACGAACAGCGCCGCGAGCAGGATGATGAACGAGACGTACTCGAGCAGCTTCTCCTCGAGCACCAGCCGTCCCGCCTCACCCCACGCCGCGCTCAGGTAGATCGCGACCGGGAGCGACAACAGAGCGGCGACGATCGCCTTGTTGCGGTTTTTCTCCCACCAGTGCCCCGCCGCGAGCGGGGCGAGCGCGATGGCCAGGAGCAGCAGCACGAACGGGAGAACCGTGACCAGCGGCAGCTCCGCGGCGAGCATGCCGATGTCGGCGTGGGCGGGAGGCATGTCGGGGAAGTTGCCACCGGGGAGGACGTCTGGCGACCCGTCCGCCGGGTGGGTGCAGCGTGATGACGGCTGGGTTTACCCGATCGCGACGAGCCCGGCGCCCAGGGTTGCGAGGGCCAGCGCCGCGGCGACCCGATGCCGCCGGAGAAGCTCGAGTGCGCGCGCGGCGAGGGTTTCGACCAACCGCCGACGCTCGGCCACGAGCGCAGGGACTGCCTCGATGTAGACCGTCGGCTTCAGCTTCGGGATGCTCGGCTTCATGGCTGCCTCCCATCACGGCCCGGATCGGCACGTATGAAAGACCTGTGCCGCCCGGGACCGCCCGCCCGGCCGTCCCACCGCCCCCTCCCGTCCTCCTCCCTGGACAATCAGATGCGGAATCAACACGCCGGGTTGCAACGCAACCTGAAACCCTGTCTAGTACCTCTTCCCTGGCCCCCTCTCCCTGACGGGAGAGGGGGTCAGGGGGTGAGGCCTACTGCCCGCCCGCCGCGGACCAGGGCGGTACGACGCCGTTGCTTCGCGCGTAGGCGATCATCTGTCCCAGGTGCTCGTGCGCGTGCGACACGAGCGTCATGTACGCGTTGCGATAGGTGGTCTGCCGGCCGAACATCTGGGTCGGCTTGTCGAGGTCGGCGTCGGGCACGGTCCGGATGGCGGCGCGCGCGTGGTCGTTGGCCTTCTTCATGAAGTCGATCACCTGCGCCTTCTGCGTCATCGACGTCTCCAGGCCGCCGGCGAGCTCCACGGGCGACTTGACACCGACGAAGCCCAGGACGAAGTAGTCGCCCACGCCCACGTGCATCAGTACCTCGCTGACCGACCGGACGCCTGGGCCGGGCCGCCAGCCGTACTTGTCCTGCGGGATCGCCTCGGCGAGCTGCACGAGCTTCATCGCGGCATCGTCGAACTGCGCCAGCATGTCGCCTTTCAGCCCGGCCGGCGCCTGTTGCGCGGCCACCGGGGCGGCGACGCCGCCGACCAGCGCCAGCGCGAGAACGCGGGAGGTGAGGGTTGTCATGACGTATGCTCCTGAAGTGAGGGTCCTGGAAACCGCAGCAACTTGAGCCTGCACTTGAAGCTGCACCGCGCGGGGCGAGTCTGCCAGCCGATCCCTGTCTCACGATCTGTTCCACTCTGGTGCGATGCGGCCGTTGCCCGTAGCTTGGCTGCGGCGCCCCCTCCGAGGCTCCGCCTATGAGGTTGCCAGGCGACGACTTCCAAGGTACCGAGCGCTTCCTGATCCGCCGCCACATCGGCTCCGGCGGGATGGGCGCGGTCTACGAAGCGTACGACCGCGAGCGCAACGAGACCGTCGCCCTGAAGACCCTCCGGTGGCACGATCCCGCTGCCATCTACCGCCTCAAGAAAGAATTCCGCGTCCTGAGCGATGTCGCTCACCCGAACCTCGTCTCGCTGTACGAGCTGGTCGCGGAAGGCGAGGACTGGTTCTACACGATGGAGCTGGTCGATGGCGTGGACTTCCTCACGTACGTCCGCCCCGGCGAGGCTCCGCCGCGCGCCGACGTGGAGCGCCTGCGCCACAGCGTCCGGCACCTCGCGGAAGGGGTCGCCGCGCTGCATCGGGCGGGTGTGCTGCACCGCGACCTCAAGCCATCGAACGTGCTGGTCACGCCCGCCGGACGGGTCGTGATTCTCGATTTCGGCGTGTCCGCCGTGTTAGGCCCCCAGTCCGCAATGCGGACGATGGAGGAAGGCGTCTGGGGCACGGTGGCCTACATGGCGCCGGAGCAGTCGGCGGGTGAGTTCGGTCCGGCGAGCGACTGGTATGCGGTTGGCGGCATGCTCTATGAGGCGCTCACTGGAAAGCTGCCGTTCGCCGGCACGACCCCCGAGATCCTGATGGCCAAGACGAAGCGGGACCCGCCGCCACCGGGGGAGCTTGTTCCCGGACTCCCGAGAGACCTCGCCGAGCTGTGCCGGGCGCTGTTGGTCCGGAAAGCGACAAGGCGCCCCGGCGACCAGGAAGTGCTGCGGCGCCTCGGCGCGCTCGAGCAGGCCCCCGCCGTCGGGCAGCTCGCGCCCGGACAGCTGCCGGTCTTGATCGGCAGGGACGCGGAGCTCGCGCAGCTCGAGGACGCCTTTGCCGCCGTGGAGAACGGCTCAGGCGTCGCGACGTACGTGTGCGGAGCCTCGGGGATCGGCAAGAGCGCGCTGGTGCGGCATTTCGTCGACCGCCTGGAGCAGCGCGGGCGGGCCCTGGCCGTGTCCGGCCGATGCTACGAGCGCGAGTCGGTGCCCTACAAGGCCCTCGACGGGGTGGTCGATCATTTGAGCCGCGTCCTCAAGAGCCTCCCCCGCAGGGAGATCGCGGCCCTGCTACCCGGCGAGGTGACCGCCCTGGCGCGGCTCTTCCCCGTCTTGCTGCGCGTCGAGGCTATCGCCCGGGCGCCGTTGCCCGAGCGCGAGGTGACGGAGCCGTCGGAACGGCGGCGACTCGCCTTCACCGCTCTGCGGGAGCTGCTCGCGCGGATGTCGGCGCGCCGGCCTCTGGTCGTGTTCATCGACGACCTCCAGTGGGCTGATCTCGACAGCACCGCACTGCTCGAGGATCTGCTGCGGCCCCCCGACGCCCCGTGCCTGCTGCTGGTCGCCTGTTTTCGGACCGAGGACCTCGACTCCCAGCCGTTCCTGCGCACCCTCGTCGCGCACACGGGGACGCCCACCCGCCGGATGTGCGCCATCGGACCCCTTGGTATCGCCGACGCGACGCGCCTGGCCGAGGCGCTGCTCAGCTCGGGGACGGCGGGGCCCGGTTCGGCCGCAGCCGTCACCCGCGAAGCGGCAGGCAGCCCGTTTCTGGTCGAGCAGCTCGTGCGCTATGTACTTGACTCACGGAACGCGGCCGGCGCGACGGCTGTGGGGCTGGCAGAGATGCTGGACGCCCGCATCCGGACGCTGCCGGAAGGGGCGCGTCCCCTGCTCGAGGCTCTGGCCCTGGCCGGGCGACCGGTGGACGCGAAGGTGGTGTACGCGGCGGCCCGTCTCGAAGGGGACGAGCGTCCGCTCGTCACCGCCCTGATCAAGGCGCACTTCCTCCGCAGCGCCGGCGCTCCGCCTCGGCTCGAGCTGTATCACGACCGCATGCGGGAGACCCTCGCCACCGGGCTGTCGCACGGGGCCACGACCGGTGTTCACCTGCGGTTGGCACAGTGCTCGGAGCGCCGGGGGTTCGACGACCCGGAGGCTCTGTTCGAGCACTATGTCGCGGGGGGCGACGGCGTGCGGGCGGCGCAACACGCCGCCCGCGCGGCCCGGAAGGCGCTCGCCGCTCTTGCGTTCGACCGCGCCGCGCTGTTCTTCCAGCGTGCGCTGGAGCTCGCGCCGCTCGACGGAACCGAGCTCACCGCGCTGCGGTCGGGTCTCGGGGATGCGCTGGCCAGCGCCGGCCGCTGCCCCGCCGCCGCCGACGCCTACCTCGAGGCCGCCCGCGATGCGGCCCCGGGGGACGCGCTCGAGTACCAGCGGCGCGCGGCCGAGCAGCTGCTGATCAGCGGTCACCTGCAGGAGGGCCTCGGGGTCATCCGCTCGGTGCTTGGCTCGGTCGGACTCGAGCTGGCCCCGACCCCGCACCGCGCGCTGCTGTCGCTGCTGCTGCAGCGGGCGCGGTTGCGGCTGCGGGGGCTGGGGTTCCGCGAGCGGGACGCGGCGCAGGTGCCGGCCGCGGAGCTCACCCGCATCGACATCTGCTGGGCGGTGGCGGTGGGGCTGGGGCTCGTGGACAACATCCGCGCGGCCGACTTCCAGTCGCGCCACCTCCTTCTCGCCCTGCGCGCCGGCGACCCGCACCGGGTTGCACGAGCCCTCGCCATGGAAGCAGGCTTCATGGCCACGCGGGGCCGGCCCGCCCGACACCGCACGGACCAGCTGCTCACGACCGCCCGCCAGCTCGCCGAGCGGATCCACTCCGAGCACGGCCTCGCGCTGTGCTCGCTGATCGCGGCGATCGCCGACTACCACGAGGGGAAGTGGGAGGGCGCCCGGGCGTTCGCCGAGCAGGCCGAGCGCCAGCTCCTCGAGTATGGTGGCAGCGTGCCGTGGGAGCTGAGCACCGCACAGATGTACCAGGCCTACGCCTGCTACCACCTCGGCGACGTGCCGGAGCTGGCTCGTCGCAGTCACCGGTTTCTCACCCGGGCGCGCGAGCGCGGCAATCTCTTCGCCGCCTACTTTTTCCGATCCGGGTTGAGCAACCTCGCGTGGCTCGCGGACGACGACGTCGCCGGGGCGCAGCAGGCGCTCGACGCCGCCCTCCGCGAGTGGGACCAGGAAGGCTTCGGTATTCCGCACTACCTGGCCATGCTGGCGCAGGCGCACATCCACCTCTATGCCGGCAGACCCGAGATGGCGTGGGGCGTCGTCGCCGGGGCATGGCCGGGCATGCGGCGCTCCCTGCTGCCGCGGATCCAGGGCATCCGGATCAACGCGACCCACGTGCGCGCTCGCTGCGCGCTGGCGGCGGCGGTCGGAGCAAGCGGGGCCAAGCGCCGGACCCTGCTCGCCGTTGCCGCGCGGGACGCGAGGCGGATCGAGCGCGAGGGACTGCAGTGGTCCGACGGACTCGCCCGGCTGCTCCGCGCGGGTCTTGCCGGCGCGTCGGCCGGGGGGGCCGGGGGGGCCGGGGGGGCTGTGGTCGTGCCCCTCCTGCGCGAGGCGGCGGCCGCGCTGGAATCCGCGAACATGCAGCTCCACGCCGCGGTGGCGCGGCGCCGCCTGGGCGAGGCGATGGCAGACGACGAGGGACGCGCGCTCGTGGCGGCTAGCGACGCGGGGATGCGCGCGATCGGCGTGCGTGACCCCGGGGCCATGGCCGCGATCTTCGCCCCCGGGTCGTTCCAACCATGAGAATACAGAGGAGGACAGGATGACGGCACGAATCGCCGGACCGCTGGGCCTCGCGCTCGCCCTGTCAGTAGCCCCTGATGCGGTCAGGGCGCAGTGGGAGCTGCTCGGCAGCCGCCGGGTCAACTACGCCGTGGACCGCGACGTCATCCAGGTCGGCGCGGTCGAGGGGCAGTTCAACGCCGTGCGCATCGACGTGAACCAGGGCGACCTCGAGATGTTCAATCTCCGGCTCGTCTTCGGTGACGGCGACACCTGGTCGCCCGACACACGGATCACGTTCCGTCAGGGCTCCCGCTCGCGCATGATCGACCTCCCCGGCGCGGCGCGGGTCGTGCGTCGCGTCGAGTTCCTCTACCGCAGCCGCGCGCGGCGCGGCTACGCCAGCGTGCAGCTCTACGGCCGCCGGGCGGGCGGCCCGGTCCCCGCCCCGGCTCCCGCCCCAACCCCCGGGGCGGACGGCTGGGAGCCGCTGGGCACCCGGACCGTGGATTTCCGGGTGAACCACGACGTCATCGGTGCCCGCGGCCAGGGCAAGTTCCGCCAGGTCCGGCTGGTCGTGGAGGGCGGTGACCTCGAGATGTTCGACGTGGTGATCACCTTCGCGAACGGTGAGAAGTGGTCACCGGCGACCCGGCTGCGCTTCGACCAGCACACGCGCAGCCGGGTGATCGACCTGCCGGGTGCGGCGCGGACGATCAACCGGATCGCCTTCTACTACCGGAGCATCGCCGGCGGTCGGCAAGGGCGCGCCGTGGTGCAGGCGCAGGGCCGGTAGGCTCCCGGGGGGTCAGAGGGTGACGTCGATAACGCCCCCTCTCCTCGTGAGAGGAGAGGGGGTTGGGGGGTGAGGTCGACAACGCCTCACGCGGGCGTAGGTTTCGACGGGTCGCTCAACCTCAACCCAGCCGGAGGCCTCCGATGCGATTCGCCGCGGGACTCGCCGCCCTGACTGTCACCGCCGTTCCCCTCGCCGCACAGGGAGACACGGCGACCTACATCGAGCCGAGCACGGGAATAGTCTTCCCGGTCGAGCGCCAGGCGCCGGGCGGCGGCGCCCAGGTGCTCACCGGCACGGGCGTCCGCACCCGCACGTTTCTCAACGTCAACGTGTACGCCTTCGGCCTGTACGTGGACCCCGCGGGGGCGAAAAGCGACCTCGCCGCGTTCGCCGGCAAGTCGGCCAAGGATCTCGAGCGCGACGAGACGTTCTACGCGCGGTTGCTCGAGCGGCATTTCCCCATGACGCTGCGTCTCGTGATGGCCCGCGACGTGGACGGCGCGACGATGGGTGAAGCGTTCGACGGCGCCTTGCGGCCGCGTGTCGTCAAGGCCGCGACGGAGAAGAGCATGCCGGGGGGCGAGCAGGCCCTCGACCAGTTCCGGGCCTTCTTCTCGGTCGAGAAGCTCACCAAGGAGAGCGAGCTGGTCTTCTCGTGCTCCCCCGAGGGCCGGCTGCTGACCTCGATCCGCGGGGCGGCGCAATCCGAGATCGAGTCGCCGGCGCTGTGCTGGGCGCTGTTCGACGTCTACCTTGGCGCGAACCCCGTGTCGTCCAGCGGCAAGCGCTCGGTGATCGGCAGATTCCCGGCGGTGCTGGCGGGGAGCTGATCAACGGCGGGAGCGGGGAGCGGGACCTCACGGCGCGCACCGTCATCGCGGTTCGCACCGGCGGGTACCGCTCCCCGCTCCCCGCTCTCCGCTCCCTGCTCCCGGACGTCCCCCGCCTGCGCAGATATTCGAATCCCCCTCGAAAACCTGAACGCGGCCCGGGGCCGGCGCTGCGCGCCGGCCGCGCAACGCGCGGCACATCGATGACTTGACGGTCGGCGTCGGTTTCCTGATCCATGGCATCCCGCTCGCAGAGTGCCCACGCCATTGGTGACCCGCATTGCAGCGCGAGCGTGCCCCGCGGCTCAAGATTGGCCGCGGTCGGAGCTGCGGGTCCACGCCCTGGGGGATCTCGCCATGTCCGAGTCGGGGATGGGTCGCCGGGTCTCGTTCCGTTTCCTCCTGGTCGCAGTTGCTGCGGCGGGACTGCTGTGGACCGGCTGCGCGGGTGACGGCGAGCCGATCGCGGGTCCGACCGCCGGGCGCGTCGGGGTGCCGCCTCCACCTCCACCCCCGCCGCCGCCCGGCGGCGAGCGCGAAGTGTACATCGTCGTGCTCAACTCGGGCGTCGGCGACGTCGGCATCGCGAGCAACAAGCTGGTGGCGGCGTTCGGGGGTCCCGCCAGTATCCAGTTCCGCTATCAGCACGCGATCAAGGGCTTCGCCGCCGTATTGCCGCCGCAGGCGGTGGTGGCGCTGCAGCGCAGCCCGCTGGTGGCGTACATCGAGCGGGATATCGCGCTCACGTCGCTCGTCCCTCCCCCCGCGCTCAACCAGCTCAACCCTCCCTCGTGGGGACTCGATCGCATCGATCAGCGCGACCTGCCGCTCGACCGGCGCTTCACCGCCGACACGACCGGCGCCGGCGTCAACGTGTATCTGCTCGATTCCGGAATCCGCGCCACGCACGCCGACTTCGGCGGTCGCGCGCGATTCGTCGCCAACGGCCGGAACGGCGACTTCGTGGGCGACGCCTGGGGCGCGCGGCACGGCGCGGCGGACTGCGACGGCCACGGCACGCACGTCGCGGGCATCGTGGGCGGCTCGGCGCACGGCGTCGCGAAGGGCGCCACGCTCTGGGCGGCCCGGGTGCTCGACTGCCTGGGCGGCTCCACCGGCTCGATCGTGATCGCCGCGGTGGACTGGGTGACGGCGCACGCCGCGCGGCCCGCCGTCGTGAACCTCAGCCTTGGCGGGCCGCGCCTGCAGGCGCTCGATGACGCGGTCGGGCGCTCGATCGCGGCGGGGCTCACCTACGTCGTCGCGGCCGGGAACGCCCTCCCCGGCGAAAATCCGGAGGACGCCTGCGACCGCAGCCCCGCCCGCGTGGCGCCGGCGCTGACGGTCGGGGCCACCGAGTCGGACGACGACGAGGCCCGCTTCTCGTTCTACGGCCCCTGCGTAGACCTGCTCGCGCCCGGGGTCGGGATCGTGTCCGCGGGGCACGGGGGAGACCGGGCGACGGCGACGCGCTCGGGGACCTCGATGGCCGCGCCGCACGTGGCGGGCGCCGCGGCGCTGTACCTGGGGCGCACCCCCGCGGCCACACCGGCGGACGTGGCGGGCTCGATCCGCCGCAGCGCCACGAGCGGCCGGCTCAGCCTGCATCACTGGAGCGCGGCCGGCGGCACGCCCAATCTGCTCGTCTTCGCCGGCGGCGCGGCGCCGCCCGGCCCCACGCCCCCCAGCGTCGCGATTCTCCGTCCGCCGGACGGCTCGACGTTCCCCGCGGGCACCGCGATCACCCTGGAGGGCACCGCGGTGGACGCCGAGGACGGGGACCTCTCAGCGCGTCTCGCGTGGGTGTCGAGCCTCGACGGCCCGCTCGGCACGGGGCGTATCGTGACGGTCGTGCTGCGACCAGGGACGCACCAGATCATCGCTCAGGTAGTCGATGCGAGCGGCTTGCCCGGCAGCGGCGCGGTCACGCTCACCGTGCAGGGTGGGCCCTCGGGGAACGCCGCCCCGGTCGTGAGCATCCTCAACCCACGCCACCTGGACGGTTTCGCGTCGGGCGCGCGGATCCGGTTCGAGGGCGCGGCGACGGACGCCGAGGATGGGGACATCGCCGCCGGCCTGGTGTGGCGCTCCGACCGCGACGGAGAAATCGGCCGGGGCCGGACCTTCATCGTCACGCTGAGCGACGGGCCGCACCGCATCACCGCCGAGGTGCGCGACACCCGCAACGAGCCGGGAAGCAGCGGGATCGACCTCACGGTGCAGCTCAACCGGGCGCCGCGCGTGGCGATCACCAGCCCGACCAACGGAGCCAGGTACCCGTCCGCCAGCGCGATCCGCTTCGAGGGGCAGGCACCCGACGAGGACGGCGACCTCGCGGACCAGCTCGTCTGGATCTCGGACGTGGACGGCGAGATCGGCAACGGGAGCGGCTTCACGCGGGTCCTGTCCGTGGGCCCTCACAACGTCACGGCGTTCGCCACCGACTCGCGCGGAGTGGAGGGATTCGCCTCGGTCTTCTTCACCGTGGCGCCCAACGAGCCGCCGACCGTGATCATCACCAGCCCGGCCGACGGCCGGAGCTTCCCGTTCGACGCCGTCATTGTCTTCGAGGGCTCGGCGGCCGACGCCGAGGATGGCGACCTCACGGGCGCGATCGTGTGGACGTCGAGCGTCGAAGGCGAGATCGGTCGCGGCGGGCGGCTCGAGACTTCGCTCATCGACGGATCACACACCATCACCGCGTCGGTGACGGACTCGCACGGCGTGCGGCAGGCGGGCTCGATTCGGATCACCGTGCGTCCGGAGCGCGAGCCGCCGGGCGGGCCGTGAGCGACACGGGAATCCGCACTCGCCGTTCGGAAAGCGGGCGGCGCTGACGCCGCAGGAAATCCGGCACCTCGCTTCGAAAAACTGGATCGCGTGACGCCGCCTTCGGGCGGCGTCTTCGTTTCAACTCCCGATTCGCCAGCCGGTTGACGCTGTCGCCGCGGTGCGCGGCGGGTGGCACATCGCTTGCCTGACGCGGCTGCGGTCGTCCGCTTCGCGGCCGCGACCCCCGCCGCGTCTTGCGCCCGGGATCCGAAGCGACGAGGGACGTGAGCCGCGTTCACCGAATGGAGGGCACCATGAATACGCAGCGTCGCTCGAGACTCGCGCTCCGGACCGTCGCCGCCGCGTTCGTCGCCGGCACGGTCGCGCTGGGGTGCACGCAGGATGATGATCGCCTGACGGCTCCGGCCGACGGAGAGCCCTGGCGCAGCGCCTCGACCCTCGCGGGGCCGGACGGGACCATCCCTGGGGAATACGTCGTCGTGCTGCGGCCCGACGCCCGGGAGGTGCGGGCCCTCGCCGATGACCTCGTCGGCCGGCACAAGGGCCAGCTGCGGTACACGTATCGCCACGCCCTCCGCGGTTTCGCGGCGACGCTGTCCGAGGAAGCAGCGGAGGCGCTGCGGAAGGACCGGAGCGTCGAGTACGTCGACCCCGACATGCTGGTCAGCGCTTCGGACGTCCAGCCGAATCCGCCCTCGTGGGGCCTGGATCGCATCGACCAGCGGGCGCTGCCGCTGGATCAGCTGTTCTCCTTCGACGGGAGCGGCGCCGGGGTGAACGCGTACATCATGGACACCGGGATACGCGACACCCACCGGGACTTCGGCGGCCGAGCGGGCATGGTGCCGAACGGCCGCAACGGCGACTTCGTGGGCGATCCGTGGGGCGACGCGAACGGCGGCCGGGACTGTCACGGCCACGGGACCCACGTCGCCGGGACGGTCGGCGGCGCCGGCTACGGCGTCGCGAAGGGCGTGACCCTCTGGGCGGCGCGCGTGCTCGATTGCTCGGGGTTCTCGCGCGGCAGCTCGGTCATCGCCGCGATCGACTGGGTCACGGGTTCCGGCAGCCGGCCGGCCGTGGTGAACATGAGCCTCGGCGGCTCGAGCCAGCGCGCGCTGCGCGAAGCGGTCGAGCGCTCGGTCGCGGCGGGCTTCACCTACGCGATCGCCGCGGGCAACGGTGACGCGGTCGGCCGGCCCCTGGACGCGTGCTCGCAGTCGCCGGCCGATGCGCGGCCCGCGCTCACGGTCGGGGCCACCGAGATCGACGACGACGAGGCCTCCTTCTCGAACTTCGGGACATGCGTGGACCTGCTCGCACCCGGCGTGGCGATCACCTCCGCGTGGTTCACGGCGGATGATGCCCAGAACACGATCAGCGGCACGTCGATGGCGACGCCGCACGTGGCCGGCGCGGCCGCGCTGTACCTGGGGACGCACCGGGGGGCCCGGCCGCCCGAGGTGGCGGGGGCGCTGACCGGCGTCGCCACGCGGGACGCGATCGATCTCCACGAGGCGAGCGCGCGCGGCGGTACGCCGAACCTCCTGCTCTTCACCGGCGCGGGGGCGCCCGGGAACCTCCCTCCATCCGTGGCCATCAGCCGCCCGAACGACAACGATGTGTTCCCATCCGGGTCCCTCATCGGGTTCGAGGGCGCGGCCGGCGATCCCGAAGAGGGCGATCTCTCCGAGCGCCTGGTGTGGATCTCGAGCCTCGATGGTGAGTTCGGCCGGGGGCGGACAGTCACCGCGACGCTGCGCGACGGCGTGCACCGCGTGACGGCGCGCGCCGCCGACTCGCAGGGTGCCGAGGGGAGTACGGCGATCACGGTCACCGTCGGCGTCGTGCC
>CAZVSO010000043.1:0-18021 GCA_964629425.1 uncultured Gemmatimonadaceae bacterium
ATGCCGCCCCCCGGGCGGCCGATGTTGCCGAGCAGGAGCTGGAGCAGCGCGCAGCAGCCGATCATCTGCGGGCCGTAGGTGTGCTGGGTCCACCCCACCGCGTAGGTGAAAGCCGTCGTGCGATCGCGGCCGGAGTTCTGGAGGATGGTCTCGGCGACCTGCACGAACGTCGCCCGGGGACAGCCCGTGACCTGCTCGACCATCTCCGGGGTGTAGCGCTGGAAGTGGCGCTTCACGATCTGCAGCACAGTGCGCGGGTGCCGCAACGTTTCGTCCCGCTCGACCGGCGGCCTGCGCAGCGACCGGATCAGCGCATCGAACGGCGTCGCCTCACCGGTGCCGGCGGTCGGGCGGTCCGACCGTCCGCCCCGCCGCCGCTTGTACTGCCAGCTCGCGGGGTCGTACTGGCCCACGAACCCGTCGAACGGCCACTCCTTCGTGTTGCCCTTGTACTCCATCAGACCCGAGAACACCCCGTCCAGATCCTCCGTGTCCTGGAAGTCGTCGCTCACGATGGTCGCGGCGTTGGTGTAGGCGACCACGTACTCGCGGAAGAACGGGTCGTCGTTCCAGCGCTCGCTCGACAGGACGTAATGGATAAGGCCGCCGAGGAACGCGATGTCCGTGCCCGCGCGAATCGGGGCGTAAAGGTCCGCCATCGCGCTGGTGCGGGTGAAGCGGGGGTCGACGTGGATGATCTTGGCGCCGTGCTCGACCTTGGCCTTCATCGGCCATCTGAAGGCGACCGGGTGGCACTCGGCCATGTTGGAGCCCTCGATGACGATGCAGTCGGAGAGCTCCATGTTGCGCGGGTAGAGAGTCGCGGCGCCGCGCCCGAACCGGGTCCCCAGACCGGGGACGCTAGAGCTGTGTCATATGCGGGCCTGGTTCTCGATGGCCACGACGCCCAGGCCGCGCATCAGCTTCTGCTGCAGGTGGTTCCACTCGTTGTCCAGCGTGGCGCCCCCGAGGGCGAGGATCCCCGTGGTCTGGTTGACCAGGCTCCCGTCAGGCAGCCGCTCCACGAAGGTCTCGTCGCGGGTGCGCTTGACGAGCTCTGCGACCCGATCCATCGCCCACTCGAGCTCCACTTCTTCCCACTCCCGGGCCCCGGGCCGGCGGTGGAGCACCTTCGTGGCGCGGTTGGGGTTCTTGTGGAGCTGGTAGATCGCGGCGCCCTTGGGGCAGAGGGTCCCCTCGCTGTGGGGACTGCGCGGGTCGCCCTCGATGTTCACGATCTCGCCGCCGATCGTGTGCACGATCGTGGCGCAGCCGACGGAGCAATAGGGGCAGACGCTGGGGGTCGCCTTCGCGTCGCGGATGCGGAGCGCCTGCGCCCGCGCGGTGGCCGGCGCCAGGCTGGCGCCGAGGCCAATCAGGGAGCCGAGGGCCGTGCCGGTCCCCGCACCCGCGGACACTCGCAGGAAGAACTCGCGGCGGGAGAGCGCCATCGGCCGTACTCCCTAGAGTTTCACCTCGATCATCGCCCCGCCCGCACGCTTGTAGCGGATGTAGAGCCAGGCCATCGGCACGACCAGCATGCCGGCCGCCAGGATCGTGAGCGCGAGGAGGATCGCGGCGTACAGCACCGCGCGCTGCGCGGCCGTGGCCGCCTCGAACAGTGCGTTGTCGTGGCGCACCAGGAGCGTCGCCATGGCCTGCTCCGCGGGCTCACCCAGCCGCACGACGCCGGCGCGCAACCCCTCCACCACTCTCGTCACCAGGAGCTGGTCCAGCGGGTCTGCCAGCTCCGGGCGCACCATCTTGAGCTCGGCGGTGAGCGCCGCGCGCAAACTATCCCGCATCCTGCGGGCCGCCGGTGTCCGTACCGCTAGATCGCCAGCCGCCATGCCGCGCCACACCGTGAACGCGGCGCTGTAGCCGTGGAGGGTGCGGACCATCTGGGCGCCCAGGGTGATCTGCTGGGCGGTGCGCGCCAGGGACGCGATGAGCATGGTACCGATGATCAGCGCGGCGACGAGCGTGACGGCGCTGATCGAGACGGCGACGCCCGGCCGGACGAACGTGTAGTCCTTCATGGCGATGGCGAAGGACGAGCGTCCCACGCTGGGGCGCGGCGGCATGGATGGTGGGGTGGTCATGGACCTCACGGTATGGGCGGACCCTTGATTAATCAAGAGTCCGCCTGCCTCTTAGAATGACTCGCGACTCGGGAGACCAACATGCGGCGCTTCGTGCTTGGCGCGACCGTGGCGGCGACCCTCGCGGCCTGCGGGGGCACCGACCCGGCAACCGACCCTCCCGCGGCGGCCGAGGTCCAGGCGCGCTTCCAGGCCTGGGTCCGGGCGTGGAACGCCGCGCGGCCCGAGGGCCTCGACCCGTTCTACCTGCACAAGAGCCACCTCTCCGTCGCCTGGCCCAACGGCGAGCGCACCCAGGGGTGGCACGAGGAGGCTGCCATGCAGCGGCGCACCCTGCCCACCGTCACCGCGATGAACCTCGACGTGCAGCGGCCGACGGTCGTGCTGGTGCGCCGCAACCTCGCGCTCATCACGTTCCCATTCACCCTGGACATGCTGGCTGGCGGGACCCGCCAGATCGGACCGGGGCAGGGGATGATGCTGTGGCAGAAGGAAGGCGGCGCCTGGGTGATCTACGCGGCGCAGATCTCGCTCACGAGACCGGTCGAGGCTCGGATCGCGGGGCCAGCGCGGCGACGCTAGGCAAAGACGGGGAAAGGGGAATGGGGAAAGGGGAATGGCCGTTCCACCATTCCCCTTTCCCTTTTCCCGGTTACTGCGCCGTCACCGACCCGTTCATTCCTGCGTGAAGGGTGCACTGGTAATTGAAGGTGCCCGCGGTGTTGAACGTGCGGGCGATCGAGCCCGTCCCGCGGTCCGGGATGTTCGCGGGCGCGCCGGCCATCGCCGCGAAGGTGACGTTGTGGTTCAGCCCCCCTGAGTTCCAGTTCCACGTCACCGTACCCGTGACCGCGATCGTCGTCGCCGCCGGATTGAAGTTGTCATTCACCACCGAGACGTTCGCCGCCAGCGGCGCCGTGGTGGCGTTGGTCGTGAAGGTGACCGACGGCCCGCCGGGGATGCTGCTGGCGGTGGCCCTCGCGGTGTGGGGCCCCGCCGTGCCGCTCAGCGTGCGTGTCGCGCTCGCCTGCCCGGTCGCCCCCGTAGCGTTCTGCGCCGGGCTGATAGACCCCCCACCACCGGTGGTGTCCCAATTGACCGTGACGCCGGACCTGGCGTTGCCGCCCCGGTCGCGCGCCGTGACCGTGTAGGTCACCTGCCCGTTGATCACGGCGCTGCCGCCGTCACCCGCCGTCTTCTCGATGGACACCGCGTTCCCTGCCGTGGCGGTGGCCGTGAAGCTCACCGGATTGCCGTTGAGGCCGGTGACCCGGGCCTGCGCCGTCTGCGCGCCGGCCGTGGTGCCGAGGATGCGGTTGACCGTCGCGATGCCGCTCGCGTTGGTGAGGCTGGTTGGGGCGGAGACCGTGCCGCCGCCGGCCGCGCTCCAGTTCACCGTCACCGCGGCTACCGCGACGCTGGCCTCGTTGCGCACCACCACCGCGTAGGCCGTGCCGAGCGTCGCGCCGATCGTGTCGCTCTGCGTGTTGCCGGCACTCAGCGCCATCTGCGTGGCTCCCTGGATCCGGCTCGTCGACGTGAACGCCACGGGCGAGAGCCCGGTGCCGCTCGCGGTGGTGGACTGCGAGACGGAATCGGCGCCCAGGGTGCGGGTGGCGGTCGCGATCCCGGTCGCGTCGGTGACGCTGGGGGTGGTCACCGAGCCGCCGCCCCGGGTGACGGCCCAGCTGATCGTCACGTCCGGCACCGGGTTGTTGGTGGTGGCCTCCCGGACGATGACGGCCAGCGGGTTGGCCAGGGGGGCGCCCGCGTTGCCGGTCTGGCCGTTGCCGGCGCTGATCGCCAGGGTTTGACCGGGGCCGGACCCGCCGTCGCCGCCCCCGCCGCAGGCCGGACTGACCATCGCTGCACCCAGGGTGCCGAGAACGACCGCACGTGTGAGACTCATAGGCCACACCTCGATGTGATGGAAATAACCGGAGAACACACCAGGACGCTGATCTGGCGGGAAACGGGTCGGGGGCACAGAAGCGGGTCGGGGCGCAGCGTACTGCGCCCCTACCTTCCTTTCCCCCTTTCCCATTTCCTTTCTCCCGTTCGTTCTCGCCCGCCTACGGGACGACCACGACTGTCCCGCTCATTGCGCTCCCGTGAACGGCGCAGTCGTACGTATAGGTCCCGGCCGTGTTGAACGTGAACGGGTACGGCGGCCCCGACGTCTGAATCGAACTGTTGGGCGACGGGAGGGGTGTGCCCGTCTGCCACTGCACGCTGTGCGGCAACGCTCCCGCTCCGCCGGCCCAGCTCCACGTGACCGTGCCCGTTCGGGCGATCGTGACGTTGGTCGGCGCGAACACGATGCCCGGGCCCACGGTGACCGCCGCGGCGAGCGGCGCCGTGGTGGCGTTGGTCGTGAAGGTGACCGACGGGCCGCCGGGGATGCTGCTAGCGGTGGCCCTCGCGGTGTGGGGCCCCGCAGTGCCGCTCAGCGTGCGGGTCGCGCTCGCCTGCCCGTTCGTACCCGTCGTGCTCGGCGTCGTAATGGAGCCGCCGCCGCCGGTCGCCGCCCAGTCGATGACGACCCCGGACTTCGGGTTATTGGCCCGGTCGCGGGCCGTCACGGTGTAGATCACGTTCGAGTTGATCACCCCGCTGGCAGGCTCTGGCGTCTTTTCAATCAGCGTCGCATTCCCCGCCGTCGCCGTGGCCGTGAAGCTCACGGGATTGCCGCTCAGGCCGGTGACCCGTGCCTGCGCCGTCTGCGCGCCGGCCGTAGTGCCGAGGATGCGGTTGATCGACGCGATACCGCTCGCGTTCGTCACGCTGGTGGGCCCGGACACCGAGCCGCCGCCGGCCGCGCTCCAGTTGACGATCACGCCCTGAACGGGCGTGCTGGTCTCGTTGCGCACCAGCACCGCGTAGGCCGTGGCGAGCGTGGCGCTGATCGTGTCGCTCTGCGTATTCCCGGCGCTCAGCTGCATCTGCGTGGCTCCCTGGATCCGGCTCGTCGACGTGAACGTCACGGGCGAGCCCGAGAGCCCGCTGCCGCTCGCGGTCGTGGTCTGCACGATTGAGTCGGAGCCGAGGGTGCGGGTCGCGGTAGCGATCCCGGCCGTGTCGGTGATGCTCGATGCGGTCACCGAGCCGCCGCCCCGGGTGACGGCCCAGTTGATCGCCACGCCCTGCACCGGGTTGCTGGTCGTGGCCTCCCGGACGATGACGGCCAGCGCCAGGGCGGCGCCCGCGTTGCCGGTCTGGCCGTTGCCGGCGCTGATCGCCAGGGTGCGCCCGGGGCCGGACCCGACGCCGCCGCCCCCGCCGCAGGCCGGACTGACCGCGGCGACCGTGAGCGCACCGAGAACCAACGCACGTGAGACGGTCATAGATCACCTCATTGTGATGGGGATCACGTTAAACATACTCCCCGGCGAGCGAATGGTCACGCGCCCTTGACTGGCGCGGCCGTGCACCCAATAGGTAGTGCGCGCCCAAGTAGTGAGACGCCGCCGCGGTCCCGATCGGATGCCGGCGGGGTTCGTCGTCTGCATCCGCCAGCGGTCTCGAGCGGCGAGGGGAATGCTCCGTGGGCGCATCAGCCGACATCACGACGGGACGGCGGGAAATCCTCAGGCAGGCCAGCGTCGCGCTGGGCGGCCGGCCCGTGGTGCTCTACGAAGTGGTCGACGGCGGGACGCTGTTGCCGCGCGAAGCGAGCGACGCCGATTGGACGCGGCAGCCACCCGACATCGACCTCTACTCCACCCTGGAGCGCTGGAAGATCGCGCTGCCCACGGGGAGCAAGTGGGTGGGGTGCCGGGTGTGGCGCGACGGCCCCTGGGTCGTCGCCCCCGTGCGGAGCCGGCCGCCTGCGCCGCCCCCCGGCGGGCGGGAGCGGCGCAGCCGCGAGCGGCTGACCCTCGAGCTCGCCGGGCTCGCCCTCGGCATGGGCGACCGGCGCGAGACGGTGGATCCGTCCTCCGTGCGCGGCCCGCAGCCGGATCCGCGGGCCGAGCTCCAGAGCCTGCCCGCGATGATCGTGCACGAGGCGAGCAACCCGCTGGCGGGCGCCCGCGCCGGGCTGCAGCTCGCGATGGAGACCATCGCACGCACCGCAGACCTCCCGGCGGAGCGCCGCAGTGAGCTGCTCGAGGAGCTGGGTTTCGTGATCCATGACATCGACCGCGCCGTCGAAATCCTCCGTGCGGTGCAGGACCGCGCGCGAGGGGCGTTCGCCCGCTACGAGCGGTTCGACGCCGTCCGCGTGGTGCGCTCCTGCCTCGCGCTCGAGAGCCTGCTGTTGCGCGACCGCGGGCTCGCGCTCCGGTTCGACACCCCGATGGACTCGCTCTACCTGCGGGGCGATCCCAACGAGCTGTTCGATCTTCTGGTCAACCTGATCCGCAACGCGGCCGACGCGTCGGCCGGCCGGCCCGGCCCCGTCGAGGTCCGCTTCGACCAGGAGGGCGACCGGCTGCGGCTGGTGGTGCGCGACTACGGCACCGGGATCCGCCCCGAGGACCTGCCCCTCATCTTCGAGCCGGGGTTCACGACCAAGGAGTTCGGCAAGGGTACCGGCATGGGGTTGGTGCGCGTCCGCGAGGTCGCGCAACAGAAGTTCGGCGGCGACGTCACGGTGGAGTCCGCCGTCGGGCAGGGCACGACCTTCCTCGTCCGCTTGCCCATTCCGCCCCAACGGAACTCGCAGCCCTCGATGCTGCGGCCCGTGCTGCTCGAGAGCTGAACGCTCAGGCTTCCCGCAACAACGCGGCGACGTCCAGCGGGCCGGTCTGCATGACCAGCCCGCCGTCGGGGTCGCGCGGCCACTCGGCCTGCGGCCGGTCACGGTAAAGCTCGATCCCGTTGCCGTCGGGGTCCCGGAGGTAGACGGCCTCGCTCACGCCGTGGTCAGCGGCGCCCTCGAGCGCGACGCCGTGCTCCAGCACCCGCCGCACCGCGGCAGCGAGGGTACGGCGATCGGGATAGAGCACCGCGAAGTGATACAGGCCGGTCGTCCCCGCAGCCGGACGTGGCGCCCCGCGCCCCGCCCAGGTGTTGAGGCCGACGTGGTGGTGATAGCCGCCCGCCGAAAGAAACACCGCGTCCCGCCCGTAACGGGCGGTCACGTCGAACTCGAGCACGTCGCGGTAGAACGCGAGCGCGCGGTCGAGGTGGGACACGGTCAGATGAACGTGACCGATTCTGGTACGGGGGTCGATGCTCATTACTTGCTCTAACAGTCGGCAGTTCCCGGACAACAGCTTGTAGGGCTGGACGCTCAGACGCAACAGACGCAGAGGTGGAGGACAGGCAGTGGCGAGTAGGTCTACCTGACTCCTGACCGCGACGATCTGTTGACCATCTGCGCGTCTATGCGCCTGTGCGTCTACGCTGCGTCTACCCGTCTGTGCGTCTAGATTCCCTGCATGAACGCCATTCCCCGGATCCCCTCTCCCGTCAACGAGCCCGTCCTGTCCTACGCCCCCGGCACGCAGGAGCGGGACGAGCTCAAGCAGGCGGTGCGCGCCCTGAGCGCCCGGCGCACCGAGATCCCGGTCGTCGTGGGCGGCAAGGAGATCCGCACCGGCAAGCTGGCCCAGGCCGTGATGCCTCACTGTCACCGGCACGTGCTGGCCGAGGTGCACCAGGCGGGCCCCGCGGAGGTCGGGGCGGCGATCGCCGCGGCGCGCGCCGCGTGGCGCGACTGGTCGTCGTGGCCGCTCGAGCGCCGTGCGGCGGTGTTCCTCAAGGCCGCCGACCTGCTGGCCGGCCGGCACCGCGCCCTGGTGAACGGCGCGACGATGCTCGGCCAGAGCAAGACCGCGCACCAGGCGGAGATCGACGCCGCCTGCGAGCTGATCGACTTCTGGCGGTTCAACCTCCACTTCGCCGAGCGCCTCCTCGCCGAGCAGCCGATCTCGGCGCCCGGCACGTGGAACACGCTCGATTACCGGCCCCTTGAGGGCTTCGTCTACGCCGTCACGCCTTTCAACTTCACCTCGATCGGCGGCAACCTGCCGACGGCGCCCGCGATCATGGGGACGACGGTCGTCTGGAAGCCCGCGGCCACGGCGGTCTACTCGAATTACTTCGTGCTCAAGGTGCTGGAGGAGGCCGGCCTGCCGCCCGGCGTCATCAACCTGGTGCCCGGCCCGGCGGCGACCATCTCGGATCTCGTGCTCGCCGATCCCCATCTGGGCGGGATTCACTTCACCGGGTCGACCGAGGTGTTCCAGTCGCTGTGGCAGAAAGTCGCCCAGCGTCTCACCGGCTACCGGGACTATCCGCGGCTGGTGGGAGAGACGGGCGGCAAGGATTTCATCGTGGCCCACGCGAGCGCCGACGTGGACGCGCTCGCCGCGGCCATCGTGCGCGGGGCCTACGAGTACCAGGGCCAGAAGTGCAGCGCCGCCTCCCGCGCCTACGTGCCCGACTCGCTCTGGCCCGGGCTGCGCGACCGCGTGCGCGCGATGCTCGAGCGGGTCCGCGTGGGCGACCCCGCCGACTTCCGCAACTTCATGGGCGCGGTCATCGACCGGAAGGCCTTCGACAAGATCAAGGGATACCTCGACGCCGCGCGGAGCGCCGCGGGCGTCGAGGTGGTGTTCGGCGGCGGCGCGGACGACGCGGAGGGCTATTTCGTCGAGCCGACGCTGCTGCGCGTGGACGATCCCACGTACCGGACCATGTGCGACGAGATCTTCGGACCCGTGCTGACGCTGCACGTCTATCCCGAGCGGCGCTGGACGGAGACGCTGCGCTTGGTGGACGCAACGTCGCCGTACGCGCTGACCGGGGCGATCTTCGCGCAGGAGCGGGGCGCCGTCGAGGAGGCGCGCGCGGCGCTGCGCTACGCAGCCGGCAACTTCTACGTGAACGACAAGCCGACCGGCGCGGTCGTGGGCCAGCAGCCGTTCGGCGGCGCCCGCGCGAGCGGCACGAACGACAAGGCGGGGTCCCTGCTCAACCTGATTCGCTGGGTGAGCCCGCGGACCATCAAGGAGAACTTCGCCCCGCCGCGCGACTTCCCCTATCCGTTCATGGCCGAGCCCTAATACGAAGCCCCCGCCAGGCCGGCGGGGGCTGTCTCGTCATGGAGATCTCGGGGCGGTCAGCTCGGCGGCAGGATCTTGAACATCCCCGTGCCACACACGGGACACACGCCCTTCAACGCGGGCCGCCCGTTCGCCATCTTGACCTGCTGAGGGTTGGAAACCTTGCGCTTCGCCTTGCACTTCACGCAATAGCCTTCGTCCGACGCCATCGGGGCCTTTCCAGCCTTCGCCATGACGCTCCTCCGTTGTTGGGCCAGGGGCAGGGTGCAGGCGGCTCAATCTGGCTGACAACATAACACGCCGCCCTTAGCCCGTGGGGGGCGCCGGTCCGGCACCCGTCCCGGGGGTGTCCGTGAAGCCAATCCGCTTGTGCGTTCCGTCACAAAAGGGTTTCGTGGCGGAGCCGCCACAGCGGCACAGCACAATGACTTGCGCCGGGGTGCCGTCCTTGCGTGGCGGCGGCCGCAGCTCCCGGCCGTCGGGCGTGACGATCCGGCAGGGCCCCTCGATGATGAGGGGACCGTTCGCCTTGGGCGTGATGGTCGTTTCGCTCATGCCCGCAACTTAATACCGCGGCCGTCGGGTCTTGAAGTTCGCCGAGCGCGGGGCGTGATCTTCGCATCCGTCACGAGCCGCGCGTCACGGCGGGGCCGGCGGGAACGCGCCGGCCGCGGACAGGGTATCTTGGTCCGCGCAATGCCCCTCCGGATACTGATCCCCCTGGTCGCGGTGACTGCCTGTGCCGTGGAGCGCAGCCCGCTCACCAATCGCATGTCGCACGCGACGACGACCTATCTCGCCCGCGCGGCGCGCCAGCCGGTCAGCTGGCAGCCGTGGGGGCGCGACGCGTTCGACCTCGCCGAGCGGTTGGACCGGCCGGTGCTGCTGTACGTGGGCGCGCAGGACTGTCGGTGGTGCACCGTGATGGACCGCGAAGTGTACGGGGACCGCGTGCTGGGTACGCTCATCGATTCGTTGTTCGTGCCGGTGCGCGTCGACCGCGACGAGCGGCCCGACGTCGCGCGGCGCTACCAGGCGGCGGTACAGGCCCTGGCCGGGCTCCGCGGGTTGCCGCTGACCGTCTTTCTCACCCCCGAGGGGTCGGCGTTCTTCGGCGGCACGTACTTTCCCGCCGACGATCCCGTGAGCGGGCGCGGGCTGCGCCAGATCCTGCCCGAGGTCGCGCGCAGCTATCGCGAGCAGCGGGCGTTCGTCGAGCGGCATGCGGCGCTCGTGGGTCAGATCGCCGGCGGGAGGAGCGCGGTGTCGCACGGCGTGCTGCGCGCCGACGCGGTGCGCTTCGAGATCGGCACGGTACGCGGCGCGATCGACATCGCCGTCGGCCAGCCGGCCCTGCTCGGCAGCGTGCCCCACACCCAGGCGGTCGCCCTGCTGTTCCGCGAGTACGCCCTCAGCGCCGACTCGGGCACCTTCCACACCGCCACGACCGCGCTCGAGTTCCTGTTGGACTCGCTCGCCTCGACCGCCGGCGGGGAGCGTGAGGATCCGCCCGACCTGGTGCGCGCCGGCCTGCTGCGCGCGCTCGCGTTCGCCTGGACAGTCACCGCGCGGCCGCGCTACCGCTCGGCCGGTGTCTCCATCGCCCGCGCGCTCGCGGCCGACCTCGCGCCTACGGACGGGCGACCGGTGTTCACCGACCAGGAGGCCTATCGCATCGCCGCGCTGCTGGACGGCGCCCCCGCGCTCGGGGACACCCTCGCCGCGGAGCGAGCCCGCGCCGCGCTCGACGCGCTGCTGCGCGCCGTATACCGGCCGAGGCGCTCCGTCCGCCACGTCGCCGGCGACGGCGCCGGCGGGCTGCTCCAGGACCAGGTGCAGGTGGTGACCGCGTGCCTGGCGGCCCACGACTTCACGGGTGATGTGCGCTACCTCGCGGTGGCCCGGGATCTGGCGGCCGTGCTGGACCGGGAGTTCGCCGACCCGCTCGGGGGCTACTTCGATGCCGCCCAGGCCGATCCGGCGGCGCTGCACCAGGCGGACCGCACCAAGCAGGTGCTCGACGACGTGTTGCCCGGGGCCAATGCCACGGCCGCGGCCGGGCTCCTGCGGTTGTTCCGGGCGACGGGGGATTCGAGCTACCAGCGGCGCGCCGAGGCGGTGCTCGAGGCGTTCGCGGCCGGCATCAGTGGGGAAGGGGTCCGGGCGGCGACGTACCTCACCGTGGCGCGAGAGGCGCTGGCGGGGCGTTGAGGCTTTCCTACGACGTATAGTCCGCGTTGATCCGCACGTAATCCGGGGAGAGGTCGCAGGTCCACACCACGGACTCGGCCCGGCCCAGTCCGAGATCGAGGTGGAGCCGGACCGCGGCCTGTGCGAACACGGCGCGCGCAGCCGCTGGGTCGGGGTGGGCCGTCGCTCCGGCGTCCGCGAGTGGCACCCAGTCGCCGTCCGCCGCGGCCCGCAGGCTGAGCCGGTCGACGGCGAGGGGCACGCCCGCCGCCCCCGCCGCCGCCAGCACCCGGCCCCAATTGGGATCGCCGCCGAACAGCGCCGTCTTCACCAGGGAGGACCGCGCGATGGCGCGGCCCACGTCCCGCGCCGCCGCCTCGGTGGCCGCCCCCGTCACGTGGATCTCGAGCACCTTCGTCGCGCCCTCGCCGTCGTGCACCACGGCGAGCGCGAGCGTTCGGGCCACGTGGCTGACGGCCTCCTCGAAGCGCTGCCATGTCGGGATGTCGCGCGCCGGATCGACTCCCGAGGCGCCGTTGGCCAGCAGCAAGACCGTGTCGTTCGTGCTCGTATCGCCGTCCACCGAGATCGCGTTGAACGTCCGGTCGGCGACGCGCCGGAGCAGGGGCGCCAGCGTGGAGGGCTCGGCGACGGCGTCGGTCGTCAGGACGGCGAGCAGCGTGGCCAGATCGGGATGGATCATGCCCGCGCCCTTGGCGATGCCCCCGACGGTGATCTCGCCGCTCGGCAGCTCGAGCCGCACGGCCGCGTGCTTGGGCCGGGTGTCGGTCGTCATGATAGCCCGGGCCGCCTCCGCGCCGCCTTCCGGCGACAGCCGGGCGGCCGCCTGGCGCAGGCCCTCGGCCACCGCCCCGATCGGCAGCGGCACCCCGATGACGCCGGTGGACAGCACGAGCGCCGTCCGCGGCGGCAGCCCGGCGGCCTGCTCGGCCGCCTGCGCCATGGCGCGGGACGCGGCTAGCCCCGGTGCCCCGGTACAGGCGTTGGCGACGCGCGCGTTCATCGCGACGGCCCGTATCCGGCCCGGACGCTCGCCGAGCAGCTCCTGGTCATAGAGCACGGGCGCGGCCCGCACGGCGTTGCGCGTGAACACGCCGGCTGTGGCGCAGCTCGCCGAGCTCACGAGCAACGCCACGTCCGGCGCGCCGTCGGCCTTGAGGCCGGCGTGCGCGGCGGCCGCCGTGAATCCCCGTGGGGAGGTGACCGAACCATCGGCGACCGGCACCAACGGCGGCGTCATGCCGTCAAGATACGCGCCGGCCGTCGCTTGTGTAGCCGCGGGCTTTCTTTTATCATAGCGCAACCTTCCCCGCGGAGACCCCCGCGATGTCGGAACCGTTCCTCAGCTCCGACGAATTCGATGAACGTGCCCATCAGCTCTACAACGAAGGACAATACGACGAAGCAGTAGAAGCGCTGCGCGAAGGCCTCGGCTTGTACCCCAACGCCGTCGAGCTGCATGTCGGCATGGGCTACGCCCGACTGGCGCGCGAGGAATTTGCGTGGGCGCGGCGGGCGTTCGAGGAAGCGCTGGGCCTCGACCCCGAGCACGAAGACGCGCTCGCCGGACTGGGCGAAGTGCTTCTCAAGTTCGGGGAGCGCGCGGGCGCCCTGGCGTGCTTCGATCGCATCCTGGTCCTCGGGTTCCGGGACGATCACGATCTCATGCTCCAGATCGGCCGCGGCCTGTTCCGCGAGGGGGTGCTGGACCAGGCGCGCCGCTTCTTCGAGGTGGCCGGGGCCGCACAGCCCGATTCGGCCGAGGCGGCGGCCTGCCTCGGCTACGCCGTGCACCGCCTGGGCGACGAGCACGAGGCGCTCGCCTGCCTGCGCCGGGCGCTGGAGCTCGATCCCGCCCACGGCGAGGTGCGGATCTACCTCGCCAACCTGCTGTACGATCGGAGCGAGTACGAGGCCGCCCTGTTCAACCTGGAGCGCACGACGCCCGAGGAGCATTTCGACGCGCTCGGGATCTGGCGGCTTTTGGAGCTCAAGCAAAGCGTGCACCGGCTCCCCGACGGCGACCCGGAGCTCCTGCCCTGGCGCCAGCGGCTCCAGGACCTGATGACCGAGTCGCAGCCGGAGGATCTGTTGCTCGCCGAGCTCGAGGCCACCGGATCCGACGGCCGGGTCCGAGACCCGCGGCAGCTCGAGCTGTTCGGCACCCTGCTGACCGAGCTGCAGGGCATGCGCGGACGCGGCGGGGCGGGGGCCGTGGGTGGCACGGCCGCGCCCGCGGAGCACCGCGTGCGCACCGCGGCGGGCCGGACCTACGGCGGCACCTGGGAAGAGATCGTCCTGCAGATGAAGGACGACGCCGCCGAGTGGGCGGGCGGCTCGCTGGAGGAGTACATGGCCGCCACGGCGCAGCGCGGGCGCCGCCAGACCGGCGTCGCCATCCCGGCGACCGACCCCGAGAGCTTCATCCGGGGGAGCGCCGACGCGGGGCTGCTCAGAATCGTGCACTGAGGGGGACGAGGGACGAGGGACGGGGGAGGGGTGGCCCCGTCCCCCGTCCCCCCTCCCCTCTCCCCGACGTTCAGTTGGTCTTCTTGAACCGCAGAGCCACCGACACCGGCCCGTCCCCCAGCGCCACGAGCGCAAGCGCGCCGGCGAACAGCAGGGCCTCCAGCTCGAAGCTCGCGCCGCGACGGACCTGGACCGCCAGGATGGCGACGACCATCTCGATCGCCATCGCGGCGCTCCACACGCGAGTCCAGACGCCGAGCAGCACGCAGGCGGCCCCGATGGTCTCGATCGCGATGAGCGCGAGGGCGAAGACATCGGCGAACGGAACCCCGACGCCGCGCAGGAACGCGGCGGTGGCGGGGAGGCCGTTCTGCAACTTCATGATGCCGTGGCGCAAGAACACACCGCCCACGGCGAGGCGCATCACGAGCGTGGCGTATGGCGCGAGCTGGTTCATGGCCGCTCCGGTTCGGTGCGGTGACTGACCGACCCGCGGCGGCGCGCGTCGCTGCGCACCTCCCGGGCGCCCAGCCGCTTGACGAGGATGTCGAGCCCGCGCTGCGGCTGGATCGGCCCCATGCCCGCCACGTCGGCGAAGCAGAGCCCGTTGTCCGGCAGGGCGTGGAGCGAGACGTGACCGCCGTGACACAGCAGCACGGCGGCGACGCCGCGGGGCCCCGACTTCACCATGGGCGGCGCCGCCGGCGACAGGCCCGCGGCGCCGGCGGCGGACAGGAGCACTGCCGCGAGTGCCTGCTCGTCGGTGAGCCGGTTGCCGGGAACGCCGCCGAGATCGGCGAAGGCGTGCTCGAACGTCACCGGCAGGTCGAGAGGTCGGTGACGAGGGGTGCGACGAACGTACCGCGCACGGGGAGCACGCCCAGCGCCTCGTCGTACAGGTCGGTCCGCTGGCCGGCGAACTCGAAGCGGCCGCTGATCGCGAGCCCGTTGGGCACCGTGTCCACGGTGCTCACGGTGAGGGTTCCGCCGCGGCGCGACAGGGCGACCAGGGTCGGTGAGAAGGCGCGCGACGACCACAGCGCCCAGGGCCGCGGCGGCGCGCACACGAAGTCGGCGCTCCCTCCGAACGCCTCCGCGGGCGAGATCGAGTCGATCGCGTAGGTGCCCGGCGCCGTGACTGCCTCCCGCAGGGTGATCACGACGTTCTCGACGGCCGCGGCGACCGTCGGGACGCCCGCGTTGAGCCGGAACGTGAGAGTGTCGCCGCGGCGGCGGTAGTTCACGGCGCGCGCGGGGGCGTCCTGGCGTCGCGTCAGCGTGCCGAACACCGTGTAGTACGCGCGACCGTCGAGCGTGTCGCTGAGGACCCGGACGCCGACCGCTCCCGTATCCGCCACGGTGTCGGCCCGCACCACGAACGGGAACGGGCCGCCCTGGGCGGTGGCCGTGACGCGGCCCGTCACCGAGTCGATCGCAAACACCGCCTGCGATGGGGCGCTGAACCGCAACGCCGGCGGTGGGCCGCTGCGCACCACGAGCGCCACGGGCACCGTGAGCGTGTCGCCCGGCATGAGGTAGATCGTGTCGAGCAGGAGGCTCACGTCGAGGGCTCGCGTGACGACGACCAGCGCGCGGCCGCCCACGCCGTGCGCCGTCGCGGTGATCGTGGCCTCCCCGGCCGCGGCGGCCACGACCGTTCCGGTGACGCTGTCGACGCCCGCCACCGCGGCCGCCGAGCTACTCCAGCGGACGGGGCCGGTCGGCTGCTGGGTCCCGCCGGCATCGGTGTAGGTCACGAGGAACGGCGGGGTCAGCGTGTCGCCCGGGAAGAGCGAGTCGAGGATCGGCGAGACGCGGAGCGTGGCGACGCCCTGCGGCCCGCCGTCGCCGCAGGCGGTGGCGACCAACAGAGCGGCGGCGAGCGCCGGGAGGGCGGGGCGGGGCATGGGTGGCACGAGGGGGAAAAGGACGTAGCTTGGCGGGGCCGGGGGCGGGACCGCGCTAAAACATCGACATCGCGAGGAACGAGCGCAGGTTGTCGTTCGTGACCCGCAGGCGTGCGGACAGGAGCCGCACGACCGACCACAGCACCTTGAAGGCGATGTCGCGATTGAAGTCGAGGAGGAGCTCGAAATCGGAGCGGGAGATGGTCAGCATCGTGCAGGAGGTGTTGGCGATCGCGTCGGTCGACCGCTCCGATCGGTCGAAGATCGACATCTCCCCGAAGCAAGCGCCGGGCTTGAGGACCGCGAGGGCCTCCTCCCCCGAGCCGGGAATGGTGCGTGAGATCCGGACCTCACCGTTCGAGATGATGAACAGTCGGTTGCCGGGCTGGCCTTCCTTGAACACCACCTGGCCGACGTCGAACTTCTGCTCCCGACACACTTCGGCGACTCGGGTCAGCTCGCCCTCGTCGAGGTCTTGGAAGATGGCGGCCTGCTTCAACAGATTGAGGTCCACGGAGGGGAACCTACGACGGTGCAGAGGCGGGAGCAAGTGAAACCGTGGCTCGGCCCGGCGGACGCGCTCACCGCGCTGCGCCTGCCGCTGGCCGCCGTGTTCCCCCTGATGGAGCACGGCGGCTGGCGGCTCGCGATCGTGGGGGCCGCGGCCGTCTCGGACTACGTGGACGGCATACTCGCCCGCCGCACCGGCGGGTCGCGGGTGGGCGTCGTCCTCGATCCCGTCGCCGACAAGCTGTTCATGCTGGTCGCGTTCCTCACCGTAGCCCGGGAGGGCGTGCTCGCGCCGGTCGAGCTCGTCGCGGTGCTGTTGCGCGACGTCGTGGCTGCCCTGGCGTTTCTCGGCACCGTCGTGCTGGGTCGTCCGGTCGCCCTGCCGGCGCGGGCCGGTGGCAAGGCCGTCACCGTGGGCCAGCTGCTCGCGCTGGTGGCGTGCATCGCGGGGTCGCCGCTCGCGCGGCCGCTCGCCTGGGCGACCGGCGCCATCGCGTTGTACGCGATCTGGGACTACGGGCGCGCGGCGACGCGCAAGCCCTCCGGCCGGGTCGCGTGGCTCGGCCTGCTGCTCGCGACTGCGGCACCGGCGCAGGAGTTCCAGCCGCCAGCCGCCGGCGGGGCGCGGGGCGGCACGCGCATCGGGCTCTTCGGCTTCGGCGTGCGCGCCGGGTTCGAGCTGAGCGATCAGTCCCAAATGGTCTTCGGGGCCACCCTCGACGCGGGCCAGCTCTGGACCGACCGCTTCCGACTCCGGCCCTCGGGCGAGATTGGGGTGTTCAACGGGCCCAACACCTTCGTGGGGTCGCTCGAGGCGCTGTACCGCTTCACCGACGACGTGGCCGTGTTCATCCCGTACGCCGGGGCCGGCTTCAGCGTGGCCGGGCGCGACGACTGCAGTACCGACCCCGACTGCCCCGACCTCTGGGTCAACGTGGTACTGGGCGCGGAGCTTCACTTCCGCTCCACCCACAGCTGGCTGCTCGAGTATCACGCCATGGACGCATTCGCCCGGCACCGCCTCTACGTCGGGCTCACGACGCGCCGCGGGAACTGACTCGTGGCGGGCAACGTCCGGGAAGTGCGGCTGCGGTGGCGCGAGCGATTGCTCTTCGAGGGCGGCGCTCCGGAGCGACCCGCGGTCGTCGTGGACGGCGACGGCGCCGCCGCGACATCGCCCGTCGAGCTGCTCCTGGTCGCGGCGGCCGCCTGCTCGGCCGCCGACGTGGTCCTCATCCTGGAGAAGATGCGCGTCGCCCTGCGGTCGCTCGATGTCACGGTGCACGGCACGCGGCGGGAGGAGGAGCCGCGGCGCTACACCGCCTTGCACTTCCGATTCGCGATCGCGGGAGCCGGCGCCGACGAAACCAAGGCGCGCCGCGCGATCGATCTGTCGCTCGAGAAATACTGCTCGGTCGTCGCCTCGCTCGCCCCGGACATCCAGGTCACCTACGACGTCGCAATCGGCTAGGCCGGGACACGCCGGCCCGGTGGCCGCGCTCGTCTTCCTCACGCTGGTCGCCCGCGCCGGCGACGCCCAGTACCTCCGCGCGACCGAGCTCAGCGCCGGCGCGGTCGCCGCGCTCGCGAGCCGCCCGTTCTACGGCGCGGGCCTCGGGCTCGGCCGCCGCTCGGGCGGCCAGCTGCGGCCGGCGTTCACCGCCGCGGGCGGAAGGTTCGCGGTGCCTGCTGTCACTTGCACGAGGGCGCTGGCCGGGGTGGTGTTGAAGGACGTGTCCTCCACAAAAGCCAAGACCGCGCGACTACCAGCCGGCCAACATCACTTTTGATCTGCTGCCTCCCTTGGAG
>CAZVSO010000044.1:0-478 GCA_964629425.1 uncultured Gemmatimonadaceae bacterium
CCCCGCGACCCTCAGCACCGCACTCCGCCAGGCGGGCGATCTCCTCGCCCGAGCGTCCGCGGAGAACGAGGCGACGCTGGCGGCCGAGCTCGAAAAGGTGGCCGCCGGACTGGGAACGGCCGCCGCGCCGTCGGTCGCCGCCGTGACAGCCATGCCGGCCGCAGCCACGGCGGCCGTCGCGGAGCCCGTCGCCTCGCCGGAAACAGACGATCTGGCCGGATCGTGGGCCCGCTACGAGCGCCTCGCGAGCGGAGGGGGCCGCCCCGCGCCTGGGGTCCACGCGACCGCCGAGCCCGCCGTCATCGACATCCAGGCGCTGGTGTACCGCGGCGAGCGCGCGGCGCGACGCGCGCAGGAGCTGCGCGCCCAGGCGTCGCGCGTCCCCGACGAGCTGTTGCGCGCCATCTTCGACGAAGTCTGCGACCTCGTTGTCCTCGCCCAAGAGCCCGGCCCCCCCCCCCCGGGCCCCTAGCCCGCC
>CAZVSO010000044.1:488-1907 GCA_964629425.1 uncultured Gemmatimonadaceae bacterium
CCGCACCAGGAGCGCGCTGGCATGGCGCGTGGGTGCTGGGCTTGGCGGTCACCGTCGGGCTGCTCGCGTGGGCGCTGCGTGGCGTCGATCTCCACGCGGTTCTGAATCACATCCGGCAAGCGCGCCTGGGATGGCTCCTCGCCGCCGTCGCGGTTGCGACCCTGACCTTCCCGCTCCGCACGGTGCGCTGGGCGGTCATCCTGCGGGACGCCGACGGGCGGCGGCTCCCGCTCGGGCCGTTGTGGCACGCCACGGCGGTCGGGTTCATGGCCAACAACCTGCTCCCCGCCCGCGCGGGAGAGATCGCCCGCGCGTACATGGCGCAGCGTCAGCTCCCGGTGCGGTTCACCACGGCCGTCGCCTCGATCGCCGTGGAGCGGGTGCTGGACGGCCTCACCCTGGTCGGGCTCATGGTGCTGGCGCTCGCGGCGCCGTCGCTCGGCGCCGCCGGCCGGGTCGGGGGCGCGAGCCTATCGCGGCTGGCGGTCGGCGGCGCCCTCGTGTTCGGCGGGGCGCTGGTGCTGGCGCTGATCGTGGTGCACCGGCCGGCGCCGTGGCTCGCGCTGCTGGGACGCGTGTTCCACTGGGTGCTCCCGGCGCGGCTTGCCGACCGGCTGCTGCACGCCGCCGAGGGCCTCGTGGCCGGTCTCGAGGTGCTCAAGGCGCCGCGGCGCCTGGTCGCGGCCGTGACCTGGTCGCTCGTGCTGTGGCTGGTGAACGCCGCCTCGTTCTGGATCTGCTTTCGCGCGTTCGATCTGCCCGTGCCCGCCGCGGGCGCGCTGGTCCTCCAGGGACTCATCGCGATCGGCGTGGCGATCCCGGCGGCCCCCGGCTTCTTCGGGGTGTTCGAGGCGGTGACCCGCGAGGCGCTGGCGCTGTACGGCGTCGGCGCCGAGCAGGCGGTCGGCTACGCGGTGGCCTATCATCTCGCGACCTTCGTGCCGATCACGCTGCTCGGGCTCTACTCGCTCTCGCGGGGGCACGTGCGGCTGGGCGAGCTGCGCGCGACGGGCGCGGGCACGCCGGCGGGCTGAGCGCGCCCCAGGCCCGCGGTGCCTCCGTCGTCCGCTCCACCTCCCGACCACATCCGCGTCGCGGCCCCCGCGAAGCTCAACCTCTTCCTGCGGATTCTCGCCAGGGAGAGCGGCGGTCATCACCAGATCGAGACCGCGTTCGCGCTGCTCGAGCTCGCCGACTCGCTCGAGCTGACGCGCACGCCGAGCGGCGTGACCCTCGAGGTCGAGGCAGGGGGACCAGACCTCGGCCCCCCGGGGGAGAACCTCGCGGTGCGGGCCGCGCAGGCGGTGCTGGCGGCCACGGGCAACCGCTTCGGCGTGGCCATCCGGCTGGCCAAGCGGATCCCCGTGCGTGCCGGACTGGGAGGCGGCTCGAGCGACGCGGCGGCGGCGCTGCACGCGG
>CAZVSO010000044.1:1917-17993 GCA_964629425.1 uncultured Gemmatimonadaceae bacterium
ACGCAAGCTTTTGGCGCCGGGCGATCTCTTCATCTGGGCGGCGCTGAACGCGGGCGGGATCGAGCTCGTCCCGCGGCACGAGCTGCTGCACATCGCGGCGCGACTCGGTGCGGACGTCGCGTTCTTCGCCAGCGGCGCCCCGCTCGCGCTCGCCTGGGGCCGCGGCGAGCGGCTGTTCCGGCTGCCGCCGCTTCCGCCGGCGCCCGCGCTCGTCGCTGTGCCGCACCTCGCCGTGGCGACGCCCGACGCCTACCGCTGGTGGGACGAGATGCACCCCGAGCCCGCGGCCCGCGGGCCGGTGCTGCTCGACGCCGACGTCTTGGCGACGTGGGGCAGCGTCGGCCGCCTCGGCGGCAACGACTTCGAGATCCCCGTCTTCGGGCGCCACGCCGAGCTGCGGGCGCTGTTCGAGCGCGTGGCCGCGACGCACCCGCTGTGGGTGCGGCTGTGCGGCTCCGGCAGCGCGGTCGGCGCCGTGTATCGCACCGAGCGCGACCGCGACGACGCCGCGATGACGCTAGGCGAGCGCGACCAGCGGGTGATCAGGACGAAGACCGTTGATCGGCCACCGCCTTGACCCCGCCACTGCAGGCGTCTACTGTCAGATGTCTCGCCTCCGAGGTGGTCGCCATGAGATCCGCTCGCCTCTTCATTCCCTTGCTCCTGCTCGGCCTCGTCGCGCTCGGACCGGCCGGCCTCGCCGCGCAGGCGCCCGACACCGTCCAGGGGATGGTGCGCCGGGTCGACGCGCCCGCCGGCACGTTCGACGTCATCACCGGCGTGAGCGCGGCGCTGTGGGTCGTGCCGCTCCGGGCCGGGACCGCGGCCTACATCTCGGCCGACGGTACGGCGCTCACCCTCGCCGATCTCCGGCCGGGCGACATCGTGCGCGTCCTGTATCGCGCCACGCCGCAAGGCAATGTGTGTGAGAGCGTGCAGCGCGTCGGCAAGATGGAGAGCGGGCCCGGAGGTGCACCGTGACGCGCGCCCTGATCCCGCTCGCCCTCGCGGCGCTCGCCGCGGCGGCCTGCCCGCCACCCAAGCTCGGCGACCCCCTCAAGGGGCTCACTGAAGCGCAACGCGACCAGTTCGACCGGGGCCGGCGCGTGTTCGACAGCGTCTTCACGCCCGCCACCGGCCTCGGCCCGCTGTTCAACGCCGACGCCTGCGGCGAGTGCCACGAGGACCCCGTCTCCGGTGGGGTGGGCGACGAAGTGGAGCTCCACGTCGCGGCGTTCCGGCCGGAGATCCCGATCTGCGATCCCCTCGCGGACAAGGGCGGCCCGGTCATGCAGCAGCGCGTAACGCCGGCCCTCAAGGCGGCTCTCGGCATCGACGCCGAGCCGGTGCCGGCCGAGGCCACGGGCCGCGCGGCGCGCACGAGCCCCGACGTCTTCGGATTCGGGTTGCTCGACGCGGTGACCGATTCGACGATCCTGGCTCACGCCGACCCCGACGACCGCAACGGCGACGGGATCTCGGGCCGGGTCAACCGGTTCTTCGACGGTCGCATCGGCCGGTTCGGCCGCAAGGCGCTGGTCCCGACGCTGCGCGAGTTCAACGCCGGGGCATTCCAGATCGAGCAGGGCGTGACCATCCCGGCGATCCCCGATGAGGGCACGGTCGGCGGGCAGCCGATGCCGCCGGGCGTGGATCCGCTGCCGGAGCCCGAGCTGCGGCAGCGCGAGGTGGATCTCACCGACGCGTTCGTGCGGTTTCTCGCGCCGCCCGCGCCCAAGAAGATGTCGGGCGCGGCCAAGGAGGGGTCGCGGCTGTTCGGAGAGATCGGCTGCGCCTCCTGCCATATCCCGACGTTGCGGACGGGCAACCATCCAGTGAAGGCGCTGAGCGGTCAGAAGGTCAGCGCCTACACCGATCTGCTGCTGCACGACATGGGAGCCGAGCGTGCGGACATCTGCCTCGTGCTCGCGACGCCGTCCGAGTTCCGGACGGAGCCGCTGATGGGCCTGCGGCTCTCGAAGCGGCTCCTGCACGACGGCGCCGCGGCGACGGTCGAGGAGGCGATCGCGCTGCACGGTGGCGAGGGCGCGGCCTCGCGCGACCGGTTCAAGGGACTGTCCGACGGCCAGCGGGCGGCGGTGGTGGCGTTCTTGAAAGCGCTGTAGGACCGCAGGGTTGTGGGGCCGTAGGCGCAGCGAGCCTACGGCCCTATCTTTTTGGGGCCATACGGTCTCTGGCCCCTCGTCCAACGGCAGGACACCGGACTTTGGATCCGGGAATGAAGGTTCGAGTCCTTCGGGGCCAATGAGGCGGGGAGGGGGGAAGGGGGACGAGGGACGGGTTCAGCCGATAAGCGCCGCCACCTCCTTCGCCGCCTGCGCCTCGATCTCCGCCTCGCCCTCGAGCTCGCGGACGATGTCCCCCAGCTCCGCCGCGCCCGCCGCCGCGCGCTCGGCCTCGAGTCCCTGGAGCCGCGCCAGCATCGCCACGGCGTCGAGCAACCGCTGCGCCAGCGCATCCCGCGCCCGCTCGCACCGCGCCGACGCCTCACGGGCACCCTCGCCCAGCCGCTCTCCCCGCGCCTCGAGCAGGGCGAGATCCTGGTCGAGCGAGCCCAGCCGCTCGGCGGCGTCGCAGGCCGCCTCGAGCAGGCGCCCGACCGATACCGCCATGCCCGATGCGTCCCCGGCGCGCTCCCGCGCCGCGAAGATCCCCTGCCCCAATCGCACCGCGTCGCCCAGGAGCGCCCGGGCCGCCCCGGCGGGCAGCCGGCCGAGCGCTTCAATCACCCGGCGCTCGATCTCTGGTGGCAGCGACGGTGCGCGCCGCGGCGGTGAGACGACCGGGTGCGATACCGACCGCCAGGCGCTCACGCCCACGAGCAGGGCCACGAGCGGCGTCGTCCACAAGAGTGCCGGCAGCGCGGCGATTCCCGCGGCCATACCCACCCCCACAATCGCCAGCAGCAAACCGTAGAAGCCGGTGGGCAGCATCGTCCACCGGCGGCCGACCGCCACGGGCACGGCCCGGATCCCCCGGTCGGCGAGCTGCTCGACGACACGGTCCGCCGCGGCGGCGGAGACGCGCACCAGCGGTCGCGCTCCCCGGGCGACGGCCGCCCGATCCGCTGGTGACACGCGATCCCCGAGCACCGCGCCGAGCTGCGTAACGAGGGCCTCGCGGTCGGCACCGCTCGCCGCAGGCGTGAAAACCAGCGTATCCGCGGTCCGCGCGCCCACATCCGCCCCGCCGCAGCGCGGGCACACGCCAAGGCCGAGGGGCTCTGGGGCGCCGCAGATGGCGCACGTGCCACCGCGCGCGACGCGCGGGGCGACGGCGTCGCGGTCGTCGCCGGCGAGCGCCTGACCGAAGTCCGCCACGGCGGGGAATCGGTCCGATGGATCGGCGGCCGTCGCTCGGGCGATCGCAGCGTCGAGCCACGGCGGCACGTCGGCGCGCGACGCGCGGGGATGGAAGCCGTCCTCGGCCGGTGGGATCGGCTGGTGCGGCGAGGGATGCACGGGGAGCGCGCC
Source organism: uncultured Gemmatimonadaceae bacterium (assembly GCA_964629425.1). Taxonomy (GTDB): domain Bacteria; phylum Gemmatimonadota; class Gemmatimonadetes; order Gemmatimonadales; family GWC2-71-9; genus CAZVSO01. The sequence goes on from CAZVSO010000044.1 coordinate 5,412, forward strand.
CACGAGCGCGTAGTACAGAGTCAGCCCCAGCGCGTAGATGTCGGCCCGGGCGTCGGCGCGGCGGCCGGCCAGGAGCTCGGGCGCGAGGTAGGCGAGGGTGCCGACGAGCGCCCCGGTCTGGGTGAGGGTCGCCTGGCTACCGAGCCGCGCCGAGCCGAAGTCGGCGAGCCGTGCCCGGCCGTCCGGATCGAGCAGGACGTTCTGCGGCTTGACGTCCCGGTGCAGGATTCCACGCTGGTGGGCCGCACCGAGGGCCGCGGCAATGTCGCGGCCGATCCGCGCCGCGCGCTCGGGCGCCAGGGGCCCACGATCGCGCACCGCCGCCTGCAGGTCGGGCCCCGCGACGTGCTCCATGACGACGAAGCTCCACGGGCCTTCGTCGCCGAAGTCGAACACGGCGACGATGTTCGCGTGCGACAGCTCGCGCACGACCTGCACCTCGCGCCGCAGCCGCTCGCGCGCGACCTGCGCCGCGGCGGCGAGCGGTAGCAGCAGCTTGATGGCCACCGCCGCGTCCAGCTCGCGGTCGCGCGCGAGATAGACGACGGAGTACCCGCCCCGTCCGATTTCTTGCTGGATCTCGTAGCGGCCCTTGAGGACCGCGCCGGCCGCGAGGTAGCCCGGCTGGCTCATGGCACGTGGTGGGTCAGGGGCGCGCCGGCGACCGCCCCAGGCGCTCGAGCACCTCGATCGCGTTCCGCCGCCACCCGTCGTCGGGCGAATAGTGCTCGAGGAACCGCTCGAGGTGAGCTCGCGCCAGGGCGGGCTGGCCCAGGCTGTACTCCGCCATGCCCGCGTGGTAGAGCGCCATGTAGTGATTGGGCCAGTAATCGACGACGAGCTGCATGATCGGGCCGGCCGAGCGGTCGTCGCCGGCATCGGCCACGGGATGCGCCACGTCGAACACGATCCCCGCCGCACGCCAACGATCGTCCGACGGCAGCGCGTCGATCGCCTGCCGCGCGTGGTCGATCCTACCGCCCAGCGCGTAGCACGCGGCGCTGTAGCCCGCGCCCTCGAGCGTGGCGGGCGGCGGGCTGTTGCGCTGCGCCATCTCCACCTCGACGGCGTTGCAGTACGGCTTGATTTGCTGGAACCATTGGCCGGCGGGACCCGGGTACGCGGCGGCGGGCTGCACGTGAACGCCGCTGAATACCGGCCGGCGCGCGTCGCGTACGAGCACGAGCCCGCACGTAGCGACGTAGCCCCAACCCAGGATGTAGAGTGATCGCTGCATGTAGAGTGTCCTCCGACGCTCCAATTCTCGCCCGGCGAGCCACGGAGGACTGTGACGCCTGACCACGCCCGTGTTGCACTGCGTCGGAGGGCGCGGGTGGCCTTACGGACTGCCTAGGTCACACCGCCGCACAGATGGCGAAGGCCGTGATCGAGGAAGCCGCCCCGCCCCGATTGACGGTGCCCCTCAATTGCCAGCCGGTCCCGGTGCTGGTGGCTGCGGATTGCCAGAACCACACGTCGGTTTGCCCGCTGGTCCAGTCGTGGCCGCCCCCCAAGACCCTCGTACCCGCCGGGGAGCTCACAGTGAAGGCGAAGGGAGCTGCGTGGCTCTGCGTCAGGGAGACTATCTCATAGCCCGGAACGCCCGTGGACTGGCACGTCACCGTGCCCGTGCTGCTGATGTCCCGAATCGCGGAACCCACGGCGCACGCGCCGGATAGCCGTGCCTGGATGGTGGCAGTGTTGACCGACAGGGTCACGGCCCCCGTCGTGCCCCCACCCGACAACCCACTTCCCGCTGTCACACCGGTGATGTCGCCGTCCCACCACGCCGTCGGCAGCCCCGGCTTCAGAATGAGATAGACGGCACCGACTGCGGGCACGTAGCACGCCGGGTGCACCGCCTGGGCGCGCGCCGGTAAAGCGATGCCAGCGAGCAGTCCGATGCGCACGAGGCCCGCCAAGGGAAGCGCGCGTCGCGAAGTCGTCCGGTTCGTCATACGCTCACTCCCGTGCTGTCAGCCGATTGAACGCCGTGCCAATGAAGGTCCCACCCGTCACGCGTCGAGCAGCCGCTCGATGTGATCGAGGAACAGGGTGAGCGAGGCCAGCAGCCACCGGTCGGACGATCTACGTGTTGGCGCAGATCGCATAGACCACGAAGGTGTCCCCAACCCCGCCCGTGCGAGCGGTCATGCTGAAGCGGGCCGCAAGGAAAAACGGGGGAAGGTTAGAACGAGGGATCGGACGCGCCGTCAAGACGGTCGTTAGACTTAACCCAACGTCAAAGCCTCCACCCAATACGTCCTTCCCTGACGAGCAGTTCGCGGTGATACTGGCGGTGGTGTTCGCCGCGACGACGAGCGAGTTGGTAATCATCTCCCATCCCAACACGCCAGACGCCAGCTTCGACGCCGTCACCGCTCCGTTGGCGAGATCCGCGGTGTTCACGGCTCCGTCGGCGATCTTGGCGCTCGTCACAGCGTTGTCGGCGATCGTGCCATCAGTCCACGTGATCTGCACGTGCCCGGAGAAGCACGCCGTCGGCAGCCCGGTCTTCAGGATCAGATAGACGGCGCCGACTGCGGGAACATAGCAGGCGGTGTGCACCGCCTGGGCGCGCGCCGATGAAGCGATACCAGCGAGGAGTCCGATGCTCACGAGCCCCGCCAAGGGAAGCTCACGTCGCGAAGTCGTCCGGTTCGTCATACGTTCACTCCTGTGCTGTCAGGCAATGGAACACTGTGTGTCCATGAATGAAGGTCGTAGCCGTCACGCGCTGAGCAGCCGTTCGATGTGATCGAGGAACAGCGCCAGCGAGGCGAGCAGCACCCGGTCGGTGTCGTCCGTGGCCCCGGTCACCGGGGCCCGCGCACTCGCGATGCAGCTCTCGATGGTCGTGAGGTTGCCTTGCGTCACGCCAGCCGCGCATTGCGCCAGCGCCGCTTGCACGGGCCCCCGCACCGGACCCGTGAGGTTCGCGGCCAGCGCCGCCGTGAACGGATCACTCACCGCCGCGCCGATCCCGGCGAGATCGACATCTCTCACCTCGAGCAAAACGCTGCCGGTCACGCCATCCGCCATGGCGGAGATCATGGCGTCGCCCGCGGAAACGCCGGTGACCACGCCGCCCGGCTTTACGTCCGCCACCCCGGGGCGCGAGGAGCTCCACGTGAACGTTGCTTCCGTGATCACGTTTCCTCTCGCGTCCAGCGCCACGGCGACGAGCTGGGCCGTCCGCCCGCGCGCCATGCGGTTACCGACGGTCGGAGACGTCACCGTCACCGACGTGATGACCGGCGGTCCTCCGTCGTCGCCGCCGCCGCAGGCCAGCCCGGCGACGGCGAGGCCAAACAGCCCCAGGGCGGCACTCCGGGCAGCGGGGTGAGTAAGATGACGCCCTCGCATGGAGACCCTCCCGGCTACTTGCGCCGCCAAAGGCAAACGGCGGCCCCGATGTGCCGGGACCGCCGCATCGCTGCTACGCGACCCAGAACCTGAACCGAATCCCGCATTCACCCACGGTGCACACATCCAGGGACGAATCGAAGCGGGAGAACATACCGGACGCGATCTGCTTGGCAAGGGGGGCCGGCGGTGCGCTGCGAGCGCCAGCGCTGCCGCCCGCAGCCTATCGTCAGGGCGATTCGAGCCGCAGATTGACTCGCGCACACGTGACCGGTCCTCTCAACGTCGAGTCCAGCACGTCAACGTCGAGTCCAGTACCGATGACCGGACCCGATCAGGCGCTCCCTCTGCACCTGGGCACTCCTGAGGACTTCGCACGCGTCCAGTCCTTGCTGCGCGGCGCGCGGTTCGACGAGGAGCAAGTCTGCCGCGTGCTGCGCATCGCGAGCCTGGCCGACCTTGGCTCGGCGCGGCGGGACGAGGTCGATCACGCGGCCGCCGGCTCGACGACGCTCGCGCTCCTCGTCCGGATGTTTCTGTTGCTCGAATCGGTGGCGCGCGCGGAGGTCGAGGGCGCGCTCGCCGGGCCCGCCCTCGGATCGCTGCTCGCCCTCGACCTGCTGCGACCTGAGTTGGGAACGGACCGAAGCGACGTCTACTATGCTCCAGTCCTGCTCTACCCCGTCGCGGGCCTCATCATCGTCTCGGATCGACACGAGAATCCCGATGGCTCGCCGTTCGTTGCGCCGCCGGACGTGGTGTTCCCCGCGATCTTCGCGGGGACGCTGCGGTTTCTGCGCGTGATCCCGAAGAGCCCGGGTGACGAGGCGCTCGACTTGTGCAGCGGCACGGGGGCCGCTGCACTCGTGCTGAGCGGGCACGTGCGCCGGGTGGTCGCGTCCGACCTCACGGCTCGCGCGACACACTTCGCGCGGTTCAACCGGCTCCTCAACGACTGCGAGAACGTCGAGGTCCTCCAGGGAGACCTGTACGAGCCGGTGGCCGGGCGCACGTTCGATCGGATCGTGGCGCACCCACCGTACGTGCCGGCGCTGGCGGCGTCGCAGGTCTTTCGGGACGCCGGGGAAACGGGGGAGACCGTGCTACAGCGGATCGTAGCGGGCCTGCCGCGCCATCTCCGGCCGGGGGGGACGTTCGTCGGCGTGTCCGCCGGCTGGGATACCGAGGAAGGTCCCTTCGAGGCGCGGATTCGACACTGGCTCGGCGACCACGCGGCCGAGTTCGATCTGATCCTCGCGCAGCAAGAGGAGATGTCGCCTGAGCAGGTGGCGCGCTGGCTGTCGGACAAGTCCCTCGGGCAGGAAGCCGGGACCCAGCGGCGCCTTGAGCAGCGGTTCGCACGCGCCGCGCTCGAGCGGAACGTGTATGGCGCGATCGTGCTGCGCCGTGTCGGTCCCGGGGCCGCCTCGGGGGAGCCGGTGACCGTGCGTCCGCAGATGAGCGGGCTCACCGACGGATCCGCGCTGGAATGGGCGCTGCGGTGGCACCGGTGGCGAGCGGTCAAACAGGCGGCCGGCGAGCTCGAGTCAGCCCTGCTGCGGGCCACCGTGCGCCTGGGCGCGGGGCTCCAGGTCAAGAGGCTCCAGGTCGTTGAGGAGAGTCGGCTGGTTCAGGCGAGCATCGTCCTCGAGTCGGAGCGACCGTTTCTGGCGGCCACCAGGATCGAGGCGTGGATGTTACCGCTCGCGGCGGACTTCGGCGCCGGGCGCAGCGCGTCGGAGGTGTACGAGCGCGCGCGGCACAATGGGACGCTGCCCGAGGGCTTCGAGCCCGGAGACTTCGCGACGCTCGTCGCCGCGATGGTCGAGCGGGGGTACCTGGAGATCGACGGGCCGGTGTTCGAGGATTGAGCGCGCCAGCTCCTACTGGCAGTGCGCCGCCCGCTCCCGCCGCTCGAGCCAGGTGACCGGCTTGTCGCTCCGCGCGACCCGCACGATCTCCAGCGGGTAGCCGGCGGCCGCGAACGGCCGGCATTCCACGATCGTCCGCACCACGGCCACGAAGAACTGGCCACGCGGACCGGCGCTGTCCACCCGGATCTGGTCGCCCGGTGTCATCCGGCCGGCCCCGACGACCAGCACCATCTCACGGTCGAAGTCCAGCGGCGGCCGCGCGGGCGGCGAGGGCTGCGTGGACGTGGCCTGCGCCCACACCGCCCGCCAGGCCTCGGGGTCACGCACCACGAGTCGCACCGAGTCCCGGAACGCCGGCCCGTCATCGTAGTACACACGCGCGCTACTCAGCACCGGTGACACGCGATCCGCCGGGCGGCGCACGCAGGCCGCGGCGACCAGCATGGCACCGAGGGTAGACCATCCAACGCGGCTGATCATCAACCTCCTCCTCTTCATTGCACGACGCGACTCACGCAGCTCATACCCGCGAAGTAGTCGCTCCTCAAGAACGGCGGCGCGCCGCCGAGATTCAGCTCCGCCTCGAGCCGCACCACGCGGCTTTGCAGCGGCACCGTCCACATCAGAATGTAGGACGTGCCCGCCGAGCGCCAGCTCGCGCGCTGGAGCAGCTTGAAGAGCGCCCAGGTGCCGTCGTAGCTGAGCAGCGTCTCCTCCTGCCCCAGGACCTGCGCCGACAGCCGGACCTCCCGCGCCCCGCTGCCGATCCACGAGAAGCGCCGGGCGGCCACCGAGGTGCGGCTGAACCGGCCGGTCTGGCCGTCCATCGTGAACGTGATCACCGGTACGGAGTCCGACGGCAGGGGCCTGAGGCTGAAGTCGAACCGCGGCTCGGTCGCCCCGGCGGGCCACAGCGCGTCAGACACGGCCGCCGCCCGGTTGAAGAAGCCGACGAACGCCGCGCTCGGGCGCGGCGACGCCCCAGGCGCCGGCGCGTACTGCGACCCTTGGCGGACGAGCACGCTCTGCAGCGCTTCGGAATAGAAGCGCGACAGCGCCCCCTGCCCGGGCTGGAACACGGCCCCGACCTCGGGCAGGCTCGCCGCCACTGCTGCGCTCGGCGTGAACGGATACTTGCCCTTGACCGGCTGAAACGTGCTGCAAAACGCTGCGCCCTGCTGGTTGAGCGCCGCCACGGGGAGGTTGCCCAGCAGCCGTTCGACGCGGATGATGGGGTCCTCGAGCAAGCGCCGGACCGCCGCGTCGACCGCGGCGGCCTGACCGTCAACGCGGGAGCCGAGCGACAGCTGCGCCACGGCCCCCTTCGCGGCGCGGGCGGCGTCGAGGGTCTGGACCATGAGGCCCTGCGCCGCGTCCGGTGTCGCCGTCGCGGCCTGCGCCACGGTCGCCTGCAGCGCGGACAGGGCGTTCATGTAGGGCTGGTTGGACTCGCTCACGTAGCGATCGGTGACGGCGGGCGGCGTGACCAGGCGGACCGGCTGGAACGCCGCCCCCACGGTCTGCGAATCCACGTTCGTGTTCTGCGCCGTGAGCGCGAGGAGTTGAAGCAGGGGGGACTGGTTGCCGGCCAAAACGGCGAGCTTGGCCGCCGCGTCTCGCACTCCGCCGAATGGCACCAGGGCCGCGCGCTCGAGGAACTGGCGCCAGTGCCGGACGTAGTCCGCCTGGTACATCGCCCACAGTTGCTCACCGAGCCGGCGGCGATCGAGCGGCACGCCCGCTCGCCCGCCCACCACACAGTCCTCCGCCTGGAAGAACCGGTCGACGTTTCGCAGCGCGTCCCGCATGGACGCCCGGCCGCCGGGCGTGAAGGCGCCGGGCACTTCGTAGGGGTTCGCGAGCACCGCAGCCGAAGCGGGAAACGCGCGAGCGAGGCGCACGCCTGGATGCCGGCCGGAGGCCTCGGAGAGGATCACGCGATAGACGCGCTCCGGGCCCGTCAAGGTCGCCAGAAACGCCCGCGTCCGGTCCACCAGCCGGGCGTCGGCATCGGAGCCGCAGGCGTAGCCCACGCACAGCTTGTGGGCGTAGAAGTCGAGCTGGCGGCGCGCCAGCTCGAGCCGCATCGAGTCCACCTGCCGGCGGTCGAGCCACGACTCGAGCAGCACCGGCGCGAGAAACCCGCCCTCGATCTTGCAGGACTGCGTGGTGGTCATCAGGTACGCTTTCAGCAGATTGTAGGCGCGCTCGTAGTCCGCCGCCTCGCGTGACGAGTCCGGGACGCTCCCGAGCGCGCGGGCCAGTGAGGCGCGCGCGGGCCCGAGCAGCACGGCCTCGAGCCGGTCGAGATAGCCCCGCCGGAGCTGCCGATACAGCGTCGCCCCCTGGTAGAGACCCCAGCGCAGTCGGAGTGGGGGACCTTTCCGCTCGTAGTCGGCCAGGCGCTCAAGGTCCTGGCGAAGCGCATCGAGCCGGGCCAGGGTCTGCCGAGCGGGCAGCTCGGACTCGGTGGCAACGACCTCGCCCAGGCCGCGCGCGGCCTCGAGCGTGCGCGTGGCGAGCCGGCGGTTATTGAAGTACGACGTGAACAACCCGAGCAGCCAGACGATCGAGACCCCGGCCGCGAGGGCCACGAGAGCGCGGCGCCACAGGTGGACGTGCACGCTCCCGCGCGCCACCGCGTGCACCGCCCGATCCCGCAGCACCAGGTCGCGGAACAGACCGCTCAGGAACACCCACTGCGGCACCTTGCGCGAGCCCGCGGGTGATGGCGCCGAGGCCGGCGCCGCCTGGAGCTGGCGGGGATCGAAGACCTCGGTGGCCAGCATGCGCCCGGCGCCCGGTGCCGGCCCCGCGACCGCCATGGGCGACGCCGCGTCGCGCACGATCACCGGACGCACCCCGGTGAAGTAGAACCCCCGCAGCACGGGCGACACCTGGAGCTGGCTAGGGCGGCAGAGGTCCACGAGAAACTGCGTGGCGAGCGGGGCGAGCTTGCGGAGCTCCCGGGGGAACTCGTAGACGCCGGCCTGGCCCTCGGCGTCGGCCTCGCGGGGTAGGAGCGCCACCCGACTCACGGCCAGGGAGCCGAACAGGCGATGGAACGCGTCACTGACGCGCTGGAACTCCCGGTCGGCGTACAGACCGACCGGTGTGCGCCCGGGCCAGCGCAGCGTGGCCCCCAATCCCTGCTGCGCCTCCTCGCGCGTGAGGTGGCGCACGAACTCGGCGAACCCGGGAATGCGATCCGTTTTCGTGAACAGCACGTAGACAGGGAGCTGGATGCCGCACGCCTCGGCCAACCGCGTGACGAGGGCGCGCAGCTCCCGCGCGGCCGCGGGGATGGCGTGCGCGCTGCCCGACTTCAGGAACTCCTCGCAGCTCATACACACTATCACGGCCCGCCGCGCGAGCCCGCGGCCGGTCACGGCCGCGGCGAGTCGATTCGGCGTGATGTGGCGCACCAGACGCGCCCAGCGCGCTGGGTCCTTCGCCAGCGCGCCGCCCGCTTCGACGATGAGACTGCTCTGCGCGTACCAGAGATTGACCCCGGGGGTCGGGCCAATGTCGTCGGCCCGAAACACCTCGCCGGCGAGTAACGTGGGCTCGAGACCCGACTGCACGATACAGCTCGTCTTAGCGCTGCCCTCGGGCCCCACGATGAGTACGAGGGGCAGCCTGCCGAATGTCGTTCGGCCGGCGGCGCGGGACGCCGTCAGGCGGGTCCGAGCGGCCGCGATCGTCGTGTCGAGCTCCGGGTCCCCGTCCGATCCGGGCTCCTCGGCCGACGCGCCGCCCCCCTCCAGGCGCCGGAGGAACCAGAGCACCAGCAGGGCCGCCCCGATGCCCAGCAGCCAGAGTCCTAGCCGCAGGATCCACAGCTCCGCGCCCCGCAGCTCCAACCAGCCACCCAACAGCCACGTGAACACCAGGTAGACCAGCGCGACCGCCGCCGTCACCGGCAGCCGCATCCGCGTCTTGCCCGAAGAGCTGAGTCCGAGTGTCATGACAAGCGCTGCAGTGCCTCGAACTCGCCGACCCAGGACCGCAGCGAGATACTCAACAGCAGCCAGCAGATGAACGCGATCGCCATCACGGTGACAGTGGCCGCCGCGAGCGGACGCACCCAGGGGTCCTGGGCGAGCGGGAAACTCTCGCCAGCGGGGGCGGCCCATCCGGGCGCGACGCCGGCAAACCGACCCCGGATGCGATCCATCTTGTCGGCCGCCGCAGCCGCCCAGCGCTCGAGCTCCCCTTGCCCGCTCGTCCCGTGGCGCCCCCGGAATCCCAGGAGCAAGCACAGCTGGTAGACTTCGAGCAGGTCCGCCAGGTCCTCGGATTCGTGGCGCGCGAACAGCCCACGCAGCTTGTCGAAGAACACCTCGCCGCCCAGGTGCTCGCCGAACAACTCCTCCTGCAGCGGTCGGCGCGACCAGCCGGCCAAGGCCGGCTGGGGCGAGTTCAGGACCGATTCGTCGAGGAAAACCGTGACCGCATACACCGCGAGCTTCGTGTCCTGCCCGTCGTAGCCGGCGCGCCCCGCTTCGTCGTGCGCGGCCGTGAGCAGCTGCTTGAACTGATTGCGGAAGGCGGCCCCGTCGGCGATGGCCTGCCGGCCGGCCCGCAGTCGAACGATCGCCGTGAAGGTCTCCTGCAGCGCCACGGCCAGCGCACCGCGGTCGCGGGCCTGCGGCGTGCCCCGGCCCCTCGGCTCGCTCACGTCTGGAGCACCACTACCAGATCGAACTCGGCGTCGGCGAGCGCGTCCGGGACGTACACGCCCACCTCTCCCGTCTTCGTCAAAGCATCCCAGCACGGCCCGGCACGGTCCACACCGAAGTACGTGGTGCCAGGGGTTCGGGCCACCGACGAGGGCGGCGCCGGCAGATGTTCGAGGGCGAGACCTGGCAGCCCTGCACTGACCAGGCGCGCCAGGTGTTGCGCGGCACAGACCTTGACCAGCGTGGGCACGGCGGAGATCAGGTCGACCGGCGGGGTCTGCGAGCGGACACCGAGGATCCAGCGCGACGGCTGGAAGCAGCGTGGATCGCGCACGGCGCCCGCGTGAAGCAGCCGTCGCGTGCGGGCCAGCGGCACCGCGATGCAGTTGGTGGGGACCACGAGCTCCAGCTGCGTACGGATGTGCCGCTCGAGCGCGCCGAAACACTCGTCGAGGCGATCGTGGTCGTAGGCAGGCAGCGCGCGGGGATCGGCGTCGAGCGAGAACGTGCAGAGTGCGCCCGCCAGCCGAGCGAGCTCCCTGAAGACCTCCTCCGGCGGCGCGCGCCTGGCCTCGAGATGGTGGCGCAGGGGGGCGAGCGTCGAGTGGACGGCGTGCGCCAGCCAGAAGTTGGCCACCTCGCGCGCCGCGTACTCCGCCAGGCCTTTGCCCTCACGCCGGCGCTGGCCGACGAGCGCTTCGCTCTTGGCGGTGAGGATCTCGACGAGACGGCGCAGCAGATCCAGCAGCGCCCCGCTCGCCCCAATCTGCAGCAGCGGCGGGATGTACTCCGGGTCGTAGATGAACTGCCCGGCGCCGTCGCGCCGCACCTGCGCGAGCGGCAGCACCACGAGATCGCCGCGCGGCTCAGTATCCACGAGCAACCTGAAGTTCTTCCGCCCGACGCTCACCGGCCGCTCGTCGCGGCCGGTCGTCTCGTCCCGCACGGAACGGCTCGCTGCCACGTATCGGGCATCGCCATCGGCCTGCGCCTCGAGTGCACAGTTCGCTCCTCCCGGTCGGTGCGGCGGCAGCGCGAGCGCGATGACATGACGGTCCTGCGTCGGGGCGAACAGATCGCGGATCTGGCGGGCGGGCGGCGGAGGGTCGGCGTCGGGAAAGTGAAACGCCAGGCCGTCGGGCATCACACCGCGCGCATGAATCAAGGACACGGTGCCGTTGCGCAGCGCCTCCGCGTCCAGCTCGCCCCCCGCCAACCCGTACGGCCGGAAGAACAGCTGGGCCAGGGCGAACGTGACGGAGTCCTCGAAATACTGACTCTGCAGCTGGAAGTGGTGCTGCGTGAGGTGCATGCCCTCGTGCCACACCACCTTCGAGAGGTTACGCATATCAAAGTGTGTCGGGGCGCGGGGTTGGCGGATGCTGTAGATTATACGGCTGGTAGCCAGGGGAGCAAATGGCCAGATCGCTCGGGCCGAGCCGCTCGTCGCCATGACCGCCGATCAGTTCCGCACCCGCTACCGGCTGCTGGAGCAGCTCACGCGTCGCGGCGTGGTGACCTACCGCGCCCGGGATCCGGCCGGGCGCGTGCTGCTCGTCCACTTCATCAAGACCGGATCGCCCGACGAGGATCACCGCCTCCTGGCGCTCGTGGGTCGCCTGAGCCCGGCTGACGGGAAAAACATCGTCGAGACGACTGAGGTGGACGGCGCCGCCGTCATCGTCACCGAGTGGCTCCCGGCGTTCGACTCGTTCGGTCGCTGGCTCGAGCGGAAGACGAGCCGCCCGCCGGTCGACGCGCCGCCGCCACCGGCACCGACCCCCGCGGCACGACGGGCCGACGTCACCGAGGCCTCGGTCCCGGCCGTCGTGCGACCCCCTGTTCCGGCGACGGCTGCGCTGCCGGCCATGCCACCTGCGCAGGCCCCGCCGGTGGCGGCCAGCAGTGCATCGGCCACGCCGGACCGCATGACCCACCTGTTCGGACCACCGGGGTCCACCGCTGCTCCGCCCACGGCGGAATCGGAGCCGTCGGAGCCACCGCACCCCACCTCACCGACACCGGAGGTGTCGGGCCCGCCGAGGCCGGGGCCCGGTCACTTCACGCAGCTCTTTGGGGCTGCCACTGATGGGGCAGCCGCACCGCCCGCCCCGCCGTCGCCGCCGCAAGCGGAGAAGCCCGCGCCGCCGGCCCCGGCGGACCCTGAGCCGCCGGCGGCCGCTCCGGCCGCACCCGGGCAGTTCACACAGCTCTTCGGCGCCCTCGGCGGCGAGGGCGTGGCGGCCGGAAGTGCGCCTGCGGGCCCGCCGCCAGCCCCACCGCACACACCCGACCCCGCCAGTGAGTCTGGGCGCGGCCCGGTGGTCCGATGGCGCGAGGGATCGCCCCAGGCCCCCGAGCCGAGTACGCCCGGCACACCCGTGATTCGATGGAAGAAGGGCCAGCCCGACGCGGAGCCGGTGCCGGCGGGCGATGCACCGATGTCCAAGGGTCCGCCCGGCGACTTCACTCGCCTGTTCGGACCCGAGGGCGACACGTCTGCGACGCCCCCGAGCACTGGACCAGGGGGACGCGCGCCGCATGCTGACACGCCGTGGCCGCCAGGCCCGGTGCGACTGCCGGACCCGGCCTCGCGAGGCGCTACGCCGCCGCTCTTCGGGCCGCCCTCGGTTCCCGCCGGCGCGTCGCCCGTGGACCGA
>CAZVSO010000045.1:0-17943 GCA_964629425.1 uncultured Gemmatimonadaceae bacterium
GCCTCGCTGTCCCCGCTCCCCCACGCGCCGCCGCGCCCGCCCCACCCGCCCCACCCGCCCCACCTGCTCCGCCTGCCCCGTCCCAGCCTCCCACCGGGGCCGGGGAGCGCCTGAAGGACACCGGGTTCGGGATCCCTGCTGCTCCCCGACCGGGGGGCGGCGCCCGGCCCGCTCCAGCGGCGCAGCTCGCCACCTTCCTGGTTCGCTCGGGTGGGCTCAAGGGGCAGCGCGTCGCGGTCCGCACTCCGGTGGTCAACATCGGCCGCGCGGAATACAACGACGTCGTGCTGCCGGACGAGTCCGTTTCGACGATGCACGCGAAGCTGCAACGGCGTGAAGGGGTCTGGGTGCTGGTGGACGTCGACTCGACGAACGGCACGTTCGTGGACGGGGAGCGGGTCCAGGGGGAGACGCCGCTCGCTCCCGGGGCCAGCGTGCGGTTCGGCGATGTGCAGGTCGTGTTCGATCCGGCGGACGACGCGGTGGAACCCGGCACTGGCGGCGGCACGCGTGTCGTCGGGGCGCTGCGGCCCGATGAGCGATCACCGGCACCGGCGCCGGCGTCGAGCGCGAAGCTGGCTCCACGACCGTCGGTCTCGGGGTCGCGGCCGTCGGTGTCCGCGTCGCGGCCGGCCGTCGGTGCCGCGCCGCCGGGTGCTCCCCAGCGTCCGCAGCCGAAGCGAGCGGCTGGGTCCGCGCCGGAGCAGGGGAAGAAGGGCAAGGGTTGCGGAGCCAGCGCGACCGTGGTCGTGCTGGGCGTCGCTGCATGCGCCTACTGGATTCTCGGGTAACGCCCCCCGTGCACATCACCTGCGCTGGCCGGACGGATGTCGGCGTGATTCGCTCGGGCAACGAGGACAGCTACCTCATGATCCCCGATCGCGGGATCTTCGTCGTCGCCGACGGGATGGGCGGTCACGCGGCGGGTGAGGTGGCGAGCGAGATGGCGGTCCGATTCGTCGCCCGCGAGCTGGGGTCGCTCAAGGGGCTGGCCGACGAGCAGGTCGCCGAGCGTATGCGGCTGGCCATCCGCACGGCGAACGGTGCGATCTTCCAGCGCACGCTCGCCGAGCACGACAAGCGGGGGATGGGCACCACCGTCACGGCGCTGACGCTGTTCGACGCGCGCTTCCTCATCGGGCAGGTGGGGGACAGCCGCGCCTACCTGATGCGGGACGGGAAGTTCGTGCAGATCACGAAGGACCACTCCTACGTCCAGGAGCAGGTGGACGCGGGGTATCTCACGCCCGAGCAGGCGCGGTCGCACCCCTACAGCAACGTGATCACGCGCTGCGTCGGCGCGAATAGCGACGTCGTGCCCGACATCTACGTGGGCACCGTGAAGGTGGGAGACCTGTTCCTGCTCGCCTCCGACGGGCTCACCGGCATGCTCGACGACTGGCAGCTGACCGAGCTGCTCACGGGCGAGCGGATGCCGCAGCTCTTCGTCGACGCCCTCATCGCCGAAGCGAACCGACACGGCGGGCTGGACAACATCACCGCGATCCTGGTCCGCATCGATCAGGTGGAGGCGGCCAGCGCAGGCTCGGCCTCCACCCTGCCGCCTACGGTCCTCGAGTCCTGAGCAGGGCGCGCCCGTCCGCGAGGCGCGCCGCCACGTCCTCCGCCGGCAGCATCACCAGCTCGACCAGGGCCCGGGCCGGAATCGTCGCGGGCCGGAGCACGAAGACCCGCAGGTGGCGGGCGGCGCGATGCAGCTCGGCCGCCACGCCGTGGAGCGGAAGGTCCCGTCGCAGGCTCCCGTCGCGCTGCACCAGCGGCAGGTCGACGGTGAGCAGGTCGGGCTTGGCGGGGAAATCCAGCAGCAGCTCGCCGGGCTCGAGCCCCGTCTCGCGGGCCATCCCGTCCTCGACGCGCGCCAGGAGGTCCGGGTCGGTGGCGGGCCAGCTCGCCGCATCGGGCGGGAGATCGTGGGCGGGCAGCTCCACAGCCCGTTTCGCGAGGCGCCGGGCGCGCAGCGCGGCCGCCAGCCCCGTGGCATCGATGCGCTGCAGGTCGTGGCTGAATCCATCGTCGGTCGCGGTCGCGACCTCGTCGGCGCGCAGCGAGCCGGCGGCGATGGCCCCGCGCACCAGGCGCTTGAACATCGCCGTGGCGCTGCGCACGGCGTGGTGCCAGTAGACGTTGCGGTACATCTGGTACTTGGCGAACAGCAGCGACTCGAGCGCGGCCAGGCCCTTCTCGTGCAGCGCGAGGGCGGGCCGCCCGCCCGCCCCGGCCCCATCGACTAGGGTGAGGGAGTCGAGGAGCCGCTCCACGTCGATCACGCCATAGGGCACGCCGCACATCATCGCGTCGCGCGAGAGGTAGTCGAGCTTGTCGACGTCGACCGAGCCCGAGATGAGGCCCGCCAGGGGCGCGTCGCTCGTCCCGCGGATCAGCGGCAGCAGCCGCTCGGGCCGCACGCCTATTTCCCCCAGCGCCGCGGCCAGCTCGGGGTCCGCCAGCCGGCGCTCGGCGAGCGCCTCGTGGCGCGGCAACCCGGCCTCCTCGAGGGCGTGCGAGAACGGGTAATGGCCGATGTCGTGCAGCAGGGCCGCGAGCCGCACGATCCGGCCGTCGTCCGGGCCGACCGCGGCCTGGCCGGCGACCTCGCCCAGATGGTCGAGGGCGCGGCGGGCCAGATGGTAGGCGCCCAGCGCGTGCTCGAAGCGGGTGTGCGTGGCCCCGGGATACACCAGGAAGGCGTGCCCGAGCTGGCGTACGTAGCGTAGCCGCTGGACCACGGGCGTGTCGATCACGGCCCGCAGGTCGCGCTCGACCCGGATGTTGCTCCAGAGGGGGTCGCGAACGACCTCGATCAAGTCTGGGGGGCCGCGGCGGGCGGGGGGGGCGGTCCGGCGTCCCGCACGGCCGCATGCACCCGCTCGCGGAACTGCTCGAAGTTCTTGGCGAACAGCGCGGCGAGCCGCGCCGCCTGCGCGTCGTAGGCCGCCGGGTCGGTCCAGGTCGCGCGCGGCGTCAGCAAGGCGTCGGGCACGCCCCCGGGTACGTGCCGCGGCACGTCGAGGCCGAAGACCGGCTCCCGCGCGGTGCCGCCCCGGTCGAGCCGCCCCGTCAGCGCCGCCCGCACCATGGCGCGGGTGTGCGACAGGCTCATCCGCCGCCCCACGCCGAAGGGACCGCCCGTCCACCCGGTGTTCACCAACCAGCACTGGACGCCGTGCCGCGCGATCTTCTCCCCCAGCATCTCCGCGTACACGTCCGGGGGCAGGAGGAGAAACGGCGCCCCGAAGCAGGCGGAGAACGTCTCCTTCGGCTCGGTGATGCCACGCTCGGTCCCCGCGACCTTGGCCGTGTACCCGGAGAGGAAGTGGTACATGGCCTGGGCCGGCGTGAGCCGCGCGATCGGCGGCATGACGCCGAAGGCGTCGCAGGCGAGGAACACGACGTGGGTGGGGTGGCCCGCCATTCCGCTCGGCACATGGTTGGGGATGAAGTGGATCGGGTAGGAGGCGCGGGTGTTCTCGGTGATCTCGTCGGCATCGAGGTCGATCGCGCGGGTCTCCGGATCGACCACCACGTTCTCGAGCACGGTGCCGAAGCGCCGCGTCGTGGCGAAGATCTCTGGCTCCCCGTCCTGGGAGAGCCGGATGACCTTCGCGTAGCACCCGCCCTCGAAGTTGAACACGCCGTGGTCGCTCCAGCCGTGCTCGTCGTCGCCGATGAGGCGACGCTCCGGATCGGCCGACAGCGTCGTCTTGCCCGTGCCGGACAGCCCGAAGAACAGGGCCACGCCGCCACCCTCGCCCACGTTGGCGGAGCAGTGCATCGACAGCACGCCCTGGCGCGGCAGCAGGTAATTCAGCACGGTGAAGATGGACTTCTTCATCTCTCCAGCGTAGCGGGTGCCACCGATGAGGATCCGCTTGTGCCCGAGGTGCAGCACGATGAAGGTGCCGGATCGGGTGCCGTGCACCGCCGGGTCCGCCTGGAAGTCCGGCGCGTGCAGCACATGCCACGCGGGGGCGAACGCGGCCAGGTCCGCCGGCCCCGGGCGCAGGAACATGTTGGAGGCGAAGAGCGCGTGCCACGCGTTCGGCGTGACGAAGCGGATCGGCAGCCGGTAGGTCGGGTCGGCGCCCGCGAACACGTCGCGGACGAACAGCTCGCGCCCGTTCAGGTGCGCTGCCACATCGCGGTACAGCCGCTCGGCGTGCTCCGGGGCGAGCGGCTGGTTCACCTTGCCCCACCAGAGGTGGTCGCTCGAGCCGGGCTCCCGCACGACGAACTTGTCGTTGGGGCTGCGGCCGGTGTGCGGGGCCGTGACCGCGACGAACGGCCCGTGGTCTGCGATCACCCCCTCGCCGCGCCGCACCGCGTGCTCGTACAGCTCCGGCGGCGTGAGATTCCAGCGCACCGTGTGCGTCGGGGCCAGGCCGGCGCAGTCGAGCGTCGGGCCGGCCGCGGCGTCCGCGGAGGTCATCTAGACATCCTCCGGGTGGCGGGCCATCTCCAGGCACGGCGCCGCGACGCCGGGTGTGTAGGCCAGCGAAAGGTCACGCTGATTCTTGAAGGGCATGGTCGGGAGGACCTGGATCTGCCCGGGCGGCCCTGGGCGTGATAATCGAGGCCTCCTGACGCCGGGTGGCCATCTGGTGGGGCAACTCCTTTTTGGGGAAGGGCTTATGCTACGGGGCGGGGGTGCTGATGTCAAGCCATGGCCGCGTGGTGCGTAGTGCGTGGTGCGTGGTACCTCCCGGTGGCTCAACAACCTACGCGGAGCGTGGCGACCTCGCGGCGGCGACCACGCCCTACGCACTACGCACTGGGGTTGGGCTAGGGGCGGGGCGGCGGGCCGATGGTCGGTCGCGTGTGGTACAGCACTTCCGCCGTCACGCGGTCGCCCGCGGACGGCGCGCCGACCAGCGGCGGAGCCGCCATGACGTCGATGGAGACGAGACTGTGCTGGAGCAGGCCGAGCGAGTGGCCCAGCTCGTGGACGGACACGCGCTCGAGACATGCGGCCACCTGCCCGTCGGTGAACCCCGGGGAGGGCCAGAGAGTGACGGTGAGGGGTGCGGCGATCGTGTTTACCGAGTCGATGGCGAACGTGGTCACACCGTTACACGCATCGACCGGAGTGCCTGGATCGGACGGCACGTCGGGGGGGACGGTGTCGCGCCACAGTACCACAACGTCCGCTGCGGCCGAGTCCGGGACCAGGACACCCGCGAACTCTCCGTAAAGGAACTGCCGCTCCCAGTGCGCGATGGCCCCGCCCACGAGCCGGGGCATGGCGCCCCGCGGATCCGCGAAGTAGCGCACCGGGACGAGCTCGACCGGCCAGCGGAAGACCAAACCGAACCAGTCGAACCGATACGCCGCCATCCGTTCGGGGATGGTCGGTTCGCTACAGGCGGCGAGCCCCACGAGCGCAGCGGCGAGGGTCGCCCGCGTCATCGGCCGCCCCCTCGGGCCGCGACCGCCACGCGGTGCACCCAGCGCGGCTCGAACCCGACCTCGGCGAGCGCCGGCGTAGTGAATCGGTGCGCGTCGTACCGCGCTTCGAGCGCGAGGCTGTAGCGCGTCGTAATCGGCAGCCGGTAGGCGACTCCCAGCGTCGCGAGCGCCGCCGGGGCGCCGGTACCGCTCCGGAAGATGCCCTGGTCCTCGCTCGGGAGGTACTTGAGCACCCCGATCCCGGCCTGCCCGGCTAGCGGGCCGACGATCGTGCGGCGCACCACGACCGCGAACGCTAGGGTGCCGACCGCGCCGAGGTCGGTCGTGGCGCCGCCGAACGACGGCTCGAGGCCGCTCGTCGAGAAATCGAGCAGCGCCTCGACGCTCCATCGCTCGTCGAGCGGTGTGCCGACGCTCAGGGTGAACGCCGGGCCGATGCCGAGTCCGGCATCGATGCGGTTCGCGCCGATCGAATCGTGCACCAGGGTCGAGGTATAACGAGCGCCGGCCGAGAGGTGGACCGAGACCTGGGCGGCCAGGCGGTCCGCCGATCCGGCCGTTAGCACCAGGCCGGCCGCCAGCGCCGTTCCAACCTTGCTGGCCCACGGGCTTGACACCTGCCATGCCCCGCGCGCGTGCTGCCGAGTGTTGCGTTTCTGCGCCAGGACAGGTTGGAACGGCGCCAGCAGTGCCCGTCCGCCCGACCGCCCGACCGCCCGACCGCTGGTCACGCCCCGGCCGCTCCCACGCCGAGCCTCTTCATCACGCCGGCGATCGCGAGCAGGGCGCCGAACACGCAGACGATCAGGGGCCCCGTCGGAAGGTCCCACCGGTAGGAGAGCCAGATTCCCAGGAACGACGCGAGGGCGCCGGAGCCCCACGCCAGATACGCGAGGCGGCGCAGGTCGCGGGTGAACAGGAAGGCGATCGCCGCCGGGACGACGAGGAACGTGAAGACCATGAGAACGCCGCCGATCGGTACCGACAGGGTGATGACGATCCCGAACGACAGGTAGAACCAGAAGTCCCACCATCTGATCTTCCATCCGCCCCGCTCCGCCTCATCCGGGTGGAACGAGATGGTCAGGAACCGGCGGCGCAGCACGTAATGCAACAGCCCGAGGACCGCGTAGGGCAGGGCCAGCTTCCACCAGATCGTCGGCCACGTGACCCAGATGATGCTCCCTACGAGGATATCCTTGATCGCTTCGGCGCCGCGGGGCGCCTTGTCGGCCGCCAAGATAGCCGCGGCGGACGCGACGACATAGACGATGCCGATGATCGCTTCCTGGGGCAGCCGACCGCTCCCCGAGGTGCGCGTCAGGGCGAACAGCGCCGCCCCCACCGCCGTGAAGCCGAGCGCGAAGAGATAGGCGGCCTGGGAATCGTGGGCGACGCCGGCGAGGAGTGCCGCCACGCTGCCCAGCGCCGCCATCTGGGCCAGCGCCAGATCCACGAAGATCACCTCCCGCGCGATGATGTGGAGTCCCAGGTACGAGTGGATCGCGACGATGACCATGCACGCCACGAAGGGTGCGAGCATCAGTTCGAGCACGGCCGGGCCTCCATGCGGGTCAGGGTTGGGTGACAGAAGCGCGGAAGGTGCGCACCAGCTCGCTCACCCACACGTTCACGAGATCGAAGTACGTGTCCACACCCGGCGCACCGCCCGTCTGCGCGGCCACGATCACCCCCGTCGCGCCGGTCCGCTCGGCGATCTGCCGGATCTGGTTCCGGTCGAAGTAGTTGGGGGAGAACACGGCCGGAATGTGCCGCGACCGGATCAGCTCGATCACCCTCTGTACGTGGCGTGGCGACGGCGGGATGCCCGGCTTGGGCTCGATGTACTCCACGCACGGCAGCCCGAACCGCGCGCTGAAGTACACCCACTCCTTGTGGTAGCACACCATCTCCTTGCCGCGGAGGCCCTCGGCCTGCTTGAGCCAGCCGCCCAGTCGCGCGGCCAGTGGGCGCCCCTGATATGCCGTCTGCTGGAGGAAGTCCCACTCCCGGCGCCCGTGGGCCAGATCGAGCAGCGTCTCGGGGGTGAGGAGCCGGACCAGCTCCTCCCCGTACAGTGCCACGAGCACCCGCCGCTCGAAGTCGCGCTCGCGCGCGGCGAAGACCGCCGTGTCGGCGGGTGCGACGCGGCGCAACCCGGCGAGAATGTTGCGGGCGATGTAGAGCGTGTTGATGGGGTCGGTGTGAATGTGCGGGTTGCCGTAGACGTGAATGTCGCCCTGGGACCGCGACAGGGACACCGGCACCTCGAGCAGCTGTATGCCGGCGTAGGCGGCGACGTATCCGGGCCCGCCCTCCGAGACGCGCGGGTTGGCCGCCTTGTCCAGCAGCGCGGGCACCCAGAGCTCGAGGTCGAGCCCCGTGGTGACGAACAGGTCCGCCGCACCGAGCAGCGGGACGAAGCTGGGCCTTGGTTGGACGAAGTGCGGTTCTTCGTCACCCTGGGCGATGGCCGTGACGGTGCCCCGGTCGCCGACGATCTCGCGGGCGATGGCCGCGTAGGTCGTGAGCGAGGTGACGATCTTCAACGGCCGCTGGGCCTCGAGGGGGCCCGCGGCGAGTGCGATGGCGATCAGCAGCGTACGCATCGGCGCCTCCTCAGTAGGTCTCGTGTTTGTGGGGACCGATGGACCAGACGCCCTGGAGGGCGAACTGGCTGGCGTCGGCGCCCCCCTGGCGGCGCCAGCGCCATTCGGCATGCAGCCGCACCCACTCGCTCTGCCAGAATGTGACCGAGGGGATCACCTGCCGCACGATCGCGAGCGGCCCCTCGGCGGCCTCCACGTAGTCGTACCGCACGCCCGCGACCCATCGGGCGCCGAGCTTGTACTGCGTCCCGACGTAGAACCCGTAGCGTCCGTCACCCGCGCCGCCGCGCTCCTTGTCGATGGCGTACAGCTCGGCGCGCAGGGTCCACTCGCGGTACTTGGCGCGCTCGGGTGGCCGCCAAGTGAACCGCGCGTCCACCCCGCCGAAGGTGGTCTGGAGGCTGGTGTCGGGGTTCTCGCCGTACATCCCCGTCACCCCGATCTGCAAGTACGACGAGCGGCTGAGGTTCCAGAAATTGTTGAGATGCGCCAGCACCGCGGGGCGGTTGCCGCCGTCGAACAGGATCTCGTTGTCGCCCAGCACGCCCTGGACCCAGATCTCCTGCGTGCCGAGGATCGCGCCGGCCCAGTAGAGCGAAACGCCGGTGCCGGCCAGCCCTTCCTCGCCGGTGTAGGTCGTGAGCGCCAGCGGGTAGTCGATTTCGGGCAGTGCGTGGAGGTGCCAGCGGTTCAGCTCGCCGGCCTGCTGCCGGAACCGGCCGAGGTCGAGCCGCACGCGGCCGGGAAGGCCCGTGTAGTAGAAGTACGCTTCCTCGACGTCGATCGCGCCCTCCTCCAGCGCGACGAAGAACCTTGTGTGGGAGTACGGGTCGAGCGTCGCCTGGAAGGCGACCTCCACCTCCTGCAGCGCGAAGTTGTCCACCTGGGGCCCCTCGGTCTGCGCATAGGCGCGCAGGTCGCCGGTCACGCTGATCTCGGGGTTGAGCTGGTTCAGGTTGCGCTCCCGTCCAACGGCACGGGCGGCCGTGTCGGGAGCGGTGGTATCGGCGCCGCCGGCGGCCGCCCGCGCCCGGGCGCGCAGCGCGGCCAGATCATCGGGTGCGGCCCCCGTCGGGCGGGCGAGGCTGTCGAGGCGGGCCCGCAGGGCGCGGATCTCCGCCCTGAGCGAGTCGACTCGCGGATCCTTCGGCTGCTGCGCCGCGCCGTGAGCGGGGGCGGCGAGCGCCCAGAGCGCCGCTGCCGCGGCGAGCACGATTCCACGCATGGTCAGAACCTCCCGACTGATGATTGGGGTGCAACGCGGCAGCGGTGGTGCACACCGCGGCGCGTCACGCCGAGCCTGAAACCCTAGGCGCGCGCGGGAGGTGGGCTGCGGGAGTTCGGTTGGGCAGCCGCCGTGCTCGCCGGTGAAGCCGCGGGCGGCGGCTCGCTCGGCAAATCCTCGAGACCGGCGGCGGCCCAGCGTGGGGCGGAGGCGGTGGGGCCCTGAACGGAATGTTGGCAGGCGGCGCAGCGTGCCGCGTCGTGTGTCACGGGACAGCTCGACCCGTGCTCGCGCTCGATCGCCGTCGGCGCCGCGCTCCGCTCGGCGGCGTGGATCAGCGCTACGGCGCCGCCGGTCACGCTCTGCAGCGCGAGGAGCAGGGCGGCGAGCGGCGCGGAATGCGCCCGACGGAGGATTCCCGGCGGAGTCATCGCACTGATTCTATATCGCGGGCCGCCGCCGCGCACCTGGGCTCACTCCTCGTCGCGCTCGAGGAACGCGAGCGGTGAGATGAGGGGGACGAACCGGACCCCGCCGGCGCGGGCCTGCTCGAGGCCCGTCGGGCCGCGCCGGACCAGGAGCAGCTCCTGCGACACGCGATCGCCGATCGGGATCACGAGCCGGCCGCCCGGCGCGAGCTGGTCCACCAGCGGGGGGGGCACGCGCGGCGCGGCGGCCGTGACGACGATTACGTCGAACGGCGCCTGCGCGGGCCACCCGGCCGCGCCGTCGCCCAGGCGGGTCTCGATGTTCGTGAGGCGCAGGCGGCGGAACCGCTCCTCGGCCTCGACCAGCAGGTCCGGGAGACGCTCGATCGTGTACACGCGGTGGACCAGCCGGGCGAGCACGGCTGTCTGATACCCCGAGCCCGTCCCGACCTCGAGGACGCGATCGTGGCGGTCGGGATCGAGGGCGGCCGTCATCAGCGCCACCACGTACGGTTGCGAGATCGTTTGCCCGCTGCCGATCGGCAGCGGGCCGTCGTAGTAGGCATCGCCCACGCGCTGCGGGGGGAGGAACCACTCGCGCGGCGTGCGGGCCATGGCGGCGAGGACCCGGCGGTGGCGGATGCCGCGGCCCGCGAGCTGCCGGGCGATCATGTGGCGGCGTAGCGGGCGCGTCTCGGGCGCCGGCTCGCTCATGGCGCGCGGCGGCGCAGCCAGTTCAGGGGATCCAGCGCGATCCCGCCCTGCCCGCGCAGCTCGAAGTGGAGGTGGGCGCCCTGCCCGCTCGCGTCACCGCCGACGCGGCCGATCACCTGGCCCCGGGTTACGCGGTCGCCCTTGGCCACGGCGGCGTCGCGCAGGTAGGCGTAGAACGTGTAATAGCCGCCGCCGTGGTCCAGCAGGACGGAGATGAGGTAGGTGCCCAGCGTCCCCGCGATGGCGACGGTCCCGGGGGCGACGGCCTTGACCGGCGTGCCCGCCGGCGCGGCGATGCCGATGCCGTGCCAGGGGATTCGCGTGTTATTCGGGCCCACGCCGGTGCCGAACGCGTAGAGCACTCGCCCTTCCACGGGCCAGTCGAGACCGCCCAGGTCCGCCGTCGAGATCGACGACGGGCCGGGGGTGGCGCCGCGGGCCTCGGCCTCGCGCCGCGCTCGCTCCAGCGCCGCGATCCGGTCGTTCAGGCCGCGCTCGTCGCGCTCGAGACGGGAGAGCCGCTCGGCTGCCTGGCGCTCGCTGCGGCGCGTCTCGCGCAGGCTCGTCGACCGCTCCTGCTCGAGATCCACGAAACGCTCCAGCTCGGCGGACCGCTCCGTGCGGCGGCGCGCCAGCGCGTCGCGCGCCTCTACCAGGGTCGCCCGCTCGCGCGCCACCCGGTTGCGCAACTTGCGCATGTCGTTGGTGAAGAAGCGGTCCTGTCGGCTCACGAGGTACAGGTACTTGTAGCGCGACAGCAGGTCGCCGAAGCTCTCGGCGGCGAGCAGCACCTGGTAGGCGTACAGCGACCCGCGCTTCGTGATGTCCACGATCCGCCGCTCCAGCACGGCACGCTTGTCGAGCAACGCGTCCTCGGCGAGCAGCAGGTCCACGGTGATGCGACCGATCTGGTCGGCGAGCGTGTTGATCTGGCGGTCGAGCTCGTTGACGATGCGGTTCGTCGTCTGCTTCTGCCGCTCGACGTTGGCGAGCTCATCGGCGATCGTGTGCGCCACCGACCGCAGGTGGGCCAGCTCCTGCTCCACCGCCGACCGCTCGCGCCGGATCTCCTCCAGGCGCTGCTGGTTGTCGCGCATCTGCTGCTCGAACGGCGGTCGCTGCTGGGCCCCGAGGGCGGTGGCGATGCACAGCAGGACGACGTCAAGCAGCAGCGTCACGCGGAGGCGTCGCACGAAATCGTCCCACGCAGACCTGGGCGTACGACGCCACGGTGTGACGCTCTCGTGCGACGTGGCTTCTCGACGTCTCACAGGCGTCCGACGTCTCATACGCGCCTGAGGTGCCGTCCCACGCTCGTCGCGCTGCCGAGCAGGCCGATGAGCGTCCCGAAGCCGATGATCGCGCCCGCCTGCTCGCGTGTGAAGAAGTCCACCTCGAGCAGCAGCCGGCTGATGGCGAAGTGGGCGGCATAGCACAGCCCCACGGCGGCCACGCCGCCCAGCAGGCCCTTGATGGCGCCCTGGAGCAGGAACGGGAACCGGATGAACCCGTCCGTGGCGCCGACGAGCCGCATGATGGCGATCTCGCGGCCCCGCTGCAGGACCGCCATGCGGATGGTCGTGCCGATGATGATGATGGCGACGATCGCGAACGCGCCGCCCACCGCCAGCGCCGCGGCGGCCGCGATCTGCCGCAGGCGGTCGAGCTTCTCGACCCAGTCGCGTCCGTAGCGCACGTCGTCCACGAAGCCGAAGCCCTGCAGCCGCTCCGCGACGGTCGCCACGTGGTCGGCGTCGCGGAACCCGGGGGCGAGGCGAACCTCGATCGAAGCGGGCAGCGGGTTGCGCTCCAGCTCGCGCAGCACGTCGCGGAACTCGGCCAGCTCGGCGCGGGCGCGCGCCAGCGCCGAGTCCTCGCTGACGTGGGACGCCGACGCCACCTCGGGGAACGCCTCGATGTCGCGGAGGGCGAGGGTCGCGGTCTCGATCGGCGTGCCGGGTAGGAGATAGGCCACGATTTCGACGATGCGGATCGATCGCGCCACGGCCTTGTCGACCCGCTCCTCCACCTGGTGCAGGGCGCGGCGCAGGTTGATCGCGACCAGGCCGAACAGGCCCACCACGAACAGGGCGAACGCGATCGTGGTGACCGACAGGGTCGACAACAAGGGGGCGCGGCGGAACGCCAGCAACGCCTCGCGCAGGACGAGGTTCACGGACCCGCAGCCTGGTCGCGCACCTCGTCCACGGCCGAATCGTAGACCACGGCCCCTTCCTGGAGCTCGATCACGCGATAGGGGGTCTGCCGCACCAGGTCGAGGTCGTGCGTCGCCATGACCACGGCCGTGCCGCTCGCGTTGATGTCGCGCAGCAGCTGGACGACGCCGCGCGTGGCGCGCTCGTCGAGGTTGCCGGTCGGCTCGTCGGCCAGCAGGACGGTCGGCTCGTTCACCAGGGCCCGCGCGATGGCCACGCGCTGCTGCTCGCCGCCCGACAGCTCGCGCGGGTACGCCTGGGCCTTGGCGGCCAGGCCGACCTGGGTCAGCACGCGCATCACCCGGGCGGGGATCGTGCCGCGCCTCGCTCCGGTCACCTCGAGCGCGAACGCCACGTTCTCCTCCGCCGTCCGGTCCTCGAGGAGGCGAAAGTCCTGGAACACGACGCCCAGCCGGCGCCGCAGCTGTGGAATGTCATGCGCGGTCATCTCACCGACGTTGAAGCCGGACACGCGCACCTCGCCCGAGGTCGGCCGCTCGTCGGCGTACAGCAGCTTGAGCACGGTGGACTTGCCGGCGCCCGAGTGCCCCGTGAGGAACGCGAACTCGCCCTTCGCGACGTGGAAGGAGACGTCCTTCAGCGCGAGGCCGCCCTTGGGGAAGGCCTTGAAGGCGTTCGTGAGCTTGATCACTACAGCTGTGCCGCCTGGGCGAAGTCCGCGATCAGGTCGTCGGCGTCCTCCAGCCCCAGGGAGAATCTCAGGAATCCGTCGGGAATGCCAGCCTTCGCCCGCTCCTCGGCGCTGAGGCCGGCGTGCGACGTGAAGCGCGGCTCCGACACCAGCGTCTCCACGCCCCCGAGGCTCGGCGCGTGGGCGGCGATGCGCAGCCCTCGCAGGAACCGCTCGGCGGCGCGTGCGCCGCCCTTGAGCTCGAGGCCCAGCATCCCGCCGCAGCCACCCAGCACCCGCCGCGCCACGTCGTGGTCGGGGTGCGAGGGCAGGCCGGGGTAGTGCACCGTGGCGAACACGCGCTGCTCGCTGCACCACGCCGCCACCTTCTGGCCGGTCGCGTTGTGGCGCTCGACACGCACGACGAGCGTCCGCAGCCCGCGGTCAATCAGCCACGCGGCGTGGGGGTCGAGCGCCTGGCCCCACACCTGCATGAGCTTCCGCACTTCCTCGACCACCGACTCGGCCCCTGCCACGGCGCCGGCGATCACGTCGGAGTGTCCGTTGAGGTACTTCGTCGCGCTGTGGATCACGAGATCCGCGCCGTGCTCGAGCGGCCGGAGATTGACGGGCGAGGCGAACGTGGAGTCCACGAGCAGCGCGAGGCCCTCCGCCTTGCACAGGGCGCTGATCGGCTCGAGGTCGATCACCCGCAGCAGCGGGTTGGTCGGCGTTTCCAGGAAGATGGCCCGCGTGGTCTTGCGGATCGCCCGCTTCCAGTTGCGGGTGTTGATCGGACTCACGTAGTCGACCGCGATGCCCAGTCGCGTGAGCTCCTGGTACAACCGGTGCACGCCGCCGTAGATCCACTCGCTCGCGATCAGGTGATCGCCCGGCCGCAGCACGGCGAGGTGTGCCAGGGCGATCGCCCCCATCCCGCTCCCGGTGAACACCGCCGCCTCCGCGCCCTCCAGCAGGGCGAGGCGGCGGGCGATGGCCACCTGATTCGGATTGTTGCCGTACCGGGTGTAGATCGCCTCGGCGTCGGAGCCGATGGGATTGACGAAGGTGCTGGACTGGTACACTGCCGGACTGACCGGGGACCAGTCGGGACGCTGCTGCGGCTCCCCGTGGATGGCGCGGGTGGACAGCCCGAGCCGGCGGCGGCTCACGCGGTCACCAGCGCGATCGCGCCTCCCGCCGTGCGCTCGGCGACCCGCTGCTCGATCAGCACCGCGAGCAGGGCCGCGCCCGTGTCCGGCGGGCCGAGGATGTCGAGGGTGCGGTCGGGCCGCTCGAGCACCGCCGCCAGCCCGTGCCCCGCCAGCACGGGCTCGATCGCCTCGCGGTGCCCCTCGTGCAGGCCCCGCAACAGCAGCACCGTGACCTGCTCGCGCAGCAGCTTGGCGACGATCTCGTCCGCGCACGAGTAGTCGAGGCACCCGACCCCCGAGAAGTCCATCAGCGCGACGGCCGCGCCGGTGTCGCGGATCTCGCGCTCGATGCGCTCGCGCACGGCGCGCCCGGTGGGCCGGGTCACGAGATTCGTGTACAGCCCGGGAACGGACTCCTGCAGCATCGCGTGCACGTCGATGTGCTGGATCACGGCGTCGTGGCCCCCTGTTCGGGGATGATGATCAGTACCTGGGAGCCGGGAAACGGGGGCAATCCGTCTTTGAGGACCACGTCGTCGTCCCACGACGGCACGGTGGCGATCCGTGCGGTCCCGCTGCGGATCGAGACTTTGCCGTCCCACCGCGTGACGTAGTTGCGGATGCCCTTGAGTCCTTGCCCGCGGCCCGGGTCCCGGAATCGGCTCACGCCCTGGATCCACGCGGCCTCCAGCGCCGCCGCGTCTCCCCACCGCTCCCCGAAGCGCCGGCTCTCCGTTGGCTCGAGAGATTGCCGGAATCCCACGCCGGCGTCCGCGACGGCGATCACCACGACCCGCCGCGCCAGGCGGCGGCGCCAGTGATAGCGCTGCACCGCCACCCAGCCGCCGGTGCCGGCGTGTTCCACAATATTCTGGCACGCCTCCGAAAGCGCCATAGCGAAGCCCATCGTCGCGCGGGGGTCGAGTCCCACGTCGGCCAGAATCGCGGTGGCGCGCTCCTGGATCCGGCTCACCACGTCGTGCACATCCCCGGCCGCCCGCACGGGGGTGACCGGGAGCAGCACGTCGCTCTCGGGGCGGGGCGCCGAGCGGGGATGGCGCCCGTGGATCTCGAACAGGCCGGCGGCCTCGCGGAACCACCCCGCGCGGCCCCAGTAGCTCAGCGTGTCGGGGTTGGTGGGCACCGTGAGCAGCGGCTGCTCCCGGCCCGCGCGGCCCCCCACCTCGCCGGCGGCGAGGAGGCCCACCAGGCCGTACGCCCACTCGGCGGCGTGCGCGTCGAACAACAGCCGCCCGCCGTCGGCGAGCGCCTGCGCCAGCGCGCCCGCGAACTGATCGAAGCTGCGGTCATCGAACTGCGCGGGGACCTCGACGAGCCGGGTCATGACGTGGGCAGGCGGCCGAGGAGGTGGTCGCGCAGCCCGCTCGCGCCGCGGAAGCCCACATTCCGGGCGGCGAGCCGTGTGGCCTCACGCAGAGCGTCCTCGAGGGCGGCGCCGCCGAGCAGCGCCGCCGCCGCCGCGGCTCCGAACACGTCTCCGCAGCCCGTGGGGTCGCCGTCGGCGATCGCCCATCCCGGCTCCGGAGCGATGCGGGCGGCGCGGATGGGCGCGGTGTCCCCGCCGACCGTCGGCTGGCGCTCGAAGTACGCCACGCCCCGGCTGGCCAGCGTGACACAGAGCGCGCGGCATCCCTGGGCCAGCGCGCCGGCGGCCACCGCCAGCGGGTCGCCGCCCAGCTGGCCCATTTCCTCCTCGTTCAGCTGCACGACGTCGAAGCACTCCAACCAGGCGGCCTCCGCGGGCAGCGGCTGGGGGAACCGGGTGCCGTCGGACGCCGTGCCCAGAAACAGGCTGTGGAGGTCGGCGTACAGGAAGCGCGGGAAGCTGCGGCGCAGCAGCCGGGCGGTCTCGAGGGTGAGCTCGAAGCCGGAGATGAAATTCACATACAACGCGTCGAGGTCCGGCACCAGCGGCCCGAGCTCGGGCCACGTCCACGGGGGAACGCCGCCCGCCATCCGCTCGCAGCGGCGCTCCTGCGAGACATAGCGCAGCGTGACACGGTTGTTGGGCTCGGGGACTTCGATGAACCGCGCGTCGCGCGCCCGCCGGCGCAGGCCGCGGAGGAACGCGTTGGCCCGTGGGGCGAGATCGCGACCCACCTTGACCAGCGGGACGAT
Organism: uncultured Gemmatimonadaceae bacterium; assembly: GCA_964629425.1. Classification (GTDB taxonomy): domain Bacteria; phylum Gemmatimonadota; class Gemmatimonadetes; order Gemmatimonadales; family GWC2-71-9; genus CAZVSO01. The sequence goes on from CAZVSO010000045.1 coordinate 16,541, forward strand.
CTCCCAGTCGTCGGCCAGCGTGGCGTCGAGGGCCGCGAGGGCGTAGGCGATCCCGCCCCACTCCTCGATCGCGGGCTGCGCCGCGTCGCGACCGTAAATCGTGTCCCACACCATCGAGCCGATCACGCCGAGGCGCTTCACAGCGTCCCCCAGGTCCGCTGAATGTACACGCCCGCCGCGCCGTACACGCCGGCCGTGCCCGCGAGCTCGCCGGGGATGATGCGACACGCGTCGACCCCGGGCTTGAAGGCGCGACGCTTCACCTCGCGCCGCAGCGGCTCGAACAGCCGGTCGCCCGCCAGGGTGACGCCGCCGCACACGACCACGACCTGCGGATTGAGGAGATTGATCACGTTCGCGACCCCCGCGCCCAGGAACTTGGCCGTGTCGGCCACGACCTCCAGGGCGACCGGGTCGCCGTCCTTCGCCGCTTCGTACACCACCTGCGCTGTGATCTTCGACAGATCGCCCCCGACGTACCGGGCGAGCGAGGTCGTCGCCCCGGTCTCCACAGCCTCGGCCGCTCGGGCGGCGATCGCGGGGCCCGAGGCGTACGCCTCCAGGCAGCCGTAGTTGCCGCACTTGCAGCGCCGGCCCGTCGAGTCGATGGTCATGTGCCCGATCTCGCCAGCGATGTCGGACGCGCCGTGGTAGATCCGCCCGCCGAGCACGATGCCGCCGCCGATGCCCGTGCCGATCGTGAGGCCGACCACGTGGTCGGCGCCCCGCGCCGCTCCGCGCCACCACTCGCCGAAGGCGGCGCAGTTGGCGTCGTTGTCGAGCGTGGCCGGGAGCCCCAGCGCGCCGGCGACCCGATCGCGCAGCGGCATGTCGACCCAGCCTAGATTGGGCGTGAGCAGCACCACGCCACGCGTCGTGTCGAGCGGCCCGGGCGAGCCGATCCCGAGCCCCGAGATCGTTCGGCCCCGGGCGGCGTCCATCGAGGAGCGGGCCAGCCGGGCGATGCGCGCCACCACGGCGTCGGCGCCCTGCTCCGGCAGCGTAGCCTCGGAGACGAGCCCCACCAGCTCGGAGCCGTCCTCGGCGACCGTGCCGACGACGATGCTCGTGCCGCCGACGTCAATCCCGACGACGTAGCGCACCGGTCTCCTCGATTGCCCGCATCACGTCCTCCACGCCCAGCGCCTGCATGCACCGATGATGGCCCAGCGGGCAGACGGCCGGCCCGTGGGGGTGGCAGGGCCGGCACTCGAGTCCCTCGAGTCCGACCACCTCGTCACGGGGACCCCGCGGCCCGAAGCCGAAGGCCGGAACCGTGGGCCCGAAGATTGCGATGGTCGGCGTCTCCACGGCCTGCGCGAGGTGGAGCGGCGCCGAGTCGTTGGTGACGAGGGCCGCCGCCTCGGCGATCAGCGCGGCGGAGGCGCGCAGCGGCAGCCGGC
>CAZVSO010000046.1:0-9156 GCA_964629425.1 uncultured Gemmatimonadaceae bacterium
CCGCCGAGCACGAGCCGCACCTCCCGGCCTTGCAGTTCCAGCGCACCGCGAGGTCGGGAGCCTGCTCCGCCTGCACGCGGAGCACGGCGTCGAGCACGACCATCCCCTCGCCTGGCTCGACGGTGTACTCCTGCAGCGCACCGCCCGCGCGGTCGCCGCGGTAGATCCGCAGCCGGTGTCCCTGCGTGGGGGGCACGTCAGGCTCCTTCCTTGATGAGCCGCGCGAGGTCGGCCGGCAGCGGCGGCTGGTCCTCCCAGCGCAGGGCCATGCGGCCGCCCTCGCGCCGCACCACGACCTGGCGGCGTGCGAGCGTCTCGTCGGACTCCGGGAAATCCGTGCGCGTGTGGCCACCGCGGCTCTCGCGGCGCTCGAGCGCGGCGCGCACGGACGCCTCGGCCACGGTGAGCAGGCAGCGCAGGTCGAGCGCCGTGTGCCACCCGGGGTTGTACTCGCGGCTCCCCGTCACGCCCGCGCCGCGGGCGCGCACCTTGAGCCGCTCCAGCTCGGCGAGCGCGCGCTCGAGCCCCGCCTGGTCGCGCGCGATTCCGGCGTGGCTCTGCATCACCTGTTGCAGGGCCGCCTGCACCGCGAAGGGGTTCTCGCCGGTCGGCCGCTCGAACGGCTCCAGCGCGTCCTGCAGCACGGCGTCCACCTCGCGCTGCGACACCGCCGGAGCGGGCCCCCGGCGCTTGGCGAGCTCGGCCGCGTGGTGCCCCGCTCTCCGCCCAAAAACCAGCAGGTCCGACAGTGAGTTGCCGCCCAGGCGATTGGCGCCGTGCATCCCGCCGGCCACCTCGCCCGCGGCGAACAGGCCGGGAACCGTGCCTTCCTGGGTCTCGGCGTCCACCCTTACGCCGCCCATCACGTAGTGCGTCGTCGGCCCGATCTCCATCGGCTCCTGTGTGATGTCCACCCCCGCCAGCTCCTTGAACTGGTGATACATCCCCGGGAGCTTGCGTTTGATGTAGTCCGGTGCGCGCTTCGACGCGACGTCCAGGAACACCCCGCCGTGCGGGCTGCCGCGACCCTCGGCGATCTCCTTCACGATCGCTTTGGCCACCACGTCGCGCGTGAGCAGCTCGGGGGGACGCCGGTTCTTGGCGCGGTCGCCCGTCACCCACGCGTCGGCCTCCGCCTCGGTCTCGGCGAAGTCGCCCTTGAACATCGCCGGGACGTAGCGGAACATGAACCGCTCGCCCTGGGAGTTGCGCAGCACCCCCCCCTCGCCGCGGACTCCCTCGGTGACGAGGATGCCGCGCACGGACGGCGGCCACACCATGCCCGTGGGATGGAACTGCATGAACTCCATGTCGATCAGCTCCGCGCCCGCGTCGTAGGCCAGCGCGTGGCCGTCGCCCGTGTACTCCCACGAATTGCTCGTGATCTGCCACGCCTTGCCGATGCCGCCCGTGGCGAGCACGACGGCCTTGGCGCGGAACAGCACGAAGCGGCCCGTATCGCGCAGGTAGCCGACCGCGCCGGCCACCCGGTCCGTCACCAGGAGCCGGATCACCGTGCATTCCATGAAGACGTCGATGGCGCTGTGGACGGCCTTGTCCTGCAGCACGCGGATCATCTCCAGCCCGGTGCGGTCGCCCACGTGCGCCAGCCGCTGGTGCGTGTGGCCGCCGAACGGCCGCTGGTTGATTCGGCCGTCCTCCGTGCGGTCGAACAGCGCGCCCCAGGCCTCGAGATCGCGGATGCGGTCGGGCGCTTCCTGGGCGTGGAGCTGCGCCATGCGCCAGTTGTTGTGCATCTTGCCGCCGCGCATCGTGTCGCGGAAATGCACCCGCCAGTTGTCCTCCTTGATCACGGTGCCCAACGCCGCCGCGGCGCCGCCCTCGGCCATCACCGTGTGGGCCTTACCGAGCAGCGACTTGCAGATGAGCGCGACCTTGGCGCCCGCGGCGCTCGCCTCGATGGCCGCGCGCAACCCCGCGCCGCCCGCGCCGATCACGATGACGTCGTGCTCGTGGGTCCGGATGTCGGCCACTACGGCTGTCCCTGCGCTGAAGCCCCGGCTCGGCGCCCGTGCGGGGCGTCCTTAAGGACGCCCCGGCCCTGGTGGCCGCCGAGCCCGCGCTTCAGCGCAAGGACTCGGCGACGCGGTACGGACGGGTAGAGCTGACGGTGTTGACGCATGGGTTCCTTTTCCCTGCCTCCGCTAGAGGATCCGGAGGTCGTGGATCACGCCCGCGGCGCACAGCCGGATGTAGAGATCGGTGAGCGCCACGGAAAAGAGCGAGCACCAGGCCCACAGCATGTGGTTCTGGTTGAGCACGCTCACCCAGTGCCACGCCTGATAGCGCGCGCGCCCCGCCCGGGCGCAGGAGAAGCAGTCCACGCTGCCGCCCACGAGGTGTCGCAGGGAATGGCAGCCGAACGTGTAGCCGGCCAGCAGCACGACGTTGACCGCCATCACGAGCGTGCCCACGCCGATGCCGAACTGGCGCGGGCCCGGGAGCATCGTCCCGTCGGCCAGCACGCCCGCGACTGGCCAGCGCAGGGCGAGAAACACGTCGTAGGAGAGGATGAAAATGAACACCACCGCGGCGTACATAAAGAAGCGGTGCAGGTTCTGGAGGATGAACGGGAACCGGGTCTCGCCGCGGTAGCCGTGGCGCGGCTCACCAACCGAGCAGGCGACCGGGTCGAGGAAGAACGCGCGGTAGTAGGCCTTGCGATAGTAGTAGCACGTGGCCCGGAAGCCAAGCGGGAAAACCAGAATGAGGAACGCGGGCGACAGCGGCCACCAGGTGGTCTCGATCAGTGGCGAGTAGAACGGCGAGAGGTAGGGCCCCCACTCGTAGTGAGTGTTGATCGCCGCCGCCCAGGTGGCGTAGATGCCGAAGCCGCCGAGCACCAGCGCCGTGAGCGCGGGGGCGACCCACCAGGCATCGCGCCGCAGGGTGGCGCCGAGCCCGCGCTCCTGGAGATCGCGAACGGAAGCCGTCATACCCGTCCCCCTTCCCCCTTCCCTCATCCCCTAGAGTTTCACCGCCGCCATCGTCTGTTTCACCGCCTCCGCCGACTTCCGGAGCGCTGCTCGCTCTTCCGCCGTGAGCTGCACCTCGACGATGGCCTCGAGCCCCTTCGCCCCCAGCTTGCACGGCACCCCGCAGTACATCCCCGCCAGCCCGTACTCACCCTCGAGCCAGGCGGCGCAGGGGAGGATGCGCTTCTTGTCGCGCACGACGGCCTCGACCATCTGTACCGTGGCGGACGACGGGGCGTAGTAAGCCGAGCCGGTTTTGAGGAACGAGACGATCTCGGCGCCGCCGTTGCGGGTCCGCTGCACGATCGCATCGAGCTTGGCGCGATCCATGAGCTGGGTGACGGGGATGCCGGCGACCGTGGTGTAGGAGATCAGCGGTACCATCGTATCGCCGTGGCCGCCGAGGACCATGGCCTGGATGTCCTCGACCGAGACGTCGAGCGCTTCGGCGAGGAACGCGCGGTAGCGCGCCGTGTCGAGCACGCCGGCCATGCCGATCACCCGCTCGCGCGGGAAACCGGTCACTTCCTTCGTGACCCAGCACATCACGTCGAGTGGGTTCGAGACCACGACCACGATCGCCTTGGGGCAGGTCCGCTTGATCTCCTGGGACACCTGCTTGACGATGTCGGCGTTGGTGCGGACCAGGTCGTCCCGGCTCATCCCGGGCTTGCGGGCGATCCCGGCGGTGACGACCACGAGATCGCTGCCCGCGGCGGGGCCGTAGTCGTTCGCGCCGAGGACCCGGGTGTCGAACCCTTCGATCGGGGCGGACTCCCATTGGTCGAGGCCCTTGCCCTGGGGGACGCCCTCGACGACGTCCACCATGACGACGGTGCGGGCGAGCGCCTTCTCGGCGAGCCGCTGGGCGGTCGTGGCGCCCACGTTGCCCGCGCCGACGACGGTGATCTTGGAGAGCATGCGTGTCCGGGTTTTCGGTGGCGGCTAAAGTTAGGGCGCCGGCGGGGTCTCTGCGAACCCCAGCCCATCCAAGGCTGTCGAGTCTGGCACCAGGGGCCGGAAGCCTACCCGCCCCGCGTATGCATCTCCCGATGCGGGTCTTCCTTGAGCCCCGCGATCGAGTACAACGGCGCCCGCTCCGCCACCCCCAGCCGCTCCTCCGCCCCGCGATCGGTCCGCCCCCGCCACGTGTCCGCGATCCGCGCCGCCAGCTCTGCGTCGGTCGCCCCGCCCCGCACCAGCTCGCGCAGGTCGAGCCCCTGCTGGGCATAGAGACAGAGAAACCAGGTCCCGTCGGCCGTGATCCGCCCGCGGTCGCAGGTGCGGCAGAACGGCGCCGTGGTGGAGGCGATGATTCCGAAGGTCGTGCCGTCCGACAGGCGAAACCGCTCGGCGGGCGCCGTGGAGCCCGGCTCGGGCAACGGCTCGATCGGCCCGTAGCGCCGGGCCAGGAGCGCCAGCATGTCCGCGCGCGAGACGACCTGCTCCATCGACCAGCGCGTCGCCCCACCCACGTCCATGTACTCGATGAACCGCACCTCGGCCGCGTGCGCGCGGCCGAGCTCGATCAGGTCCGCCAGCTCGTCGTCGTTGAAGCCGCGGACGACCACCGTGTTGAGCTTCAACCGCTCGAACCCCGCCTCCCGCGCCGCCGCGATCCCGGCCAGCACATCGGCGTGCCGCGCGCTGCGCGCGAAGTCCCGCATGCGCTCGGGGCGCACGGTGTCGAGGCTGACCGTCACCCGCGTAAGCCCCGCGGCGTGCAGGTCGGCCGCCTGCTTTTCGAGTAGCAGCCCGTTGGTGGTGAGGGTGAGGTCGGTAATCCGGTCGTCGGCGCGGATCAGCCGCACCAGGGTCGAGAGCTCATGGCGCAGCAACGGCTCCCCGCCCGTGAGCCGGACCTTGTGCACGCCGAGGCCGGCGAACACCCTCACGAGGCGCGCGGTCTCCTCGAACGTGAGGATCGACTCCCGCGGCAGCCAGACGTACTCCTCCTCCGGCATGCAGTAGCGGCACCGCAAGTTGCAGCGGTCGGTCACCGACACTCGCAGGCTCGCGAGCGGCCGGCCCAGCCGGTCGAGGATCGGCTGCGCCGGTGTCACCGCGGACCGGCCTCGACCGGGTGGCCGTGGGGATCCACCCACACCGTCGTACCGTCCACGCGGAGCTCCTTTTTCCAGATCGGCAGCCGCTCCTTTACCGCTTCGATCACGTAGCGGCAGGCGTCGAACGCCTCCGCCCGGTGCGGCGCCGCGGCCGCGATCGCGATGCTCGCCTCGCCGGCTGGGATCACGCCCATGCGGTGCCGCACGGCGATCCGCGCCTCCGCCCACCGCCCCCGCGCCTCGGCCAGGATGCGATCGAACTCCGCCTCCACCATCTCGGGGTACGCCGAGTACTCGATGGCGCTCAGGGTGGGTTGACCCCGGGGCGATGCCCCGGGGTTCTCGGCCCTCTCGCTGCTCCGCACGCTCCCCAGGAACAGGCAGAGCCCGCCGAGCTCCGGCGAGGAGACTTCGCCGATGAGCGATTCGATTTTCAGAGGCTCGTGAGTCAGCCGGTCCACGGTCTTACCCATCCCCCTTCCCTCTTCCCTCGTCCCCCCGCATCACCCGCCCGCCACCGGCGGCAGCAGCGCCACCTCGTCCCCATCCTTCACGGGCGCCTCGAGCTTCACATGCCTCAGGTTCACCGCCGCCAGCGGTCGTTCGGGCAGCTGTGCCGCGCCCGGTAGCTCGGCGCGGATCCGGCGCACCACGTCGCCCACCGTCGCGGGGAGCGGAACCGCAAGCGTCGCCTCGGCCCGTCCCACCAGCTCGGCGTAGCGGGCAAAGAAGCGGATGCGGATGGTGGCGGGTGGGGCGGTCACACTCGAATAATAGCTGTGCGGGTACGTAGTGCGTGGTGCGTGGTTTTCGACGGCGCCGGGTCGGCGGACGCGTCGGTGGGCCAATCACCGGGACAACCACACACCACGCACTGTTCCGGGGGTGTTGACCCCGGGGCGGTGCCCCGGGGTTCACGGGCACCCCGGGCCGGCGGCCCGGGGTTACCGGCCCGCGACCCCCGTGGCCATCCCCTGCCAGATCCTGCCCTGCTTCGGCGTCGGGCTCGCGGCGCGCGATAGCCGGTACGATGTGACGGTGCGCTCCTGCACCTGCGTGTTGAGGGTGACGGTCTGCGCCCCGCGCCGCACGACGATCGCGAGCGGCTCCCCAGCCTTGCCCCTGTAGCGGCTGCGGAACGCCAGGCCCCACTCTTCCTGCGGTTTCACCTGGACCTCACCGATCTGAAGTGGCACGTCGCCGGGGCGGACGCCCGCGGCCGAGGCGGAGCTGCCGGGCGTCACTTCTTCGATCGTCACGGTCCCGTCCGGTCCGACGCTCGTGCTCACGCCGAGGAAGGGATTGGACTGGGTCTCGCGCGCGACCGCGATGCCCGCCTTCGGGAGGACCTGCTCGTAGGGCAGCGGCTCACGCCCGTCGATGTAGCGCCGGTAGAAACCGTCCACGTCGGGCATCCCGTGCTCGCGCAGCAGCGCCAACAGGTCGCTCGTGCGGAACCCCTTCCCCTGCCGGTAGAATCGCTGGAACAGCGCCCGCGTGACGTCGTCCAGGCTCTTGGCGTTGTCGGTCGCATCACGGATCGACACGTCGAGCAGCAGGCCGAGCAGCGACCCCTTCGGGTAGTAGAGCTGCGAGCTGTTCACGAAGACCTCATGGATCCACGTGGCCGCGCTCCCGTCCTCCGCGCTCCACGGCTCCGGCGCCGACTCGACCTGCTGGATGTTGCCCATCGCGTTTCCCAGGAACTGCTGCTCCGACCAGATCCCCGCCCGCCAGTTGGACAGATCGCCGTAATAGTCGGTCACCCCCTCCGACCACCACAACAGCGGTGTGTACTGCTCGGTGTCATAGTCGTACGGCCACATTTCGGCGGGCCGGATGCGCTTCACGTTCCACAGGTGGAAGAACTCGTGCGACAGCAATGGGTTCATGAAGTCGCCGAGGTTGCCGGCGGGATCGGCGAAGGCCTCGGCGGGCATCACGTCGAACTGTGAGAAGCTGTGCTCCAGGCCGCCGCCGAAGTCGATCGGCTCGCGGATGACGGTGAAGAACACGGTATAGACGTCGTACGGCGGGCCGCCCATCAGTCGGTTCTGCACCGCGGCGAGCCGCTGCACGCTCGAGCGCAGGTTGCGGGCGACGGCGGCCGTGTAGGCGTCGGCGGGCCAGACGGCGATCCGGATCCACTTCGCGTTCACCTGAACGGAGTCCACGCTGTAGCGGCCCACGAACGTCATAGCGTCCGCCAGCTCGTGGTAGTCCGGCGCCGTGTAGGGCCCGGCGCCCGTGCCGCGCAGCGCCGTGGTCACCTGCCAGCCGTCCGGCAGGGCGAACCGCACCTCGGCGGGTCGGTCGAGCCGCCCTTCCTCGAAGAGGAACAGGTTGGTGCCGAGGAATACGGCGAAGTCGTCCCGAATGCGGGACATGGAAAGATCGATGGTGTCGGCCAGGAAATCGAACTCGACGGTCACCCGCTCGCTGCCGCCCGTGGGCACGCGCCAGGTGTCCTTGTCGTACCGGTCCCAGAACAGCGGCTGCCCCGCCGCGTTCTTCGCCGCGAACCCGCGCACGTAGCGCGCGTAGTTCTGAATCTCGTAGGACCCGGGGCTCCATGCAGGCAGCGACAGCAGCAGCGTGTCCTTCCCCGCGGCCGCGAATTCCGCGGCGACGTGGACCAGCCGCGCCCCGGGCGAGGGCACCGACACGGTGTAGCGCACGGACTGCGCGGGCAGAGGCGCAGTGGCGAGTGTGGCGAAGGCTACGACACAACCGAGGCGAGCACTCATGGCGTTTGCTCCAGACTATGATCGGGAAACCGTAGTACCCTTCCCCCTTCCCCCGTCCCCAAGAAAAAGCGGCCCGGAGGGGAGGTCCGGGCCGTTTGCCTGGGCGACGCCGGCAGGCGGGCTAGTGCGTGACCCGCTCGCTCGCGTCCGCGACCATCGCACGCAACTCCTTGCTGGGCTTGAAGACAGGCACCGGCCGGGCCGCCACCTCTACGGGATCGCCCGTGCGTGGGTTCCGCGCCATCCGGGTCTTGCGCTGGCGGATCTTGAACGTGCCAAACCCTCTGACCTCAATGTTATGCTGCTCGGAGAGGGCCAATTTGACCGCGTCCAGGAAGGAGTCCACGACGCGGGCACAGTCCTTTTTCGAGATCAGGGGACCGGCCGTCCGAGCGATTTGCGCGGTGACCTTCTCGACCAGATCCGCCTTTGTCATCAAATCCCCCCCCCGAAGAAGGCGCAGGCAGGGGGCCAACATATGGGCTTACCTATTGACTGTCAAGAGCTTGCAGGAACTCCCGGAAGTGTCGTTGGGCGTCGTGCGGTCCCGGAGAGGCCTCCGGGTGGTACTGCACGGCCGTTATCGGGGCCTCCCGGTGCTTCAGGCCTTCCACGGTGCCATCATTGAGGTTGAGGTGCGTCACCTCCAGTCCCTTCGCACCGGGAATCCCGCGGGTGTCGCCCCGGACCGCGAACCCGTGGTTCTGCGACGTGATAAGTACTTGTCCCGTAGCAAGATCCCGAACAGGATGGTTGCCACCCCGGTGTCCGTACGGGAGCTTCACGGTCTCCCCTCCGAGCGCGAGACCGAGCAGCTGGTGACCCAGGCAGATGCCGAAGATCGGGATCGAGCCGTCGGCCAGGTCACGGATGGTGTCGATCGCGTATCCGACGGCCGCTGGGTCTCCCGGACCGTTGGAGAGGAAGATCCCGTCGGGCTCGAGCTCGCGGGCGCGAGCGGCCGGCGTCGACGCCGGCACGACGGTCACTCGGCAGCCGTGCTGGACGAACAGTCGCAGGATGTTGCGCTTCATCCCGAAGTCGTAGGCGACGATGTGGCGTCGGGCGTCGGCCGGGCCGACCGTGACCTCGGCCCCCACGGTGGCTTTGCTCGCCAGATCGAGCCCATCCATGGACGGCGACGCGGCGAGCGCGGCGCGCACCTCCTCGCCGGGGTGCTCTCCGCACGCCACGACGCCGCGCATGGCTCCCTTGGAGCGGATGTGGCGCGTGACCTGACGGGTGTCGACCTCGCTCACGATGGGGATCCTGGCCTCCGCGAGCCAGCCGAGCAGGTCGCCTGTGGCGCGCCAGGACGACGAGTGGCGCGACAGCTCGCGCACCACG
>CAZVSO010000046.1:9166-17916 GCA_964629425.1 uncultured Gemmatimonadaceae bacterium
GGGCCGGTCCGACTCAACGTCCTCAGGGTTGATGCCGTAGTTACCGATCATCGGCGCGGTCATCACCACCAGCTGCCCCAAGTAGGAGGGGTCGGTGAACACCTCCTGGTAGCCCGACATATTGGTGGTAAAGACGACCTCGCCGTACGCGGGCTCGAAGGGGAGGGGCGCGGTCGCGGGGAACCAGGCGCCGTCCTCTAGGAGCACGTAGGCGGGGTCGGGCTCAGCGATTGGGCGGTGGCGTCGTTGGGGGTTGCTGCGGAGGTGCGGCGGGCGCGGTCTGGATGGGCAGCGGCGCCGGCTGGGCGGCGGGGGGCGGGACGCTGCCCTCGAGCACCGAGCTAGGCTCGCCGCCGCGCGATGAGATCACGGCGAGCATCAGCGCCAGCCCGAGGAACACGCCGCCCGTCCACCAGGTGACCTTGGTGAGCAGGGTGACGGCCTGGCGGCCCCCCATGATCATATCGGTGCCGCTGCCGCCGCCCAGCGAGGCGAGCCCGCCTCCCTGCCCGGCTTGGAGCAGCACCGCGGCGCCCAGGATCACGGCGTCGATGGCGAGTACAGCGAGGAGCACACCGAACATTGGCGGGCAAGGTAGTCAGGCCGCGCCGGTGCGCACAAGCTCGGCCCATCCCGCGGGGTCGAGCGACGCGCCGCCCACCAGGACCCCGTCCAGCTCCCGTTCGGCCAACAGGCTGCCCACGTTCTTGTTGCTCACGCTGCCGCCGTAGAGCACGCGGGTGCGGGCCGCCCCCCGCTCGACGAGCCACGAGCGGATGTGGCGATGGACCAGGGCGGCGTCCTGCGGCGTCGCGTTCCGCCCCGTCCCGATCGCCCACACGGGCTCGTACGCCACGACCACGTCGGCGAGCCGCTCCCCCCCGAGCGCGGCCTCGAGCTGCCGGGTCACCACGGCCAGTGTTTGCCCGGCCTCGCGCTCGGCGAGCAGCTCGCCCACGCAGAGCACCGGCGTGAGCGCGGCGGCGAGCGCGGCGGCGACCTTGCGGCCGGTCGCCTGGTCGGTCTCGCCGAACACGTGTCGCCGCTCGGAGTGCCCGACCAGCGCGGCCCGCGCCCCGGCCTGAGCGGCGAGGGGCGCGGAGACGGCGCCCGTGAACGCGCCCTTGGGCTCCCAGTGGATGTCCTGGACGCCCGCGACGAGATCGTCCCGCCCGGCTGCCGCGAGCCCGCCCGCCACGGCCTCGAGGGACACCGCCGGCGGGAAGAACCACACTTCGCGGTCACGGAGCGGCCGGTAGCGCGCCAGAAACGTCGTGACGTACTCGCGCGCCGCCGGCGGGCCGAGGTGCATCTTCCAGTTGGCGGCGAAGACGAGCGGCTTCACGTTTCCTCCAGGGCCGCCACGCCGGGGAGGGGCTTCCCCTCGAGGAACTCGAGCGCGGCGCCCCCACCCGTGGACACGTGCGTGAGGCGGTCCGCGACTCCGGCCACGGCCGCGGCCGAGTCGCCGCCGCCGACCACCGTGACGGCCCCGCGCTCGGCGGATTCGACGAGGGCGGCCGCCACGGCCCGGGTGCCCGCGTCGAACGGCGGGGTCTCGAAGACTCCCATGGGGCCGTTCCACAGCACTGTCTTCCCCGCCGCGATCCGTTCGGCGAAATCGGCCTGGGTGGCGCGGGCGATGTCGTACACCGCCCACCCGTCGGGGATGGCGTCGCTCGCGACCTCCCGTCGCTCGGCGGCGCGGTCGAGCGACGGCGCAACCACGACGCCGCGTGGCAGGACGAGCTTGGGCCCCGCGCGCCCCAGCAGCGCTCGGGCGAGGTCGATACGATCGGGCTCGACGAGCGAAGTGCCGGTGCCGAAGCCGAGCGCGGCGAAGAAGGTGCAGGCCATGGCGCCGCCGACCAGTACCGTATCCACACGGGGGAGCAGCGCCTCGATCACGTCGATCTTGCCCGAGATCTTGGCGCCGCCCAGCACCGCGACGAACGGCCGGCGGGGATCGGCGAGCGCCTCGCCCAGGTAGCGCAGCTCCTTCTCCATCAGGAACCCGGCGACGGCGGGCCGGAGCAGCCGCGCCACCGCGTGCGTCGACGCGTGGGCCCGGTGGGCCGCGCCGAACGCGTCGTTCACGTAGAAGTCACCGAGGGCGGCGAAGGTCTGGGCCAGGCCGGGGTCGTTGCGCTCCTCCCCCGGCCAGAAGCGGGTATTCTCGACCAGCGCCACGCCGCCGCGGGGCAGCCGTCGCGACGCGGCGGCGCCGGCCGCGGGATCGGGGATGAACTCCACCGGGGCGCCGAGCAGCCGCTCGAGGTCGCGCTGCACCAGCCTGAGTGACGCGCCTGGGTCCGGTCCCTTGGGCCGTCCCAGGTGGGACAACAGGACGACCCGGGCTCCCTTCTCGCGCAGGTACTGAATGGTGGGCAGCGCGGCACGGATCCGCGTGTCGTCGGACACCCGGCCGTCCTTCAGGGGGACGTTGAAGTCCACCCGCACCAGCGCCCGTCTGCCCTCGAGCGCCGCCGCGGGAAGATCGCGTAGCGCACGTGTGGTCACCGCCGTGCCGCGAGGTAGGCGAGCAGGTCCACGCAGCGGGCGGAATAGCCCATCTCGTTGTCGTACCACGACGACACGTGGACCAGCGTGCCGTCGATCACGTTGGTGGAGAGCGCGTCCACGACGCTCGAGTAGCGGTTCCCGACGTAGTCCACGGACACGAGGGGCTCGTCACTGACGTCGACAATGCCCTTCAGCTCGCCCTGGGCGACCCGGCGGAACTCGGCGTTGACCTCGTCGATCGTCGTCGGCCGCTCGACCAGCGCGGTGAGGTCCACCAGCGAGACATTGGGCGTCGGCACCCGCAGGGCGATGCCGTCGATCTTGCCCTTCACTTCGGGGATCACGAGGCCCGTTGCGCGGGCCGCGCCCGTGGTCGTGGGGATGATGCTCAAGGCCGCGGCGCGCGCGCGACGCAGGTCTTTGTGGGGCAGGTCGAGGATCTGCTGGTCGTTGGTGTAGCTGTGCACGGTCGTCATAAAGCCCCGCACGAAGCCCCAGCGCTCGCGCACCACCTTCACCAGCGGCACAAGGCAGTTCGTGGTGCACGAGGCGTTCGAGATCACGTGATGCGTGGCGGGATCGTAGCGCTGGTGATTCACGCCCATGACGATCGTGATGTCCTCTCCTTTGCCCGGGGCGGAGATCACCACCTTCTTGGCGCCCGCGGCCAGGTGCTTCGCCGCCGCGTCCCGGTCCGTGAATCGGCCGGTGCTCTCCAGCACCAGCTCGACCCCCAGGTCCTTCCACGGGAGCTTCTCGGGCTCCTTGATGGCCGACACGCGGATGGTCCGGCCGTTCACGACCAGGGCGTCGCCCTTGGCCTCGACCGTGCCGGGAAAACGGCCGTGTACCGAATCGTATTTGAGCAGGTGGGCCAGCGTCGCCGTGTCGGTGATGTCGTTCACCGCCTCGAAGTCGAGCGCGTCCTGCCGGCCGAGCACCGCGGCGCGCAGCACGTTGCGCCCGATGCGGCCGAACCCGTTGATCCCGACGCGAACCGCCATGTGCGCTCCTCAGCTGAAATCGGGGATGACCGCGCGTCCGAATGTGACGGCCTCGACGGTCCGCGCCCCACCCTGCTCGAGCGCCCGGGCCGCCTCGGCGAGCGTCGCCCCGGTCGTGAGGACATCGTCCACCAGCACGAACGTCGGCGCGGGCAGGGGCGCTCTACCGGGTAGGTTGACCCCGGGGCGCGGCCCCGGGGTAAAGCACCCCGCCACGTTCGCCACCCGCGCCGCCGGTGTCAACGCCGTTTGCGACCCGGTGTCACGCGAGCGCACGAGCAGCGTCGCGTCGACCCTCAGGTCCCAGCGCCGGCCCAATGTGAAGGCGAGCCGCTCGCTCTGGTTGTAGCCGCGCTGCCGCAGGCGCCGCGGGCCGAGCGGGATGGGCACGAGCACGGCGGGCGTGACGGGCCGAGCAACGAGCCGCGCCGTAAGCTCGGCCAGCTCCTCGGCGAGCTTCGAGAGGCCTTCGTACTTGAGCGCGTGCACGGTCGCGCGCGCCGCATCGTCGAGCCAGACGGCGGAGCGTGCGCGGACGAGCGCGGGGGACCACGGGGAGCAGACGCGGCATGACCCGAACACCGGCTCCGGGTGACCACACCGCTCGCACCACGGCGGCCGCAGCGGGCGCCAGCGGTGCCGGCACACGTCGCACACCAGGCGGTCGGCGCGCGCGAAGGAGAGCAGCCCGCGGCACAGGAGACATTCCGCGGGCAGCAGGAGTTGCTCCAGGGCGCGCAGGCTAGCGGTTGCCAGGACCAGGTGCCGTGCCGTGCCGGGTGGGTTAGCCCCGGGGCCACGCCCCAGGGCCACCCGGGGTCAACAGCCGGCCCACGGCTGCGCGCATGACCTCGACGGGTGGGATCTCACCCGGGAAGAAGCGGCGGAAGGCGGCGGCGCCCTGGTGCACCAGCATCTCGCGCCCGTCCTGCGCGGTGACGCCGGCGCAGCGCGCGCACCCAGCGCGTTTCCCCGGGCGCGTAAACCAGGTCGAGGGCGACCCGGAGGCCGGCCACCGCGCCGCCGTCGAGCGGCGGTGGATCGTTCTCGTTCAGCCCCAACGGGGTCGCGTTGATCGCCACGTCGGCGGCGAGCGCCGCGGCGCCGTCGCCCGCGTGGGCCCGCACGCCGCGGCTGTGCGCCCAGGCGACGAACCGTGCGGCCCGCTCGGGCGCGCGTGAATGCACCACGACGGTGGCCCCGGCCTCGGCTGCCGCGACGGCCGCCGCCCGGGCCGCGCCGCCCGTGCCCAGCACCAGCCACCGCCCCGCCCCGGCCGCGCCCAGGGTCCGGAGGGCCGCCTGGATTCCCGCCACATCCGTGTTGTCGCCCACGAGCGCCCCGGCATCCGTCCAGAACGTATTGCACGCGCCGGTGCGGGCGCACAGGTCCGTTTTCCGCGCGACCAATCCTTCCACCGCTTCCTTGTGAGGGACGGTCACGTTGCCGGCAGCGCCGGCGGCGGCGAGGGTCGCGAGCGCGGCCGGCAGAACGGCGGCCGGGACGCGCAGCGCGACGTACACGGCGTCCAGACCCAACGCTCGGATGGCCGCCGTCTGCATCGCGGGCGAGAGTGAATGGGCGACGGGGTCGCCCAGGACCGCTAGGAATTGGGTGGTCATGCTCCGGATCTCAGTTGCGAACGACCTCCGCGGCGACCCCGGGTTGGTTCACCGACCCCGGGCGCAAGCCCGGGGATGCCGGGACCTACCGTTAGCCTCCACCCGCGATCTCCTGCGCCAGCCGGGCGACCGCGGCGGCGATCATCGCTTCGAGCACCGCGCACGTTTCCCGGTAAATCGTGAGCCCGGCCCCGAACGGGTCGCTCACCTCAGCCTCTTCGCCCTGCCGCCCGGCGTACTCGCCCAGCACGTGCACCCGGGCTTCGCCGCCCAGCTCCGCGACCCGGGCACGGTGGTGCCGTGCCATGGTGAGAATCAGGTCGGCTGAGTCCACGAGCTCGCGCGTCAGCAGGCGCGCGCGGTGCGCCGACAGATCGAGGCTGCGCTCGAGTCCCACGAGATAGGCGCCCTCGGAGGCCGGCGCGCCGTCCCACGCCCCGGTCCCCGCCGAGCTCACCTCGACGCCCTCGAGCCCGCGCTGGGCCGCGGCGCGACGCAGCAGCGCCTCGGCCAGCGGGCTCCGGCAGATGTTGCCGGTGCACACGACCAGCACGTGCCGGTTCAGGGCGCGAGCCTCCCGGCGGCGCGCCGCAGGTCGGCGCGGGGGATCGCGCCTTCGCGGACCAGCCGGGCGAGCGGCGCCGTGCAGTCCACGATCGTCGACGGCGGCCGCGACCCCAGCACCCCGCCGTCCAGCACGAGGAGGGTGCCCGCGCCGACGGGACCGGCGAACTCGCGCACGATCGCGTCCGCGCCCGGGGCCGGCGCTACACCGGGGCGATTGGCCGACGTCGACGTCAGCGGCTCACCCAGCGCCGCCACCAGCCGGGCGACGTCGCGATGCGAGGTCCAGCGCACCGCGATGCCGCCTTCGGGCCCGCGCAGCGCGTCGGGGAGGCGGCCGCCGCCCCCGGAGAGCACGAGCGTGAGCGGGCCGGGCCAGAACGCGCGCGCCAGCGCGTCGGCTGCGGCGCTGAACGCGAGTCCCTGCGCTTCGGCCATCGCCCGATCGCTCACCAGCAGCAGGAAGGGCTTGTCGGCGCGCCGCCCCTTGAGGTCGGCGAGCGCGTGCAGGTCGGCCGCGCGGGGCCGCGACCCGAGCCCGTACACGGTTTCCGTCGGGTAGGCCAGCAGCCCGCCGCCGCGCAGGTGCGCCACCACCCGCGGGATCGCGGCCGCGACGTCCTGGGGCGTGCGGAACGGAACGGGCGTCACCGCGGCTCACGGGCGAGCGCCTCGGCGATCCGGAAGTCGTCGACCGTCGTCACCTTGAAGTTGTGCGGCGTATCGGGCACGACCTCGATGGGAAAGCCGGCGCGCTCGCACACCTCGCCGTCGTCGGTGACGGCGGCTGGGTCCGCGAGCCGGTCGTAGGCCGCGGTGAGCATCGCGCGCGGGAACCCCTGCGGGGTCTGCGCGCGCCACAACGCGTCGCGCGACACTGTGCCGGTCACGCGGAAGCCGTCGGCCACCTGCTTGATGGTATCGCTCACCGGCACGGCGGCCACGGCGCCGACGCCGCGTCGCGCGCGCGCGATCACGGCGTCGATGGTCTCCCGGGTCACGAACGGCCGCGCCGCGTCGTGCACCAGCACGACGGCGCACGCGCCGCTCAGCGCCCGCAAGCCGGCGACGACCGACAGGGCGCGATGCTCGCCGCCGCGCACCAGGACCAGCCGATCGCCGCCCAGGCGCGACAGCCACGCCGGCGGGCGCTCGGCATCGCCCGCGGGCAGGGCCACCGCGACCTGCACGACGTCGGGATGGGAGGTGAAGGGTCGCAGCGCGCGCAGCAGCATCGGCACGCCCACGATGGGCCGGAACTGCTTGGGCTCCCCCGGGCCGGCCCGGACGCCCGTCCCGGCAGCCACGAGTACGACTCCGACGTCAGGCGACGAGACGACGGGCGAGCTCACCGATCCCTTCCACGCCGACGACGTCCATGCCGTCCGTGGCCGCGCGCGCGCGGGCCGACAGGAACACGCGGCGGAACCCCTGGCGACTCGCCTCGGCGAGGCGCCGCTCCACGCCGGCCACCGGCCGGATCTCGCCGCCGAGCCCGACCTCGCCGAGGAACAGTGCGTCGGGGGGGAGCGGCCGGTCGTGCACGCTCGACACGAGGGCGGCCACGACGGCAAGGTCGGTGGACGGCTCGACCAGCCGCACGCCGCCCGTGACGTTGACGAACACGTCGAGCTGG
This sequence comes from uncultured Gemmatimonadaceae bacterium, assembly GCA_964629425.1. Taxonomy (GTDB): domain Bacteria; phylum Gemmatimonadota; class Gemmatimonadetes; order Gemmatimonadales; family GWC2-71-9; genus CAZVSO01. The sequence continues at coordinate 16,516 of CAZVSO010000046.1, forward strand.
CCGCAGGCGAGGCCGGCGCGACGCTCCAGCACGGCGAGCAGCAGCGCCAGTCGGCGCTGGTCGAGCCCCGTCGCGACACGCTGCGGCGTGCCGAACCCGGCCTTCGCGGCCAGCGCCTGGACCTCCACCAGGATCGGCCGGGTGCCTTCCATCAACGCCGTCACGGCCGAGCCCGACACTCCGGTCGCCCGGCCCACGAGGAACGCTGCCGCGGGATCGGGCACGGGCTCGAGCCCGGCGCCCGTCATGCGGAACACGCCGATCTCGTCCACCGAGCCGAAGCGGTTCTTCACGGCGCGCAGGACGCGGTGGTCGAGCGCGGCGTCGCCCTCGAAATAGAGCACCGTATCCACGATGTGCTCGAGGGTGCGCGGGCCGGCGATACCCCCGCCCTTGGTCACGTGGCCCACAAGGCACACCGCCGGCCCCGATTCCTTGGCGAAGCGCATCAGGCGGGCGGCGCACTCGCGTACCTGGCCGACGTTGCCGGGCGCCCCCTCGAGCGCTTCGGTGTACACCGTCTGGATCGAATCCACGAAGACCACACGCGCGCCCAGGGCGGCGGCGTGGTGCACGATGGCCTCGAGCCGCGTCTCGCCCAGCGCGTGCACCGCGCCCGCGTCGTCGGTCAGTCGGTCTGCCCGGAGGCGCAGCTGCTCAGGTGACTCTTCGCCGGAGACGTAGAGCGTCGGGACCCCGGCCCGCTCGAGCCGCGCCGCGCACTGCAGCAGCAGCGTTGACTTACCGATCCCCGGCTCGCCGCCCACCAGCACCAGCGAGCCCGGGACGATCCCGCCACCGAGCACGTAGTCGAATTCCGCGAGGCCGGTCCGCCACCGCGCCACCCCGCCCGCCTCCACCGCGGACAGGCGGACGGGCGGACGGGCGGATGGAGCTGTCTTTCTCGCGACCGCCCGGCCGCCGGTCCGCCCGACCGGCTCTTCCGCAAGCGCATTCCACGCCCCGCACGCGTCGCAGCGGCCGGCCCACTTGGGCTGGTCGGCACCGCACTCGGTGCAGCGGAATGCGGAGCGCGACCTAGGCGCCACCGGGGGGCGGCTCCCGCAGCGAGCGGTTGTCGAAGCGGGTGTATTCCTTCTTGAAGTACAGCGGCACGATCCCCGTGGGCCCGTTGCGCTGCTTGCCGACGATCAGCTCGGCCAGCCCCTCGATGGTGTTACCGTCCTTGTCGGTCGGGCCGCTGTACATCTCCTCGCGGTAGATGAACATGACCACGTCGGCGTCCTGCTCGATGGCGCCCGATTCGCGCAGGTCGGAGAGCTGGGGCCGGTGGTCGCCCGAGCGCTGGTCGGGGGCGCGGGACAGCTGCGACAGCGCCAGCACGGGGATGTCGAGCTCCTTCGCCAGCGCCTTGAGCGAGCGTGAGATGTAGGAGATCTC
>CAZVSO010000047.1:0-17548 GCA_964629425.1 uncultured Gemmatimonadaceae bacterium
TGCGCCTCGCGGTGCCGTTCCGCTCCGCCGACGTGTACGAGCGGCTCGTGCCCTACCGCTCGAGCCGCTCGGCGCTCCGGGTCGCGACGCACCAGGACTACGAGATGACCGTGCTGCGGCTGCTGGCGGGCGAGCGGGGCTACGTGCGCATCGAGCCCGACGACGTGCGCGAGGGGCTGGAGCGCGAGGCCGGGGCGGTCAATCCCGACACCGCGTTGTTCCGCGGCTTCCCCGACGCGAGCGTCATGATCAACCGGCTCGCGGCCGAGCGGTTCCTGCGTGGCGACCGCGCCTACGCGCCGCCGCCGCCCGATGAGGCGCCGGAGCCCGAGCCCCTGGCGGCGGAAGCCGAACGGGACGACGACGAGGCGGGCCGACTGGGTGAGGAAGGGCCCCGTCCCGGCTCCCCTTTCCCCCTTCCCTTTTCGATGGAGAGCGACGCACCCGATCAGTGCCCCTACTGCGGCGGCGTCCTCCCCGGCAACCGCAAGCTCAACTTCTGCCCGCACTGCGGGCAGCCGCCGTCGGGCGAGCTCCGCTGCCCGGCGTGCGGCAGCGAGGTGGACGTCGGCTGGACGTACTGCGTGGGCTGCGGGCGCGCGACGGGGTTCGAATGACCGGGAAAGGGGAAGGGGGAAGCAGGAAGGGGCCACCTCCCCGCTACCGCGTGGCCGTGATCGGTGGAGACGGGATTGGGCCCGAGGTCATCGACACCGCGCTCGGGCCGCTGGAGGCGTGCGCTGCGAAACATGGCTTCGCCCTCGCGCTCGAGCGGCTGCCCTACGGCGCCGACCACTACCTGAAGACCGGCGAAACGCTGCCCGACGCCGCGTTCCGGCACCTGCGCGACGACGTGGACGCGATCTTCGTCGGCGCGCTGGGCGATCCGCGCGTCCCCGGCAACGAGCATGCGCGGGATATCCTCCTGGGGCTGCGGTTTCGGCTCGACCTGTACATCAACTTCCGGCCGGTGCAGCTGCTCCACCCCGACCTGACGCCGCTCAAGGAGACGGTCGGGGGCGGTCGGGGGCGGTCGGGGGGAGACGGAGGACGTGCGATCGATTTCGTCATCTTCCGCGAGAACACCGAGGGGCTCTATCTGGCGCAAGGCCGGTCGAAGAGCGTCGGGACTCCCGAGGAGGAACAGATCGCCGAGGAGGTGAACACCGCGCCCAAGGTCCGGCGCATCATCCAGGCGGCGTTCGAGTGGGCCAGGGCTCACGGGAAGACCCGGGTCACCCTGGCGGACAAGTCCAACGCCGTCCCGGCGCACCGGTTGTGGCAGCGCCTGTTCGCGGAGGTGGGCGCCGCGTTCCCGGGGATCGAGGGCGAGCACTACTACATCGACGCGCTGGCCATGCAGCTCATCAAGCGCCCCGAGCAGTTCCAGGTGATCGTGACGAACAACATGTTCGGCGACATCCTCTCCGACCTCGGCGCCGCCCTGGTCGGAGGCTTGGGCATCGCGGCGAGCGCCAATCTCCACCCGGGCCGCGCGGGGCTGTTCGAGCCCGTCCACGGCTCGGCGCCGCGCCACGCCGGCAAGGGCGACGCCAACCCCGTCGCCACCGTGCTCACCGGCGCCCTGATGCTCGAGCAGCTCGGCCACCCCGACGCGGCGCGCGACCTCGAGCGCGCCGTGCGCCAGACCATCGCGGCGGGCGTCCGAACGCCGGACATCGGCGGGACAGCGACGACGACGCAAGTCGCAGACGCGATCGCCAGGGCCGTCTAGCGCGGATCGGGCACGGGAAACGGAAAACGTGGGGCGGGGCGGCCCCTTCCCTACTTCCCCCTTCCCCCGTCCCCTGTCTTTCGGGATATTCCGCCCTCTGACGCGGAGTTCTCCCCATGAAGACCCAGGGTGCCAATAGCGACGTCGTGTTCCTGTCGGGAGTCCGGACCGGCTTCGGCTCGTTCGGTGGATCCCTGAAGGACCACTCCGCCATCGACCTCGGCGCCGTCGCCGCCCGGCACGCCATCGAGCGCTCCGGGGTGCCGGCCGCCGCGATCGGCCACTCCGTGTTCGGCAACGCGCTCCAGACCTCGGCCGACGCCATCTACGGCGCCCGCCACATCGCCCTCAAGGCGGGGCTCCCCATCGAGGTTCCCGCAGTCACCGTGAACCGGCTGTGCGGATCCGGGTTCGAGGCGATCACCCAGGGCGCCCAGCTCATCCTGCTGGGCGAAGCCGACGCCGTCCTCGCCGGCGGCGCCGAGTCCATGAGTCAGGCGCCGCACGTGGTCCGAGGGGCGCGCTGGGGCCTGCGCCTCGGGCCCGCGCCGCTCGAGGACTACCTGTGGGAGGCCCTCAGGGACCCGCAGTGCGGCCTGACGATGGCTGAAACCGCCGAGAGCCTGGCCGAGCAGTACGGCCTCACGCGCCGGGACGTGGACGAGGTCGCCCTTGCCTCGCAGCGGCGCGCCAAACAGGCGTGGGACGCCTGCGTGTTCGAGCACGAGGTCGTGCCCGTGCCCGTGAAGAAAAAGGGCCAGACGGTGGACTTCCGCGCGGACGAGCACATGCGCCCCGACACCACCCTCGACGCTCTGTTGGCGCTCAAGCCCTACTTCAAGAAGGACGGGCTGGTCACCGCGGGGAACGCGTCGGGGATCAGCGACGGCGCGGCGGCCACGGTGCTGGCGGGCGACGGCTTCGCGCGCGCCCATGGCCTCAAGCCCCTGGGCCGGCTCGTGGCCTGGGCGGTGGTGGGCGTCGAGCCCAGGCACATGGGCATCGGCCCGGCGCCGGCCGCCCGCAAGGTGCTGGCGAAAGCCGGGATGACGCTCGCGCAAATGGACCTGGTGGAGGTGAACGAGGCGTTCGCGCCCCAGTACCTGGCGGTGGAGAAGGAGCTGAGCCTCGACCGCGCCCGGACCAACGTGCATGGCGGCGCGATCGCGATCGGGCACCCGCTCGCCGCGAGCGGCACCCGCATCACGATCCACCTGCTCCACGCCTTGCGCCAGCAGAAGCAACGCTTTGGCCTGGGCTCGGCCTGCATCGGCGGCGGCCAGGGTGCGGCGGTCATCGTCGAAGCGTACCCCGCGTAGCCAAGGGAGGGGCGCATGGAACTGCTGTTGCCCAGTCTCGCCGTCGTCGTGGCCTACCTTGTCGGCGGCCTACGGGTGCTGCGCGAGTACGAGCGCGGGGTCTACTTCTTTCTCGGTCGCTCCTGGGGGGCGAAGGGTCCCGGGCTGATCTTCCTGCCGCCGCTGTTCGCACGGATGCAGAAGGTCTCGCTGCGCGTCATCGTGATCGACGTGCCGCCGCAGGATGTGATCACCCGCGACAACATCTCCATCAAGGTGAACGCGGTGCTGTACATGCGGGTGCGAGACCCGGTCCTGGCGGTGCTCCGCGTGGAGAACTTTCTCTACGCCACGAGCCAGCTCGCCCAGACCACGCTGCGGTCGGTGCTGGGCGAGACCGAGCTGGACGAGCTGCTCGCGAGTCGCGACAAGATCAACGCGATTCTCAAGCAGATCATCGACCAGCGCACCGACGACTGGGGGATCGAGGTGGCGGCCGTCGAGGTGAAGGACGTGGACCTGCCGCCCGAGATGAAGCGCGCGATCGCACGGCAGGCGGAGGCGGAGCGCGAGCGGCGTGCCAAAGTGATCAACGCCGAGGGCGAGCTTCAGGCTTCGGAGAAGCTCGCCCGGGCCGCGCACATCATCGGCGCGGAGCCGGTCGCGATCCAGCTGCGCTACCTCCAGACGGTGAGCGAGATCGCCTCGGAGAACAACTCGACCACCTTCTTCCCGATCCCGATCGACCTGGTCCGCGCCTTCATCGACTCTGCGGCGACGGCGGCTGGCACGGCCGCGGCCCGCGCCGGTGGCGCCCGGGCGCTCCCGGCGAAGGCATCGGGCGAGACGCTCCCCGCCCGCGGACGCAAAGGCGGGGTGACGGCGCGGCGATGAGCGACGGCGTGGGACGGGGCGGCCAGCTCATCGGCCGCGACGAGCTGGAGCGGATCATCCGGCGGGCGGCCGAGCTCCAGGCGGGCGAGCGCGATATCGGTGAGGGACTCACCAAGGCGGAGCTGCTGGCGCTGGGCCAGGATGTCGGGATTCCCGGGCGCTACCTGAATCAGGCGCTGCTCGAGGAGCAGACGCGCGCCCCGGTCGCGCGGCGGCGCGGCCCGCTCGCCTGGCTCGCCGGCCCTGCCCACCTCGCGTCGGCCCGCGTCGTGCCCGGCGAGCGCGCCGGGGTGGAGCGGGCGCTCGAGCGGTGGATGGAGGAGTCCGAGTCGCTCCGCGTCCGGCGTCGGTACGCCGAGCTCATCACCTGGGAGCCCAAGAGCGGCGCGCTGGCGTCCATCCAGCGGGCGCTCGGGTCGGGGCGCTACGCCCTGGCGCGCGCCGCCGAGATCGGCGCTCAGGTCGCCCAGCTCGAGCCCGGGTTCTGTCACGTGCGACTCACCGCGGACGTCGCCAATCAGCGACGCGCGCATCTCGGCGGGGCGTCGGCGCTCGTCGGCCTCGGACTCTTGTCGAGCGCGATCCTCGCGGCCACGGGGTTCGTCGGGGCGTTCGCCGTCGTGCCGCTCGTGGGGCTCGGGATCGCCGCCGTCGTCACGGCCCGCGTCCAGCACCGCCACAATGAGCGGACCCAGCTCGGGCTCGAGCAGGTGCTCGACCGCCTGGAGCGGGGCGAGATCCGGCCCGAGCACGCGCTCCCCGGCCCCCGCCCCAGCGCCTTCGGCCGCATCGCCGACGAGATCCGTAGAGTCCTGGAGGTCTAGCAAGACACGCATGGGTGAGATCAAACGGGTGGGAGTGCTGGGCTGCGGCCTCATGGGCTCAGGCGTCGCCCAGGTGGCCGCCGCGGCGGGCTACGAGACGTCGGTGCGCGACGTGTCGCGCGAGATCCTCGACCGGGCCAGGACGGGAATCGACCGGTCGCTCGCCAAGCTCGTGGAGAAGGGCAAGCTCCAGCCGCCCGACCGCGACGCGGCGCTCAAACGGCTCACGTTCACGACCAACACCGCCGACCTGAAGGGCTGCGACATCGTGGTCGAGGCGGTGACCGAGGATGTCGAAACCAAGAACACGCTATGGCGCGAGCTCGACGGCCTCTGCCCGCCCACCACCATCTTCGCGTCCAACACGTCCAGCCTCACCATCGCCGCCATGGCCGCGGCCACGAAGCGTCCCGACCGCTTCGTGGGCCTGCATTTCTTCAATCCCGTGCCCCTGATGCAGCTCGTCGAGGTCGTCCGTACGGTCACTACGTCCGACGACACCTTCGCCCGCGCCTTCGCGTTCGCGAAGTCCCTGGGGAAGGAACCGGTGGCGGCCAAGGACACCTCCGGCTTCATCGTAAACCTGTTGCTCGTCCCCTACCTGCTCGACGCGATCCGCGCCGTGGAGCACCGCGTCGCGAGCGTGCCGGACATCGACAAGGCGATGCAGCTGGGCTGCGGCTATCCCATGGGGCCCCTCACCCTGCTCGACTTCGTCGGACTCGACACCACCTACCGGATCGCCGAGATCATGTTCACGGAGTACCGCGACGCGAAGTACGCGCCGCCGCCGCTGCTCAAGCGCATGGTGCTCGCCGGCATGTACGGCAAGAAGAGCGGCAAGGGATTCTACGACTACTCCGTCACCCCGCCCGCCGTGTCGAGCCTCGGACTGTAGGGCACCGCCACCGAACGGAGAACCGGATCCATGTTCCTCGGATACGACGCGCCCAGGCTCCACGCCGCCATCAACGACCTGCCCGCGGCCCTGCTGCTCGTCGCCGTGCTGTTCGACCTCGGCGGCTGGCTGCTCAAGCGCGAGTCGCTGCGCTGGGCGGGCCTGTGGACCCTGTGGGCGGGGGTGCTCGGCGGGTGGGCCGCGGTCGTCGCGGGTAAGCTCGCCGAGAAGGCCCTGGAGCACGGTACCGCCATCCACGACCTCATGGAGCGGCACGAGCGCCTCGCCTACATCACGATGGGCGTCTTCACCGTGGTCCTCGTGTGGAAGATGCTCCGCCGCTTCAACTTGCCGCCGGCCGAGGAGTGGGCCACGCGCGCCCTCAGCGTGCTGGGCGTCGCCGGCATCGTGTGGGTGGGGGTGATCGGCGGGAAGCTCATGTTCGAGCACGCGGCCGGGCTGAAGAGCGCCGTCATGGAAGCGGAGATGCGCGACCGCGGGGCCGGGCACGAGCACGAGCCGGGCGAGGCGGACCACGTGGACGCTGCCGGGACCCCGGGCTCGATGGCGGACACGGGCGACACGGCGCAGCAGCCGCACGTCGACTCGCCGGGCGCGAAGCCCCACACCCACTGATGCGACGGAGGGGCGGGCTCGCCCTGCTCGCCCTGTCGCTCTGGGCCTGCGACCCGCGCACCACCCGCCCGCCGTTCGGCCCCTACCCCCAGGCCGCCCGGGTCATCCTCGACGCGCCGGCCGCGCGCGTCATCCCCGAGATCGCCGCGTGGGCCGCGGCCGAAAGCCTCCGGGTCGAGATCGCGAGCCCACGGGACGCCTACCTCGAGACCGCATGGTACGACACCCGCACCAAGCGCTCGCGTGGCGACGACCGCGACGCCGCCGATCTGGTCGGCACCGTCAAGCTGCGGTGCTGGGCCGACGCCTGGGTGCCGGGCACCACGCAGTTGACCGTCGAGATGGTGTATCGGCCGGCCTACGACCCGTCCCTCGCCCCGCGCGACCGGGAGGTCGTCGTGCCACCGGACCACGAAGGGGATCGGCTGGTCCGACGGCTCATCGAGGCAATGGGGAAACGGTTCGGGAAATTGGAGGGGAGATGAGCTGGTCGCTGACAGCTGACAGCTGACGGCTTAGGGCCCCACCCAACCCCGCACCCACTCCTCCATCACGTCCAGGTCCAGCACCGCGTCGCGGCACGGGCCGTTGGGCAGCCGCATGGTGAGACCCAGCACCGGCAGCTTCCCCGCCACGTCGCGCAGCCCCGTCATCATGTCGCGCTCGCAGGCGACCGCCACCACCGCGCGCGGTCGTCGCTCGCGGATCACGCGACGTGCGAGCTGGCCCCGCGTCGCCACGAACACCGGGACCTCGTAGCGGCCCGCGATCGCGAGCACACCGTCGATCGCCTGCTTGGACAGGCACCGCGGGATGAGGACGAGCAGCTCGCCCTTGCCCACCTTGCGCCCCCGCCGCACCGCCAGCGTGTTGTACACGTCGATCGCGGCGTGCTCGACCCAGTCGCGCCGGTGGAACGCCCGCGCGACCTGCGACGTGAGGTTCATCAGCTGGAGATAGGGTCCCCGCTCGAGCAGCCGCTCGGGCAGGAGGGAGGCCCCGCCATAGAAGGAAGCGAGCAGCAGTCCGTACCAGATCCACGCCAGCCCGACGGCCGCCCCGAGCCCGAGCCACAATACGGTGGGCAGCGGTGCCCAGAGAGTCGCCAGCCGCGGCGCGAGCAAGTACACCACCGCCGCCACGACCGCGGCGGCCACCGCGATCGTCACCGCGGCGAAGCGGAAGAACAGCCCCGGCGGCGCCGAGAAGTCACCACCGCCCGGCAACGGGGCGCCGTTCCACTCTTCCCACTCGTGACCCAACCGGCGGTCGGTCTCGATGTGGATGAGCTGCGCGCGGGACGCGGCGGGCGGGGCGGACGTGGCCATGAAGGTGCAAGCATCACCGGAGCGGCCGGGGCTGTCAAGCCGAGGGGGCTCCTGGGTGCGTGGCTCGTGGCTCGTGGTTACTATGGCACCACGCACCCCATGACAGCTCGGCCCACCCTCCTCACCGACGCCCGGACTCGCGCCGCCTACGCCGAGGGTGCCGGCATCTATCGCATCGTGCCCGACGCCGTCGCCGTACCCGGCGACTCGGCCGAGCTGCGGGAATTGGTGCGGTGGGCCGCCGCCACCGGCACCACGCTCGTCCCCCGCGGCGCGGGCTCCGGCATGCCGGGGGGCAACGTGGGGCGGGGCGTGGTCGTGGACCTCTCTACCGGCTTCCGGTCGCTCGCGGTCGATGCGAAGCGCCGGATCGCGCACGCCGGCGCCTCGGTCACCTGGCAACAGGTCAGCGACGCCGCCCGGACCCACGGCCTGCGCCTTCCCCCCGACCCCTCGTCCGGCGCCTTCGCCACCTCCGGCGGCATGGTCGCCACCAACGCCGCGGGGCCCCGCACGGTGCGCTACGGCAGCGTGCGACGGTGGATTGAAGCCGTGGAGATCGTCGGAGCCGATGGCGACATCCGGTGGATGAGACGGGGAAGAGGGAAGGAGGAAGGGGAAGGGGTGCATGCGGCAACGGGGGGCGAGGCGCGGTTCGTCCTCGATGCGAGGGCGCGAGGGCTCGTCGCCCAGCGCTTTCTCAAGACCCGCAAGAACTCGAGCGGCTACGCGCTCGACGCGTTCGCCGAGTCGGGCGACGAGCTGGATCTGCTGATCGGGGCCGAAGGCACGCTCGGTCTCGTCACGGCGGTCGAGTGGCGGCTCGATCCTGTCCCCCCGGACGCCGCCGGCGCCGCCCTGGGCTTCGCGGACCTCGCGGCCCTGCGCGAGGCGGTGCCCTTCCTCGTCGCGTTGAACCCGTCGGCCGTCGAGCTGCTGGACGCGACGCTCCTGCGGCTCGTAGCGGAGGGGGAGGGGGATGGGACCCTTCCCGCGTCCCCCTTTCCCCTTCCCCCAGGCCTCGAGTGTCTGATTCTGGTCGAGTTCGAGCGCGAAACCGCGGCCGCGGCGCGCGGCGGCGTGGGCGACGCGGTGCGCGGGCTCAAGAGCCACACGGCGCACGTGGAGACCGCCGTGGATCGCGCGGGGCTCGAGCGCCTCTGGCGCCTCCGCCGGCTCGCCAGCCCCGCCCTCGCCCGGCTCCCCGCGACCCGGCGGTCCCTCCAGGTGATCGAAGACGGCTGCGTGCCGCTGGAGCGGCTGGCCGACTACGTGGCGGGCGTGCGGGAGGCGGCGGCCCGCCGCGACGTCCCGGTGGTCATCTTCGGCCACGCCGGCGACGGCCACGTGCACGTGAACGCGCTGCCCGACCCGACCCGGCCCGGCTGGGACGGCGCGCTCGCAGAGCTGTTCGAGGACCAGACGGCCCTGCTCCGTCGCCTGGCCGGCAGCCCGAGCGGCGAGCACGGCGACGGCCGGCTGCGCGCGGGGCTGCTCGAGCAGTTCTTCGGACCCGACGTCGTCGCGCTGTTCCGCGAGGTCAAGCGCGGCTACGACCCCCGCGGGATCCTCAATCCTGGTGTTATACTTCCCGCGGCCGACTGGGCGCCCCTCGCCGGCCTGAAGGTGGGCGCCCGAGCCGCGCCGATTCCCGACGACATCGCCGCCCGCCTCCGCGAGATCGAGCAAACCGGCGGGTGGACCGTCCCCAAGACCGAGCTCGCCCGCTGATGGAGATCCTCCGCGCCCCCCGCGTCACCCTGCTCGCGCGCCCCGAGTTCCTCGAGCCCGAGCACCTGCGGGTCAACTGGCAGGGCGAGGCCTCGGCGGGGGAGCGGCTCGCCGAGTACGCCGGCCGCGTGTGCTACATGAGCCACCACAACCCCGCGAACCGCACGACGGCGGCGTACATCGACAACATCAAGAAGCAGGGACACGGCTCGGTGCTCGAGCACCCGGTCTACGTGCTGCTCGTCGAGGGGATCTCCCGCTCCTGCTCGCACGAGCTGGTGCGTCATCGCGCGGGGTTCGGCTACTCGCAACTGTCGCAGCGTTACGTGGACGAGTCGCACGCCGCCTTCGTCGTGCCGCCCGCGATGCTCGGCCAGCCGGAGCTGGAGGCGACCTGGGAGCGCCAGGTGACCGAGGCGCAAGGCGCCTACGTCGCCGCCGTCGAGGCCCTGATGGAGCGCTACGCCTGGATCACCGACAAGATCCACCGCCGCAAGATCGCGCGCGAGGCGGCGCGCAGCGTGCTCCCCAACGCCACTGAAGTGAAGATCGTCGTCTCCGCCAACGCGCGGGCATGGCGCACCATGCTCGAGCTGCGCACGTCGGAGGGCGCCGAGCTCGAGATCCGCCGCATGGCGATCGCGTGCCTGCGCGTGCTCCAGCACGAGGCGGGCTCGCTGTTCTCCGATTTCGAGATCTACGTCGCCGACGACCGGAACGAGGCCGCGCGCATCGCCTACCACAAGGTCTGACCCCGGCGAAAAAAATCGCTCGTCCCTATTGCGCATCGCGCGGGCATTCTGTATTCTGATATCGGACAACGCGTTGCGGGTTGTCGCGGACCGCCCCAGCGAGCGGCCTTTTTTATAGGAGGAACGCCGAGACCACATGCGCTTAGGTCTCACCTACAACGAGAAACCCGACCCCAGCTCCCCCGACGAGCCGCCGAGTACCGGCGACGCCTTCGCCGAGTGGGACGAGCCGACCACCATCGCCGCGGTGGAACAGGCTCTCGGTCTCTTCGGCAGCGTCGTCCGCCTCGAAGCCGATCGCGATTTCCCCCGCAGGCTCGCCGCCACCCGTCCCGACCTCGTCTTCAACATGGCCGAGGGGCTGCACGGCCCCAACCGCGAGTCGCACGTCCCGGCCATCTGCGAATTCCTGGGCATTCCCTATACGGGGAGCGACCCCCTGACCCTGGCGCTCGCGCTGCACAAGGCGCGCGCCAAGGAAATCCTCGCCTACCGCGGCGTCCCGACCGCGCCGTTCGCCCTCGTGGAGCGGCCGGCCGACCTCGACCAGGTCCGCCTGCGGTATCCGCTCTTCGTCAAGCCGGTGGCCGAGGGATCGGGCAAGGGGATCTCCGTCGACAGCCTCTGCGCCAGCCCGGCCGAGCTGCGGGAGCGCGTGCCCGCGCTCCTGGCGCGTTATCAGCAGCCGGTGCTGGTCGAGGCCTACCTGCCGGGCCCGGAGTTCACCGTGGCGATCCTGGGCAATGGGGCCGATGCGCGGTGCCTCCCGGTGGTCGCCTTCGACTTCGGGACGCTGCCCGCCGGGGCCCCGCCGATCTACGGCTACGAGGCCAAGTGGGTGTGGGACCAGCCCGAGCGGCCCCTGGCGATCTTCGAGTGCCCGGCCCGGGTCCCCAGCGCGCTGGCGAGCGAGATCGAGCAGACCGCGCTCGACGCCTACCACGTCCTCGGCTGCCGCGACTGGTGCCGGGTGGACCTGCGGGTGGATCGCTTCAGCGTGCCCAACGTGGTGGAGCTCAACCCCATCCCGGGCATCATCCCCGACCCGGCGATGAACTCCTGCTTCCCCAAGGCGGCTCGCGCGGCCGGTATGACCTACGACGAGTTGATCCAGGAGATCGTGCGTATCACCTGGCGCCGCCTCACGGGGCGGGCGCCGCGAGCGACCCGCGCCGCGATGGTGACCGCATGAAGCTCGTGATCCTCTACGACCCCGGCGCGGAAGACTGGACCACCGAGGACGTCGCCGGCGTGATGGGCGCCGTGAACGAGGTCGGCCAGGCCTTCGCCAGCTTGGGCCACGAGGTCCGCAAGGTCCCGGTGTTCCACGACACCAAGTGGTTCGACGCCTGCCGCCGGGCCGACCTGGTCTACAACCTCTGCGAGGGGGTCCAGGGCCTCTCCCAGTGGGAGGAGCACGTGGTGGCGGCGCTCGAGTTCGCCGGCATCCCGTTCACGGGATGCGGCTCCTGGACCATCGCCGTCTGCCGCCGCAAGGCGGTCGTCAACACGCTGCTCGAGCGGGCCGGGCTCCCGATCCCCCGCTGGACGCTCGCCCAGGCCCGGATGCCCGACGACTTCCCGCTCCCCGCCATCGTGAAGCCGGCCTCCGAGGACGCCAGTACCGGGCTCGATCACGGCTCCGTCGTCACGGACCGCCGCAGCCTGCGGGCGCGCGTTGCCGCAATGACCGAGCGGTTCGATGAGGTGCTGGTGCAGCAGTACGTGACCGGCCGCGAGTTCAACGTCGGGTTCGTGGGACCGCGGACGCTGCCCGTCGGCGAGATCGACTTCACGCGCTGGCCTGCGGACAGCCTGCCGCTCCTCACCTACGAGGCGAAGTGGGCCCCCGGCTCGCAGGACGACGACCTCAGCGATCCGGTCTGCCCCGCCGTCATCCCGGCGAAGCTGGCCGACCGTCTGGTCCGCACCGCCGAGACGGCGTGGCGGGTGATGCAGGGCAAGGGCTACGGCCGGGTGGACCTCCGGGTGGACGCGGCCGGCCGCGTGTGGGTGCTCGAGGTCAACCCCAACCCCGACCTGAACGACGACGCCGGGCTGGCGCGCATGGGGCTGGCCGCGGGGTGGGAGTACCCGGAGCTGGTGCGCCGGATCGCGGAGGTGGCGCTGCGCGAGGCGCAGGGAGCCAAGGCCGCCCGTGAGCTGCTTGCTGCGCCCCGTCGGTCACGCGCAACGCGCAGCGCTTGAGCGGCTCACCCGGGCCACCGGCCGCTTCCGCGAGGCGGAGGTCGCCACGGCCGTGGAGCTGCTCGACGCGAGCCTCACGAGCGACGACGACTACCGATTCGTCGGCGCGTACGACGGCGACGACCTGGTGGGCTACGCGTGCTGGGGGCCCACGCCCGGGACGGAGGGGACCTGGGACCTCTACTGGATCGTGGTGGACGCCGCGAAGCAGGGGCGGGGCATCGGCACCCAGCTGGTGGGCGAAGTGGAGCGCCGGCTCGCGGCGCACGGCGCGCGACTCATCGTCGTCGAAACATCGTCCCGTGCCGACTACGCGCCGACGCGCGCGTTCTACGAGACCCGCGGCTACACCAGGGCCGCGGCGATTCCGGCGTACTACGCGCCCGGTGACGACCTGGTGATCTATCTCAAGGACCTGACGAATGGAGTCATGGCAAGAGCTGCTCCGTAAGAAGAGCATCGCGTCCCTCGAGGCCCTGGCGGCGAGATTCGGCTCGGAGCACGTCGCCGAGATCGACAAGCTCCGCGAGGCGGTCGAGAGCTTTGAGTTCCGCATCTCGCCGGCCATGGTGGACCTGATCAAGGCGCCCGACGATCCGATCTGGCGCCAGTACGTGCCGACCGTGCAGGAGCTCGAGGTCCGGGACGGGCTCGTCGATTCGCTCGACGAGGACGCCCACTCGCCGGTCCCCAACATCACGCACCGCTACCCCGACCGCGCGCTGTTCCTCGTGTCGCCCGTGTGCGCGTCGTACTGCCGCTTCTGCACGCGGCGGCGCAAGGTGGGCGACCCGGAGAAGATCCCGCTGTCACAGCTCGAGTCGGGGTTCCGCTACATCGAGGCGCACCCCGAGATCCGCGACGTGATCCTGTCGGGGGGCGACCCGCTGCTCCTGTCCGACCGGCGTATCGACGACATCCTCAAGCGGCTGCGCGCGATCCCGCACCTCGAGATCCTCCGGATCGGCAGCCGGGTGCCCTGCCACCTGCCCGAGCGGATCACGCCCGAGCTATGCGCCATCCTCAAGCGGTACCATCCGCTGTTCATCAACACACACTTCAACCACCCCGACGAGCTGACGCCGGCGGCCGTGCACGCGCTCGGCATGCTGGCCGACGCCGGCATCCCGCTGGGGTGTCAGACCGTGCTGCTCAAGGGCGTGAACGACGACGCCGACGTCGTGAAGCGGCTGATGCACCGGCTCCTCGCTGCCCGCGTGCGACCCTACTACCTCTACATGTGCGACCAGGTGGCCGGGGCCGAGCACTTCCGCACCACGGTCGAGAAGGGCCTCGAGATCATCAAGGCGCTGCGGGGCTGGACCTCCGGGATGGCCGTGCCGCACTTCGTGATCGACGCGCCGGGCGGCGGCGGCAAGATCCCGCTGCTCCCTGAGTACGTGGAGGCGATCACGGAAGACGAGGTGGTGCTGCGCAACTACGCCGGCCAGCGGTTCGTGTGGAAACAGCCCCTGGAGCTTGAGACGGCGTTTATCGAGTAGGCCCGGAAACGGGA
Source organism: uncultured Gemmatimonadaceae bacterium (assembly GCA_964629425.1). Taxonomy (GTDB): domain Bacteria; phylum Gemmatimonadota; class Gemmatimonadetes; order Gemmatimonadales; family GWC2-71-9; genus CAZVSO01. The sequence continues at coordinate 13,821 of CAZVSO010000047.1, forward strand.
TACGGGAAACGGGAAACGTCGCGGTATCACGTTTCCCGTTTCTCGTTTCCCGTTTCCCGTGGCTCAGCGCCCCCGATGCATGAACTTCTCGGCCTCCGTGAGATTCACGTGCCCCACCGACTGGGCGATCGTGACCTTGCCGGTCGGCACCCGCTGGCCGTGCTGCCACAGATGGAAGATGATGCCGTCCGTCGTGGCGACGAGGTCCGCCACGCCCTTCGCCTGATCGGGCGGCAGGTCCAGCACCTGCACCCGGCCCGTCTGGATCTCCTGCGTGTGGTCGTGCCAGTTCTTGTTCCAGTCGGCGAGCGAGATGGCGTCGGTGCGCGTGATCGTCTTCGCGACGATGTACTCGACCTGGGCGATCATCGCGGTGGAGTCGGTCGACTCATAGCAGAGGCACTCGATCATGGGCTCGGGTGACAGCACCTTGCAGTAGTGATGGTACGGGCCCATCACCTTGCCTTCGACCACATGCGGGGCCAGCACGTGGATCGTGTGGCCGTCGGCGGGTGTGGGCGGCGGCGCCGGGGAGGGGGCCAAGCGGGCGCCCAAGAGCGCAGCCACTCCCACCAGCGCGACGATCGGTGCGGCAACCTTCAGCGTGCTCGCCATGACATCCTCCTTGCTGGGAGAGTGAATCTCGTGTCCCGTTTCCCGTTTCCCGTCTCCCTACCCCTTCGCCTCTTTCGTCTCCTCCAGCTCCTTCTTCCGCGCCTCGACGACCTTCTGCGCCACGTCTGGCGGCACCTCCTGATAAACGTGGAATTTCTGCCGGTAGGTTCCGCGCCCGTGCGTGAGCGAATGCAATGTGGTGGCGTAGCGGTCCAGCTCGGCCTCGGGCACCAGCGCCCGCACCTTGACCAGCTTGCCGTCCGGCTCGGTCCCCAGGATGTGCCCGCGTCGCGACGAGATGTCGCCCATCACCGGGCCCTGGTAGTCGTCCGGCGTCCACGCCTCGATCTCCATGATCGGCTCCAGCAGCACGGGCCGCGCGCCCGGGCTCACGTTCCGGAACGCGAGGATCCCCGCCATCTTGAACGCCTGCTCGCTCGAGTCCACGTCGTGGTAGGAGCCGTCGTACAGCTCCACCTTGAAATCCACGACGGGATACCCGGCCACGGGCCCCCGGTGCGTGGCCTCGACGATACCCCGCTCGACCGCCGGGATGTACTGCCGCGGGATGACGCCGCCCACGATTTGATCGTCGAACACGAGCCCGGAGCCCCGCGGCAGCGGCGCGAGCCGGATCCAGCAGTCGCCGTACTGCCCGCGCCCGCCCGTTTGCTTCTTGTGCTTGCCCTGACCCTCGGCCCTCCCCTTCAGTGTCTCCCGGTAAGCGACCTTCGGCTTCGCCGTGGACGCGTGCACGCCGTACTTGCGCGCCAGGCGCCCCACCACGATCTCGAGATGCCGCTCCCCCAAACCCCGGATCAGCGTCTGGCCCAGCTCCGCGTTGTACTCGTGCTGGAAGGTGGGGTCCTCCTCGTGCAGCTTGTGCAGCCCCGTCGAGAGCTTGTCCTCTTCCCCCCGCTGCTTCACCTCGACGGCCAGCGTGATCACGGCCTCCGGGAAGGGGATCCGGGGCAGCACCACCGGCGCCTCGCGAGTGGACAGTGAGTCGTTGGTGTGTGTGTCGCGGAGCTTCGCCACCACGCCGATGTCGCCGGCGTGCAGCTCCGCGATCTCCGAGCGCTCCTTCCCAACGGCGACGCACAGGTGGTTCAGCTTCTCGGTGGCGCTGCGCGGCGCATTGTACACCTCCTGCCCGTTCTTCACGGTGCCCGCGTACACGCGGAACAGCGTCACGTCCCCCACGTGGGGCTCGGACACCGTCTTGAACACCTGCGCCACGAACGGCCCGCCGTCGTCGGCCCGGACCGGGAGCTTCTCGGCGCTGCCCCACTTCTCCCCCTCGATCGGGGGCCGCTCGTGGGGCGCGGGGCACAGCTCGACCATCTTGGTGAGCAGCGCCCGCGTCCCGTAGGTCAGCTCCGCGGCGCCGCAGAACAGCGGGAACAGCTCGCCCTTGAGCATCCCCGCCTTCATCGCGGCGATCACCTCGTCGCGCCCGATCTCTTCGCCCCCGAGATAGCGCTCGAGCAGCGTGTCGTCCGTCGCCGCGATGCTCTCGATCAGCTCTTGCGAGTACTTCTCGAACCGCTCGCGGTACTCCGCCGGGACGTCCACCTCGTCGTACTCGCCCGCCTTCGTCCCCTTCTTGTACAAATGGCATTTCCTGGAGAACAGGTTGATGATTCCGTGGAACGCCGGCCCTTCCCCCACCGGGATCTCCACCGGGATCACCTTGGGCGAGAGCCGCTCCTTCACCTGGGTGAAGACTCGCTCGAAGTCCGCGTGCTCCTTGTCCATCAACGAGACGAACAACAGCCGCGGCAGCCCGCGGCGCTCGCAGTAGTCCCATACCTTCTCCGTACCGACCTCCACGCCCGCGGTCCCCGCGAGCACGACCACCGCCGCGTCGGCGGCATACACGCCGGCGAGGGCCTCGCCCGTGAAGTCCAGGTATCCGGGGGTGTCGATCAGATTGATCTTCGTGTCCATCCACTCGGCCACGGCCAGGGCCAGATTGATGGAGTACTTGCGCTCGATCTCGTCGGGGGTGTAGTCGGTGAGGGCGGTGCCGTCCTTTACGGACCCGTGGCGCTTGCTCGTGCCGGCCACGAACGCGAGAGCGTCGACCAGGCTGGTCTTGCCGCTCGCGCCGTGGCCCACGACCGCCACATTGCGGATCTCCGCCGTCTTATACAAGCGCATGGGCGCCGCCGCTCCTATGTCGGGGGAATAAGAATATGCAGGCGCCAGGGGGGAGGGGTAAGAGCGAACAGCGAGACGCGCAGACGCATAGACGCACAATGGTGAACGGGGATGGTCCAAGACGGACAAAGACGGTCCAGATTGAGAAATCCTGGACCGTCTTTGGCCGTCCTCGGCCGTCTTAGGCCGCTGTCGCCCTTACGGTCTGCTCTCGTGCATCTCCCCGTCCGCCACGCGGTCGTGGTCGTGCCGATCGCGGATGTGGTCCACCAGCCGGTACAGGATCTGGATGCCGCGCAGGTTGAGCGCGAGCGCCGTCACTGGGTCGTCATTGGCCAGCGCCGCGTCCGCGGCGTTGCGCAGCTCGCGCACGTGGGCGATCACCCGCCGGATGCGCGGCGCCTCGCGGTCGCCGAGCCGTGCTTCGATCCGCGCTATCGCCTCGTCCACTGCAGCGCCGGTGCGCGTGACGGCGTCCGGGAACACCTCGAGCACTGCCGAGAGCACGGCGCGGAACGCCTGGCGCAAATACTCCCGCGCCACCTCGAGGTCGCCCGCCTCGCGCGCCTCCCGGGCGAGCGCCTGCAGTTCTCGCGCCTGAGCGAGGAACGCCTGGGCCTCGGGATCGTCGGTCTCGCGCAGCCGCTCGAGCAGGCGGCGCAGCCATCCTTCGTGCGTGGCACCGGTCGATGCCGCCACGCTCTCGACGATGAGCTGCGATTCCTGGGCGAGCGCCAGCTCCGCGCTCGACACCCCGGTGGGATCGCCACTGCAGGCAGCCGCGATCGCCCCTACCGCCAGCACGGCTGCAAGTCGCATACGCATTGTGTCCGCTCCACTGGTTGATGGTCCGGCCTTGGACGGCGGGGTGACGGGCCCGTTAAGCCGGCCCGTTAGGCCGGCGGAAGGTGAGCCTCATCACTTCCCGCCAGCCCCGGCGCCACTGGCAC
>CAZVSO010000048.1:0-1793 GCA_964629425.1 uncultured Gemmatimonadaceae bacterium
GTGCGTGCTGCGGATCACGTTGTCGTGCTGCCACCGGTTGCGGTAGAACTCCTCCCACCGGCGCGCCTTCGGCTTCACGAGATCCTGGATCCAGCCCATGTTCATGACCTCCCGACTAGCGGAGTGTCTCCCCAGTTCCGATAGCACGATCCGGCGTGGGATGTCCCTACCCTCGAAGGGTGGGCGTCAGACCCGGGACAATCCTCTCGGCGCGCCTCGCTCCTACCGAGACCCTCGATACAGGCCACTAACGGTGGCTCACGCGCTTGGGGTCGGAACCCGAGCGCGCGTTATCGACCATATGCCGGCGGACAGTGACGAGGCGTCCGCGCCAGGAGAGATGCGCCAGCCCGAACAACATCAGTGTGGCGACGACCGCTGCACCCGTGAGCAGCCCGACGGCCCGGGGGGATCGGCCGCTGACCGAGGCTTGCGCGAGGAACGCCACGAGATGCGCCTGCTCCTCCGGCGTGAGGGGGCGCGGTGCGAAGATGGGCTGCATCGTCGGGAACGGGGTGGTGGCAAGCACTGCAGCGAGTCCCGCGACGCCGTACTTCGTCGACGCCGCGGTCAGGTCCGGCCCCAGCGCACCGCCGCCCAGCGCTCCGATGCCTGCAATGCTGTGGCACGCCATGCAGGAAGGACCGCCGTTCTGGAACCGGGTGGCGCCCGTAAACAGCCCTTTGCCAACGATGGGGTTTCCGGCGGGCAGTGGCGCCGCAGCGGCGCTGGGTGCGGTGCCCGTCTCGGCCGCAGTCTCCAGGTACGCGATCACCGACTCCGCCTCGCGTTCCGTCAGGCCGAGATTCGGCATCGGGAGACCGCCGTACTCCTGCAGCAATTGCCGCGCGATCGGGTCACCGCCGGAGAGCAGGTCGTTCGGCGTGGCGATCCAGCGCACCAGCCAGACTCGCTGGCGCCTCGCCGTCACGCCTCGGAGGCCAGGGCCCACCATTCGATCGCTCCCCAGACTGTGACAGGCCGCGCACTTCGTCTGAAACAGCTGGGCTCCTGACTGCTGCGAGGCGAGCGGCGCCACCCCGCCCAGGAGCGCCGCTGTGATGCCGAGGAACCATCCACGCTGACTGGTCATGGGATCGCTCCCGCCGCGCGAGCCACTCGAGCGTGCCTCACCCGCGCGTCGGCCAGATCGGCCAGGGTCAGACGCTCGAGCGCGGCGCGGATGTCGGGGACAAGAGCCTTCATGTGCCGATGCAGCAGGCACGGATCGGCGTCCGAACAGTGTGTGCCCCAGAACACGCAGCGGTTGAACAGCCCGGGCCCTTCGACAGCCTCCAACACTTCACGCAACGAGATCGCGCCAGGACGGCGGGCGAGCGCGTAGCCGCGACCGGGGCCGCGGTGCGAGACCAGCACGCCGTGGCGAGCGAGCTTCTGGAATGTCTTGGCGAGGAACGTCCGGGGCAGATGTCTTGCCGCCGCGATCTCGGCGAGCGGCACGACATCTCCCATCGCCCGCCTCGCGACGACCGCCAAGCCCAGAAGTGCGTACTCGCTTTCCCGCGTCAGCCGCATGGCTATTCTGGATTAACGGGACCGTGTTAGTCCTCAATACAAGCTGCGGCAAACACTCCTGAGCATTCGATGAATCTGCGATGAAGTTCTCTTCAGGCCTGGGGACTCACAGCCACCGGAGAAACCAGGTCTTCTCAACCACCACCTTCCCCCAGTGCCACCGGCGTCCCGGGTGCTTCATCCGCACGACCGGCTCGGGCACGGCATAGAAGTTCCCGCTGGCGAACCCTGCCCGTCCGTCGCCCATCTCTATGAAG
>CAZVSO010000048.1:1803-13880 GCA_964629425.1 uncultured Gemmatimonadaceae bacterium
GCACGCCCCTTCGCCGGTGAACCGCGCCCCGGGGGCCTCCCCGCGGATAAGTGCCGCGATGTTCCGCGCCACCACCTCCGCTTCACCCTCCGCGAACACGCCGGCCTTGGGAAGCGCCTTTCCGTTGGGAAGGGGAATGCCTGTGACATCACCTGCCGCCCACACGCCCTCGAGCGGCGTGGCGAGAGTCCCGGGATCGGCTTTGACCCAACCGCCCGCGGGCGCGAGACCAGCCTCGACCACAAACGCGGGCGCGACGTGCGGCGGGACGTAGGCGAGCAGGTCGTAGCTCGCGCTGGCGCCCGACTCGAACCGCACGGTGCGGCTGGCAGCGTCCACGGCGACAGCCTTGTGGTTGGGGAAATAGCTGATGCCGCGCACGGCGAGCATACCCTGCACCGCCGCCCCGAGGGCCGGCCCGGCCACGGCCATGGGCTGCGGCTCGGGCGTATAGAGCGCGATCTCGCACCGCTGCCGCACCCCGCGCGCCCGCAGCCGCGCCTCGAGTAGCATGGCGGCCTCGTAGGGCGCGGCGGGGCACTTGAACGGGAGGGACGAGACGAGCACGACGAGCCGTCCTCCAGGAAACTGCGAGACGGCGGCATTGAGGCGCGCGGCACCCTCCAGCGTGTAGAGATCGCAGCCGCCCTCCGCGAGGCCCGGCATCGCCTCGGGCCGGAGCTCCGCTCCCGGCGCGAGCAGGAGGTAGTCGTAATGAACCTCGCCACCGTCCCATCGCACTCGCCGCCGCACCGGGTCGAGCTCCCGCACCGTCGCCTGGCGGAAGCTCACCCCCCGGCGCTCCAGCCGACCGAGCGGACGGACCAGTCGTCGCGGATCGCGCGTCCCGTCCGCCACCCAAAGGAGCGACGGCTGAAACAGATGCTCCGGAGATCGGTCGAGGACGGTGATGCGGTGGCCACCCGGCAGCAGGCGGCGCAGCCGCTTGGCCGCCACCAGCCCGCCGACACCGCCGCCGATCACGACGATCTCGGCCATTCAGAACACCACGACTTTGTCGGCCCAGAGGGTCCAGTCGGTGAGCTGGTCCATGGAGCTGCAACGAGCCCCCTCCAATAGCTCCGCCTCGGCCAGGCCCCGCGCGTCCATGCAGGATCCGCAGACACCCACTTCGCCGCCGTGCTGCAGCACCACCCGCAGCATCCGTTCCAGGTTGTAGTAGCCCGTCGGCACCTGCTGGCCCCTTTTGCCGCAGCCGGCGGCGTCGGCCATCAGAAACACCTTCACGGCGACGCCATCCCGCTTCACGAGCGACCCGGCGAGCCGCAGCGCGTTGTAGGAGCGCTCCGTCCCGTAGGGTGGATCGTTCGCGATGAGGAGTACGTTCATGCCCCGTCCCCCATCCCCCGTCCCTCGTCCGCCCCCGTCACAGATCGCTGCGCGCGAACCGCCGGCCCGCGGCCATGAGTGGCACCGCGGTCCACGCCGCGAGGCCCGCCACGAGCGCCCAAGCCCCCCACCCGCCGAGCACGCGGCGCAGGGCCGCACCGGTGGGCCCGGCCAGCACGTCGGCGCGGAACAGGCCGAGGCCGAGGGCCCGGGCGCTGTCCACCGGATCGACGAGGAGGAGCAGGGACAGCTCCCAACCCGCCTCGCCGGGCGGGAGCAGGGCGAGCACGGCGATGGCGATGAGGTCCATCCCCACGACCAGTACGAGCCACGTGGCCACCGCGATCGCGAGGGCGCGGGCGCGCGCTCCCGCCGCGACGCCGATCCACAACCCGATCGCGAGCGCGGCCGAGAGCAGGAGCAACGCGACGCCGATGAGCGCCAGGTAGCGCAGCCCGTCGGCGGCACCCGCGAGGGAGCCGATCACCAACCCCGCCCCGCCGAGCCCGACCAGCAGGGCCGCGCCCAGGGCGACGACCCACGCCGCCCACCGGCCCACCACGATGGCGCGTCGCGACAGCGGCAGCGCTGCCACGAACTCGAGCTCGTGACACTCCACCCCGGCCACCGCCCCCAGCACGAGCCCGAGCAGCGGCACGACCCACAGCACGAGCTGGAGCAAGCTCACCGACGTCCGGGCGAAGCCCTGCACCACCACCACCCCACCGGCGGACAGGCCCACGAGCGCCAGCGCGAGGCTGGCGAGCGCGAAGCCGGCCGCGAACAGCGGCACCAGACGGCCCCTCCGCGCCGCGGCGAAGTCGAACCGCAGGAGGGCGCGGGCCGTCATGCCGCGTCCCCGCGCAAGAGAACGAGCGCCGGCGCGATGCTCCCACCGCGCCGCCGCGCCACGAGAATCCGGTAGATCCGCTCGATCGGCGCCTCGGCCACCACCTCGCTCCACGACACACCCGCCGCCGCCGCGAGCTCCGGGAGCGTACCCTGCGCCGCCACGCGCCCATCGACCATGACGACGATCCGGTCGGCCAGCCGGGCCACGTCATGCAGGTGATGGGACGCGAACAGCACGGCCGTGCCCCGGGACCGCGCCTGCCGGATCTCGGCACGCACTTCCTCGGCCCCCTCGGTGTCCAGGCTGATGCTCGGCTCGTCCAGCAAGAGCGCCTCCACGCGGCCGAGCGCCGCGAGCGCGAGCATCGCGCGCTGCCGCTGGCCGCCGGACAGCTGGGCCAGCGTCGCCCCCGCGCGATCGCCGAGCCCGATGTCGGCAAGCCGCGCGAGCGCGTCGGCCAACGGCACGGCGCGGACGGCGGCCACGAGGGCCGTGAGGTCGCGCAGGACGGTCGTGGGGGGCACGCCGAGCCGCTGCGGCAGGTAGCCGAGCAGCCGTCGCGCCTCAACCCCCTGCGCCACGGCGTCCCGCCCGCCGATCGCGGCGGTGCCGCCGCTGGGACGGATGGTGCCCGCGAGGATGCGTAGCACGGTCGACTTGCCCGCGCCGTTGGGACCGACGAGGGCGACCACTTCTCCGGCTCGGACGTCGAGGTCGAGCGGCTCGAGGGCCGTGCGCGCACCGAACCGCTTCCAGGCGCCGCGCAGGGCGATCACGCCCGCCGTAGCGCCGCGTACTTCAGCGCTTGGTCTCGTCATCGTCTTCTTCGGCGGCGCCGTCCTCCGCGACGCCGCTGATCTCGCTGTGACGCACCCGGCCTCCAAGGTTCGCCGTGCGGGCGAGCAGCGCGCCGCTCCCTATGGCAAGGATCAAGGCGGCCGCGACCACCCGCCGGGCCGCCGGACGCGAGCGCCGCAGCATGGTCAACCCCACCGCGGCGACCACGCCGAGGAGGCCCACGCTCACCAGCGACACCAGGGCCGACTCCTCATGCGCCTCGACCGCGGCCTCGGACACGCCCGCCAGCTCCTCCACCGCTTCCTCCGCCGGCTCGCCCGTGAGGTAGACGGGGACCGCCACTGCGGCGCAGCCCACGAACACCCCGAGCGCGGCTGCCTGCACCGCGGTGTTCCGGCGCAACAGCGCCGCCGCCAGCAGCACCAGTCCGACCAGGGTCCCCACGACGGGGAGATGGCTCAGCAGCAGATGCATGTGCGTCCAGTTCATGACGCTCTCCGGTTCTTGCGGGCGGCCGTCCCGAGCACCACGAGCCCCGCCACCAGCGCGAGGGCTCCCGCCGCCTGCTGGCCGCCACGGCCCCCCAGGCTCGCGACCGGCGCCGCGGGCAGGCTCCCGAGCATGACCGGGACTGGCGGCGTCGCGAGCGGGCACGGATCCACCGCCCCCGCGACGTCGAACACGGGAAAGGTCCGCTCGGCCCAGTCGAGGGCGCGCGCCGCCGGGCTCGCCAGGAACAACCGCAACCCGGTGCGGTTGAGCGCGAGCTCGGCGAGGGGCGAGCTGGCCTGGTGCGGCGCGTCGAGCACACCGTCCCCATCGAGGTCCCAGCCGCGCCCGGCGGCGGCCGCCCAGTAGTTGCCCCGTCCCGCCACGCAAAAGGCGTATGCCCCCTCGGCGCCGCCGCCGGTGACATCGAACGTGTTGCCCACGACCGCGTTCTCCGTCACGCGCGTGCCTTCGCTGTTGCCGTAGAGCTTGAAGCCGAGCCAGTTGCCCGCCACGACGTTGCCCGTGAACTCGCCGCGGATCACGTTGTCGAAGAACACGCCGATCTCGTTGCCGACCACGAGATTGCCCCGCACGACCGGCGCCGTCGCGGTCTGCAGCACCAACCCGTAGGACCGGCTGCCCGCGTTCCAGGCGAAGACGTTGTCGGTGACGACGACGTCCCGGGACGACATGATCACGGCGCCGGCGGCGTTGTCGGTGAACACGTTGCGCTCGAACCGGTTGTGATGGCTGAACATGTAGTGCAGGCCGAAGCGCACCCGCGTGACCCGGTTGTCCACCACCACCACGCTGTCGGAGTAGTCGAAGTAGATCCCGTCGCGGACGTCCGCCATGCGGTTGGCCTCGACCAGGATGTCGCGCGAAGCGTACAGGTGGATCCCGTTCCCGGTGCCGCTCTCCGGCAGACCGGGCGGACCCGCGATGTCGAGCCGCCGCAGCGTGGCGCCCCGCACGTCGCGCAGGTACACCCCGTGCAGCACGTCGCGGATCACCAGGTCCTCGAGCGTCACGGAGTCGGCGCGGACCATCACCCCGGCGTCGTCGGTGTCCATGTTGCGCCCGCTGCCCTCGATGCGCAGGCCGCGCACCACAGTGCCGGGCGCCAGGATCTCCAGGACGCTGCCCCGTCCGCCGCCGCGGAGGATCGCGCCCGGCGCCCCGAGGATCACCGTCGGGCGCTCGATCCGGAGCGGTCCCGGATGCACCCCGGGTGCGAGCCGCACGGTATCGCCCGAAGCGGCGACCACCACGGCCGCCAGCAGCAGCATCACGGCCGCAGCGTCCCGTGACGCCGCGCCTCGACGAACAGGATCGCGCCCAGCCCCAGCGCGAACACCGCGAGCAGCACGGAGCCGAGCCCCGGGTAGCTATAGACGTCGAAGTTCGCGATGTGCTGGTGCCCCAAGACCGGCGGCGTGAACGGCGCGACTGTGATGGGCGCCTCGGCGCTGAGCTGATGCCCGTAGCTGTACATCCGGTACCAGAACACGCCGAACGAGAACACCGCGAAGTAGGCGAACAGCACCGTCAGGTCCACGACCTCCCGGATCCGCGCAAACACGGCCGATCGCAGGCCCAGCAGGAAGAACGCCCCCAACGCGAACGGGATGAACTTCATCTCGACGAAGTCCGCGGCGCGGATTTCCCGCATCCCGATGTAATGGTTCAGGATGTTGATGCCCTGCAGATCCGCGCCGCCGTTTCCGCCGACCAGCTGGTACGCATAGATCGAGAGCCGCAGCCCTTCGGGAAACTGCCCGGCGAACATCGTGATCTGCCACAGGGGGAAGAACGGGGCGAGGATCAGGAAGACCCCCGCCCCGAGCACGGCGAGCCGTGCCCGGGGGGAGATCACCTGGTCGAGCCAGGCGGCGAGGGTCACGTCAGTTCCCCGCCGGTTCCGCGGCCGACGCCGTAGCGCCGGCGCGCGGCTTCACCAGGAGGTAGCCCTGCATCTCCTGGTGCATGGCCGAGCAGAAGTTGGTGCAGTAGAACGGCCACACGCCGGGCTTCGTGGCGCGGAAGGCCACGGTCTTGGTCTCGCCCGGGTCCACCACCAGGTTGATGTTGTAGCCGGCGACGCCGAAGCCGTGCAGCATGTCGCGCTCCTGCTCGGCGTTGGTGAGGTGGACGATCACCGAGTCGCCCTGCTGCACCTCCAGCTCCCCCGGCGAGAAGTAGGACCGGATGGCGTACATCTTCACCTCGACGACGTTGCCGCGCCGGGTGACTCGCGCGTCCGCTGCCGCCCAGATCGCGTTGGGATCGCGGTTCTCGGCCTTGGGGTACACCTCGATCGGCTTCAGGAGGTCGGCCCGCACGAGCTGCGCGAAGTGCGGCTCCGGCTCGGTGTAGGCCTCGTACAGCATCGTCATGCCGTCGCCGGTGATGTCGATCAGCTGGCTCGACTCCGGCTGCGACGGTCCGACGTTCAGGTGCCGGCCCTTGGACAGCTTGTTCATCGAGATGAGGTAGCGGCCCACCGGATGGCGGGTGTCGCCGTGGGCCGCCACGATGTGGCCCACCGAGTAGTGCACCGGGATCTTCGCCACCACGAGCGCCGAGTCGTTCCCGTCGAAGGGCCCGAGCTTCCACTTGGCGACCGCCGACTCGACGAACAGCGACGTGTAGGCGTAGCCCTGGTCGTCGAACTGCGTGTGCAGCGGTCCCAGCCCGACCGGGACCTCGGCGACCTTGATCGACTCGTAGCGCAGCACCGGGATGCCGTCTTCGCTGCCGATCGTGTCGTTCGCCTGGACCGCCTGGAGGAACTTCTCGAACTCGTAGACCGTCACGTAGGGCGCGAGCTTGCCGCCGCCGACCACGTAGCGTCCGTCGGGCGAGATGTCGGCGCCGTGCGGGCTCTTGGCCAGCGGCACCAGGTACATCATCCCGGGCACCTCCCGCGGCTCCAGCACCCGGACCCCGCCGACGATCTTGCCCTTGCCCGCCGCGGCCGCGGCCGCCGCGCGGCGCCAGTTCACGAACGTGATGTAATCCCGCTCCCGCTGGCTCGCCGTCACCTCCAGCCGCCCCGTGGCCCGCTCCGTGTTATAGCTCGACCACACCGCCCAGTCGCGCGAGATCTCGCGGCCCGTGGCCGCCAGATCCCAGTTGAACGGCGGTGTGACGATCTGCCACCCCATCGTCATCTCACCCGTCGCGCTGTCGATCTTGATGCCGCTGAGCACGCCCTTGTAGTCGGTGGCGTAGCGCGACGTGGGCGCGTAGGTCCCGCGCGGGATCGGGATCGAGAACCGGCTCGCGACCAGCGCGTACTCCGTGTTCTCCGTCACGAACGCGGAGCCGTGGTTGCCGCTCGAATTGGGGATCGGCCCCAGGATCTGCCTGGTCTTGAAGTCGCGCAGGTCGATCCGAGCCAGCCGGTTGTTGGCGTTGTCGTTGACGAACATCCAGCGGCCGTCGTAGTCCCCGGCGGTCTTCGAGATCGCGGGGTGATGGACGTCGCCCCAGGTGTAGCCGCCCAGCATCTTGCGTGACTCTTCGTCGAACCCGTAGCCGGTCGCGGGATAGGGCGCGAACACCGGGATCGTCGCGATGTGCCGCATCGAGGGCACGCCCGCGACGTAGACCTGGCCCGAATGACCGCCGCTGTAGAACAGATAGAACTCGTCCAGCTGGCCCGGCGGCACGAACGTGCGCTGCGCGGCCTCGCGCGCGTCCGCCAGCCTCCCACCCTGCCCCGCCGGCGGCCCGCCCGACGGCGCGCAGGCAACCATCCCCGCGCCAACCCCGATCGCAAGAACACGACGCAACATGGGAACGCCTCCCTGGCTATTGGTGAGGATCACGGTCCGACTCTCGCTCCGACTTCTCCTCGGCCTCCTCGTGCAGCTCCTTGAGGAGACGGATGATGGAGTCGCGCTCGGCCGGAGTCAGCTGGATCATCGAGCCCAGCACCACCTGCATCGTGCCCGTGGGGTGATCCAGGAATTCCTCGAGCTTCACGCCGAATCGGCTTTGCACGTCGCCGTAGGCGCCCGTGAGATCCGGCGCGACCTCGGCCTGCGAGGTGATGCCCAGGGCGCTGATGGAGTGGCACTGCGGGCAGCCCTTCGCGAGGAAGATCGCCCGGCGCGCGTCTTCCCCCGCGGCCACCACAGGCGGGGCGGCCTGGCCCGCGCCGGGCACCGCCTCCGGCTGCTCCCGCTTGCCGCACCCGGCGGCGATCAGCGCGATGAGCGCTGCCTGCCTGCCCGCGCGTGACCCCACTGAGCCTCCTGACTCGGAAACCAATGCGCGGCGCAGTGTAACGGGCCGCGGAGTGATGTCGGGTGAAGACAACGTGAAGGTTTGCTCAGAGAAGACGGGGAGGGACGGACCAAGGCGGGGGATGCGGGCGGAAGGACGGCCTGGGGAGGAGGAGCTAGGCCAAAAAAGATGTGGCCCCTTGATGAATCAAGGGGCCACCAGAATCGCCGCCCTGCGCCTGCTACCGCAGCAGCGTCTGGAAGCCGTGGGAGAGCCGCTTCACGCCCCCGGCGGGGATCCCGCCGCTCGCGGCCGCCGTGCCGGTGCGGTCGAGCACCATCTGGGCCACGCAGGCACTCCAATACAGGTAGCCGGCACCGCCGTCGCCCACCCGGAGCGCGCCGTCGCCGCCGCACGAGGGGTTGGCCGTGAGCCCGTCGCCGTACACCGCCCCGTACATTTTGGCGCCGTCCTCGATCTCGGGACATCCGAAGCCGACGATAAGGCCCGCGAAGGTCACCGACTTGCCGGCCGGGGGCTCGAGCTCGAACTCGCTCCCTATGCCCGCGGTGATATCCATGATCACGAGCCCCTGCCCGTAGCCGTTGGTGATCTCGATTTCTCCCCGCATCAGGATGATGGGGAAGTAGTTGTAGCAGGCGTGGGCGGGATCGCTCGAGCCCCAGTTCCACGGATCGCTGGTCTTGCACGTTCCGTCGACATTCAGCGTCGGCGCCACGGCGTGTTTGATCTGCGCCGCCGACGCGTCGATCGTGTGGTTCGCCATCGCCTTGAGCTCGGCGAACGTGATGCCCCCGTACTGGAGGAACGCGGTCGAGTCCATTCCCGGGGTCTGCTTCTTGGGCGGCGTCCCGGTCAGGATGGTCCCGGCCGACCGACTGAGCTGCGTGGTGTCCTGCATCTCGACGCCGGGCTTGTTCTGGATGGGAGTCGCGGCGCACCGGGCGGCTGGCCAGGCAGTCGGCGGCGTATCCATGCCGCTGATGGTCGAGCCGCTCACGTCGCGCTTAGTCTTGCCGTAGGCCGTAGCCGCCGCGTCGCAGCACTTGCCCAGCTTGTACGGGCCGGTGCCGTTCACCGGCGTGACGAGGAAGCTCAGCTGCTGCTCGCCGGCCAGGCCCCGCGCCCCGCGGCCCTCGGCCACGAGCGCGTAGATCTTCTGTCCGCCGTTGTCGTAGCGGCGCAGCTCGACGTGGTACTGGCCGCCATTGGACAGCGTGCGCCAGCCGAAGTCGCGCCTGCCTCCGGGCGCCACGACCACCAGGCCGCGGTTCAGGCTGTCCACAAACGCGGAATCGATGTCGTTCGCCCAGAACGCCTGGAGCCCCGCCTCGGCCGCGTAGAACGAGGCGTTGGCCGCGCGCGTCGCGCGCGCCGAGCGTGCTTCGTCGCCGGAGCTCATGAGCGCCGCCACCGCGACCGTGCTCATGATCAGCAGCGCGAAGATGGCGATCAGCATCGCGAACCCGCTGTCGCTCCTCGCCTCCACCCGTTCTGTCTGCGTCGCAGCCGTCATTGTGCCGCCTTTATGAATCGTCGGTCCGTCAGTCCGCCGGTCCGCCTGTCCGTCGGTCCCTGGTTCAGCCGCGCAGTGCGACCCGCGTGCGGACCGTGTCCCGCCGGAACGCGATGGCGGGCGGCCGCACCACGTTCGGCGCCTGGCCCCAGCTTTCGCCCCGGATGATGATCTCCACTTCCGCCACCAGCAGCTTGTTCGCCGTCACGGCGCCCGCGGCGTCGCGGTAGACGAACACCAGGCCCCCGTCGCCCGGGGCGCGCAGCGGCCCCGTGAGCTTCTCGTAGCTCACGACGCCGCCCACCTTGCGGCCCAGCCACCACCGCCCGGCCTCCTGGTAGATCCCGTACTGGATACGCCGGAACGCCAGGAACGGCGCCCCCACGTACACGCTGTCGATGTAGGTGGCGGCCGGCAGCCCCGTCACTTCGACGCCCAGATCGGGCACCGTGGTCCCGGTGGTCGCGGCCACGCCATTCGGCGGGTGCGTGGTCCGCCCGAGGCCCTTCCCGGCCGTCGCGTCGCCCCAGAAGCAGTTCAGCACCCCGCCCAGGCTCGCCGGCCTGTAGATGTTCGTGATCCGGACGGTCTTCCAGCCGTCGTCGGCCACACTCGCGCCGGCCGCCTTGAACACCAGGGCGCTGTCGTCGGCCGTGGCATTGAACTCGCCGGCTGTCACCGACAGCCCATAACGCGTCAGCGTCGGGTGCTCGCTGCACAGGATGCCGCTCGCCTGGATGGAGCGGACGGCGAACGAGTCGGTCGTCACGAAGTACAGGTCGCCGGACGATGCGGACGCCTGCCGCAGCTCCCACGTGAGCAGCGAGGCCGCGCCGCGCACGCTGTTGCGCACGTCGGTCACCTCGAGCTGCGACTGGTAGGCCCGGCCCTGGTTGATGATCAGCGCGTACACGCCGCTCATCAGGATGAGGGCGACGACGAGATACAGCAGGACCTCGGCGATCGTGAACCCGGCCTCGTTGCGCCGGACCCGCTGCAGCGGGGCGATCACAGGGTGTCCCGCGCGGCGAAGTAGAGGATCAGCGTGTCTCGCACGAGCGCGCCGGTCGGGGTGGTCCGCTTCATCACCAGGACGGCCTGCTTGGGGTCCGCGCCGGTGACCGTCCAGTTCAGCGGGTAGCCGAGGACGACCGAGGAGTCGGTCTTCACGTTCTTGAAGCCCTGCCGCATGAGGACCTCGGCCTGCTGCTGGATCGCAGCCCAGGCCGTCATGTCCGTGCGGCCCGTGCGCATCTGGCGGTTGGCCACGCTGCCCGACAGCGCCACGCCCACCAGGCCGATCGACAGGACGATGATCCCGACGAGCACCTCGATGAGCGACATGCCGCGCTCCGCGGCCAGCCGCGGAAGCGCGCGCCTGTGAGGCGACCGAATGATCATCGCAACACCTTTCCGAGAGCCGTGGTGCGCACCGAGCGCGCGCTGTTGCCCATCGCGAACGTCACCACCGCGTTCGCCGCCTGGCAGCCGGTCCGGAGGCTCGGCATCCCGCGCGCGTCGAAGCACAAGAGCGACCGGTCGCTGCTCATGATCAGCCCCCCGTCGATCACGCTCCGGATGGGACCGATCGTGTCCTTCCTGACTACGGCCGTCGAGCTGGTGTCCACCTCGACCCAGAACCGGCGGCCGGCCGCGTCGACGCGCAGCTCGGCCAGCCGCCCGTAGCGGATCGCGGTCGCCTTCGCCAGCGCGTGCGACGAGACGAACTGATCGCCCGCCAGCCGAACGGCCCGCTGCGGGTAGGACTTCGTCAGCAACGGCATGCCGATGGACGTGGTAACGCCGGCAATGACGATCACCGTGAGCAGCTCGACCAGGGTATAGCCGTTCCTCATCGCCTTAACGCTCATGGACTTGGCAACAACGGCAAGGGCAAGGCATGTGCCGACCACATAAGTCATTGTGGAACAACAACATACCATAACATACCATCGCCATGGTATCGCAGAATGCGTTGATTCATGCACCCTGCAACGCACAAGCCTCCCGAGTTCTGCGAGAGGCTTGCGACGCACCGGGATGGGTCGCGCGCGATTACTGCACGGCGTTGACCATGTCGAAGATCGGCAGGTACATCGCGACGACCATGCCGCCCACGATCACGCCCAGCACGACGATCATGACGGGCTCCATGAGGGAGAGCAACGCGCTCACGGCGGCGTCCACCTCGTCGTCGTAGAAGTCCGCGATCTTGGTCAGCATCTCGTCGAGACCGCCCGTCTGCTCGCCGACCGAGATCATCGAGATCACCATCGGCGGGAACACCTTGGAGCGCTGCAGCGGCGCCGCGATGGTGTCGCCGCCCGCGATCGACGCGCGCGACGCCATGACCGCGTTGTGGATCACCATGTTGCCCGCGGTGCGCGCGGTGATCTCGAGGCCGTCGAGGATCGACACGCCGGACGAGATCAGCGTGCCCAGTGTGCGGGTGAAGCGCGACACGGCCTGCTTGCGCAGCAGGTCGCCGATCACGGGCAGGCGCAGCAGCACGGTGTCGATCTGGAGCCGGCCGGCCCCGGTCTTGTAGTACCCGCGCAGGGCGAACATCCCAAAGCCAATCACGGCGAGGAGCAGCCACCAGTACCCCGTGAGCAGGTCGCTCGCGAGGATCACGATCCGCGTGGGCAGGGGCAGCTCCATGCCCACCTGGGCGAACATGTTCTGGAACGTCGGGATCACGAAGATGAGCAGCACGGCCACCGCGATGATCGCCACCGAGAAGATGACCGCCGGGTAGATCATCGCGCCTTTGACCTTGCGCACGATGGCGTCGTTCTTCTCCAGGAACGTCGC
>CAZVSO010000048.1:13890-15916 GCA_964629425.1 uncultured Gemmatimonadaceae bacterium
GAGGCGCCGCAGGATCGTGTCGAGGATACCGCCCGCCTCGCCCGCAGCGACCATGTTGACGTACAGGTCGCTGAAGGCCTTCGGGTGTTTGCGCAGCGAGTCCGCCAGGGTGTGGCCGCTCTCGACGTCGTAGACCACCTGGCGGGTGACCGTGGCGAGGGACTTGTTCTCGGTCTGCTGGGCCAGGATGTCGAGCGCCTGGACCAGCGGCAGGCCGGCGTTGATCATGGTCGCGAACTGCCGGGTGAACACCACGCGGTCGCGCTCTTTGATCCCCTTCCCGAACCGGCCCAGGCTGATCTGCTTGGCCGCCGGCCGCACCTGCACCACCACCATGCGGTTCTTGCGCAGGTGCGCGATGACGTCGTCGCGGCTGGGGAGATCGATTTCTCCCTGCTGCAGCGCGCCCTTCAGCGTGCGCGCGGTGTACTGGAACATGGGCATGCGCTATTTCCTCCGATCGCCCGGCGCTACCGGCGCGCGGCGACCTTCGATGGACCGGACAGCGGCGCGCCGGGGACCGCCAGGCCTCTCTCTTCGTCGAGCGGCGGCTCGCCAATCATCTTGAGAAACTCGTTCGGCTCCGAGGTCACCCGCAAGCACTCTTCCTTGCTGGTCTCCCGGGCCACGTAGAGCTGGTACAGTGCATCGTTCATCGTCTGCATCCCGAACTTCTTCCCCGCCTGCATCGACGACGTGATCTGATGGACCTTGTCGTCGCGGATCAGGGCGCGGATCGCGGGCGTGCAGATCATGATCTCCGCCGCCATCACCCGCCCCCGGCCCCGCGCCTTCTGGAGCAGCGTCTGCGTGACCACGCCCTCGAGCACGAACGCCAGCTGGGCGCGCACCTGCGACTGCTGGTGCGGCGGGAACACGTCGATGATGCGGTTGATCGACTCGGGCGCCGAGTTGGTGTGCAGCGTCGCGAACACCAGGTGGCCGGTCTCGGCGATCGTGAGGGCCGCCTGAATGGTCTCCAGATCGCGCAGCTCGCCGATCAGCACCACGTCGGGGTCCTGGCGCAGCGCGTACTTCAGGGCGGCGGAGAAGCTGAGGGTGTCCGTGCCGATCTCGCGCTGATTCACGATACAGCCCTGGTGGCGGTGGATGAACTCGATCGGGTCCTCCACCGTGATGATGTGCCCCTTCAGCTCCTTGTTGACCTTGTCGATCATCGCCGCCAGCGTCGTGCTTTTCCCCGACCCGGTCGGGCCCGTGACCAGCACCAGCCCCCGGGGCTTCTCGGACAGGCGGGCGACGATCGCCGGGAGCCCCAGCTCGTTGAAGGTCTTCACGGTGAACGGGATCTGCCGGATCACCATCGACACGCAGCCGCGCTGCTTGAAGCAGTTGCCGCGAAACCGCGCGAGGTTCTGGATCCCGAAGGAGAAGTCGAGCTCGCTCTCGGTCTCAAAGCGCTTCTTCTGGCTCTCGGTGAGCACCGAGTAGGCCAGCGACAGCGTATCCTTCGGCGTGAGCACCTCTTCGGGCGAGGCGTTCGTGATGTCGCCGTCGACGCGGAGCTTGGGGCGCTCCCCCGCCACCACGTGCAGGTCGGACGCGTCCTTTGCGATCATCTCCTCCAGCAGGCCCCGCAGATTCACCGGCATCGCGCTGTCTCCATCAAGTCGCCGCGGTCTCCTTCACCACTTCCTCGAGCGTCGTGATGCCCTTCTTGACCTTGACCATCCCGTCCACGCGCAGGGTCAGCATGCCCTCGCGCACTGCGAGCTCGCGCAGGTCGTCGCTGGAGGCGCCCTTGAGCACCGCCCGGCGCAGCACGCTCGACATCAGCATCACCTCGTACAGCCCCTGGCGCCCCTTGTAGCCCGTCTCGTTGCACGTCGAGCAGCCGGTGCCGCGATAGAACGTGTTCGTCCGCGCCTCGTCGAGCGGGATCCCGAACGCGTTCAGCTCCTCGTCGGAATACTTGTGGGCCTCCTTGCAGTCCGCGCAGATCCGCCGCACCAGCCGTTGCGCCACGATCAGGTTCACCGCACTCGCCACGTTGAACGGCTCGATC
>CAZVSO010000048.1:15926-17352 GCA_964629425.1 uncultured Gemmatimonadaceae bacterium
CGGCGCGTCGTTGGTGTGGAGCGTCGAGAGCACCAGGTGGCCCGTGAGCGCCGCCTTGATCGCGATCGATCCGGTCTCGAGATCGCGGATCTCACCGACCATGATGATGTTCGGATCCTGCCGCAGAAACGCCCGCAACGCCGCCGCGAACGTCAACCCCACGTCGGCCCGCACGAGCACCTGATTGATCCCCATCAGGTTGTACTCGACCGGGTCCTCGGCGGTGAGGATGTTCACGTCAATCGTGTTGATCTTCGACAGCGCCGAGTACAACGTCGTCGTCTTCCCCGACCCCGTCGGCCCGGTCACCAGCACCATCCCGTAGGGGTTGAGAATCGCCTTCATCAGGTCGGCTTCGGCCTTCGGCTCGAAGCCGAATTTCGAAAGGTCGAGGGTCAGGTTCCCCTTGTCGAGGATCCGGAGCACGATTTTCTCGCCGAACAACACCGGCAACGTCGACACGCGGAAGTCGATCACCCGCGCGCCCATCTTCAACTTGATGCGGCCGTCCTGGGGCACCCGCCGTTCGGCGATGTTCAACTGCGCCATGATCTTCACGCGGGAAATGAGCGCCGCCTTCATCTTGACCGGCGGCTTCATGACCTCCTGCAGCACGCCATCGACCCGGTAGCGCACCCGCATCTCGTGCTCGAACGATTCGATGTGGATATCCGAAGCGCCCCGCTTCACCGCGTCGGTCAAGAGCCCGTTGATTAGCTTGACCACGGGCGCGTCGTCGGCCAGGTCCTGCGCCTTGACGTCCTCGTCCTGCTGCTCCTCGACGACCTCGAGGTCTTCATCCTGCTCCACGCTCTTGAGTAGCGTCTGGAGCTGGGCATCGGACTGCTGGTAGTGGCGGTCGATCGCGTTGCGCAGGGTGTATTCCCCCGCGATGACCGGAAAGACGTCGCACCGGGTGATGAACTTGATGTCCTCGATGGCGGCGATGTTGTTCGGATCGGCAATCGCCACCGTGAGGGTGCGGCCTTCCCGTTTGAGGGGCAGGACGGTGTGTTTGATGGCGATGTCGGGGCTGAGCAGCTTGAGGATCTTCGGGTCGACTTCGAACCGCGACAGGTCTACCGCCGGCATGCGGTACTGCCGGGCCAGCATCTTGGTGACTTCGGTCTCTTCGATGAGGCCGAGCTTCACCAGCGTGAAGCCCAACCGCATTCCGGAGCTCTTTTGCTCCTGGAGGGCCTTCTTGAGCTGATCCTGCGTGATCAGCCCTTCCCGAACGAGAATCTCCCCCAGTTTGTCGGGGGTGGCCGCTGCGGTTGCCGTATGCAACTCGTTGGAATGGAAGAATCTAAGTTATTTCGCCGCGGAGGAGTGTCAAGGCGCGAGCGGGGCCACACCCGAAAACGTGACGAATTGGCGGATCGATTCGAGCAAGCGCGGCCCGACCCCCGGCACGGAGTCGAAG
>CAZVSO010000049.1:0-17107 GCA_964629425.1 uncultured Gemmatimonadaceae bacterium
CCCCGAGGGCAACGGGGTGTTCGTCGATATCACGAGCCCGGCCGACGGATCGGCTTTCGCGTCCGGCGACCCGATCCTGTTCGAGGGCACGGCCTCCGCCGAGGACGGCCGGGACGTCACCGCCGGTATCGTGTGGCGCTCCGACCGCGACGGTCTCATCGGCCGCGGGGGGAGCTTCGTGCGCACCCTCAGTGACGGCGAACACGTGATCACGGCTCGGGCGCGCGCTGGCCGCGGCCAGGTCGGCGTCGCCTCGGTGCGCATCACCGTCGGCGGCGTCCCCGGCAACACGCCGCCCGACGTGCAGATCACCAGTCCGGCGGACGGGTCCGCGGTCACGCCGGGGACCCCGATCCCCTTCAGGGGCGCGGCCTCCGACGCCGAGGACGGCGACCTCACCGCCGGTCTGGTGTGGCTCTCGAGCAGCGACGGCGTCATCGGCCAGGGCGGGGCGTTCGATGCGACGCTGAGCCCCGGCGTCCACACGATCACCGCTCGGGTGACGGATTCGCAGCTCGCCACGACGCGGGTGTCGATCACGTTGACCGTGGCGCCCCGGCTCAACCAACCGCCCACCGTGGCGATCGCGAGTCCTCCGGACGGCGCCAGCTACCCGGTCGGCACACCGGTCGAGTACGTCGGCTCGGCCAGCGACCCCGAGGAAGGCGACATCTCGGACCGGCTGGTGTGGACCTCCGACGGCACGATCATCGGGTACGGCGCGCGCTTCACCGACCCGGTGGCGCTCGGGACCCATCTCGTCGCCGCCGTCGTGCAGGATTCCGAGGGTGCGTTCGGGTTCGCGTTCATCGCGGTCACGGGCGAGCCGGGCAACACGCCGCCGCAGGTCACGATCGACAACCCGCGAGACGGGGCGACCTTCGCGGCCGGGTCCCAGATCCGCTTCGACGGGACGGCCTGGGATGCCGAGGACGGGAGCCTCACGCACGTCATCGCCTGGTACTCGAGCCGCGACGGCCCGCTCGGCCAGGGGACCGGCTTCCGGACCTCGTTGAGCCAGGGCACCCACGAGATCATCGCCCAGGTTCGCGACACGCGTGGAGCGCTCGCCAGCACGTCGGTGACGATCGAGGTGTCGGAGCCGCCGCCGGACAATCAGCCGCCGAGCGTGGCGATCCTCCAGCCCGCGGATGGGCGCAGCTTCCGGTTCGACGCGCTGATCTCATTCGTGGGCACCGCCTCGGACCCCGAGGACGGGGACCTGACCGGCGGCATCGTGTGGGAGTCGAGCCTCGACGGAGAGATCGGTCGGGGGGGCAGCTTCCAAACGAATCTGAGCGAGGGCCTGCACACGATCACGGCGCGGGTGTCCGACGCGCAGGGTGCGGAGGCCAGCACCTCGATCAGCATCACAGTGCGGCCACCGCGGGATGATCCGCCGCCGAGCCCGTAACCGCGGGCGACGCACGCCGGCCGGGGGGAGGGGTAACCCTCCCCCCGGTGCGTTGTCATTCCCCGAGGCGGACGGGGAGCCCGCGCCCCAGGCGCACGGCCTTCTCGTACACCACGGCCGCCGCCGCCACGTCCTGCAGCGCCATGCCGGTCGAATCGAAGACGATCGTCTCGGCGGCGGCGCGCCGGCCCGGCTTCAGGCCCGCCACCACCTCCCCCAGCTCGGCGTACACGTCGCTGCGCGCCACGGCTCCCGCGGCGAGGGCGTGGTGCAGATCGCCCATCGCGGCGGCCTGGTCCAGCACGTCCACCACGATCGTCCCGGCCGCGAGCAGCGCCGGGTCGATCTCCTGCTTCTCGGGATGGTCCGCGCCGACGGCGGCGACGAAGGTCCCGGGCCGCACGTCGCCCAGGCCCAGGATGGGCGCGCGGGAGGGCGTGCAGGTCACCACGACGTCGCTCTCGCGGGCCGCCGGACCCACCTCGGCGACCGGCCGCACGTCGAGCGCGAGCTCGGCCGCGAGCTCGGCTGCGAACCGCTCGGCCAGCACCGGCTCGCGGTCGCAGGCGTAGACTCGGTCCAGCGGGAGCACGCGCCGCAGGGCGCGCAGCTGAACGCGACCCTGGACGCCGCAGCCGACGATGGTCGCCACGCGGGCGCCGGGCCGCGCCAGATGCTTCGCCGCCACCGCGGTCGCCGCCGCGGTGCGCAAGGCGGTGATCTCGATCGAGTCCAGGAGCGCCAGCGGCGTGCCGCGGGTGGCGTCGGCGAGCACGATGACGCCTTGGATCGTCGGCAGGCCGTGGCGCCGGGGATTGTCGGGGAAGTTCGCGTTGGTCTTGGCCGCGAAGTACGGGCGCTCGAGCCCCAGCACGCCGGCCTTGATGTGGAAGCCGCCCTCCGGCGCGGCCACCGCCAGGGTGCCGGGCGGCTGGGTGCGGCCTTCGCCGTGCAGCCGGAACGCCTGCTCGACGGCCGCGATGCACTCGTCGAGCTCGAGCAGGGCCGCCACGTCGGCCCGCGTGAGCACCAGGGTGGTGGGGGCAGTCACGCTGCGGTCTCCGTTGAGGAGGTCGTGTGCGGTCGAGACAAGAAAGGCCCCGATGGATCGGGGCCTTTCTGCTCCGCTCCGGGCGCAGCCGGCGCTAGTTCAGCAGGTACCGCACGCCGATCTGCATCCGCCAGCGCGACAGCGGCCCCGGGTCGTCGATGTAGGTCGTCGACGGGCCGGTGAAGTTGAACACCGGCGCGTCGCCCGCGCTCGGCTCCAACCGAACGAACGTGAGGGGCGAGGTGGCCGACACGCTGGCGACCTTCCGCACGCCCCAGTCGGAGTCGATCATGTTCAGGAAGTTGAGGACGTCGAAGCTCAACTGGAACGTGTGCTGGGTGGACCCGGCACGGAACGCGAAGTCCTGCAGGATCCGCAGGTCGAGGTTCGAGTACCACGGGTTCACCGCGCCGAACCGCTCGGCGATCTGGCCGCGGTGCGAGCTGAGGTACTCGTCTTGCCTGATGAAGGCGTCGAGCGCAGCCCACTGCTGTGCCGCCGTGGTGTTGGCCCCGCACGCCGTGGGGCAGGGATCGAGCAGGATCTCGCTCTGGCTGCGCGGGATGTAGATCAGGTCGTTGCCGCCCTGGCCGTCGCCGTTCACGTCGCCGGCGTAGAGGAACGAGTAGCGGTTGCCGCCGGCGCCGGCGAAGCGGTTCCCCTCCGCGATCTCGAGGAACAGGCCCAACTGCGTCCGCAGGGTCGGGGACCACGACTTCCCGTAGGTGCCGCCGGCGATGATGCGGTGCCGGTGGCCGAACTCCGAGAAGCTCAGGCCGGGCTTGTTGGGATCACCCTGCACCGGCTGGTTCTGCCACAGGACGCTCGCGATCTCGGTGGACTTGAGGTTGTTCTTGGCCTCGGTGTAGGTGTAGGCGAGGGTCGCATTCGCCGCGACCCCGAACGCCTTGCGCAGCTGGGTGGTGACCGTGAGGCTGTGCCCTTCGTCCGTGTTGTCGATCACGTAGATGCCCGCGCCGCCGTCGGAGTTCAGCTCGTTGGCGCCGAACCCGCCGTAGTACGGCCGGCCGTCGGGAGCGGGCAGATTGCGCACCGGCGCGATGAGATCGGCGTTGCGCATGAAGACCGCGTTGATGTCCTTGCCGTAGATGAGCTCGAGCGTCCCCAGCATGTTCCAGGGGAGCTGCTGGTCGACGGCGAGGTCGGTCGTCCAGATCTGGGGCCACCGGAAATCCGACACCATCGCATTGAGGTCGAACGACTGCTGCAACACGGTGTTGTCGCCCGTGACGATCGTATCTCCGGCGGGATTGAACGGGCCGTACAGGTTCGGATTGGCGCCCGGGTTGGAGATCACGTTGCCGACCCAGACGAACGGCACGCGGCCGGTGAAAATCCCCGTACCGCCGCGCACCTGCGTGCGCCGCTCGCCCGCGGCGTTCCAGTTGAAGCCGACGCGCGGCGAGAACAACGGGTCCGAGCCCGGCAGCTTGGCTTGATCGACCGTCTCCGAATTGCCGTTCTCGTCCCGCGCGGTCAGGCCCGTGGAGAACGGGTTGGCCACCGGGTCGGTGTTGTACATCGGGAAATCGACCCGCAGACCGTACGTCAGGTTGAGCCGGTCCGACACGGCGAACTCGTCCTGCGCGTAGAGCGAGAACTGCCCGACGCTAATGTCTTCGCCCTTGTAGAAGGCCGTCGCGGGGGTGATCATGCCCAGGAAGTCCTTCTGGCCGGCACCCGGAGCGGTCGCCGTGAAGAAATCGTTCAGCGTCTGGAATGTGCTGCCGAAAGAGAGGGTATAGGGGAGGAAGAAGACCCCGTGCCGGAAAATGTTGAACGAGTTGAAGAACGAGAACGACTCGTAGTTCGCCCCGAACGTCAGGGCGTGCTGGCCCTTGAACAGCGTGAAGTTGTTGGTGAGCTGCAAGACGTCCTGATCCAGGATATTGTTGATCGAGAACGGCTCATGGCCGACGGTCGTGTAGGTGACGCCGGCCTCCCCGATCTCGACGGTCGGGAAATCCACGCTGAACGCCTCGCGAAAGTCGCGGAACCGGTTGTAGCTCGCGAAGAACCGGTTGGCCCAGCCGGTCGACCGGCTGTTGACCTCGAGCGCGAACGAGTGTAGCTCGTTGTTGATCGTGTAGCCGGAGTTCCTGAACGGCAGGCTGCTCTCGTTCGGGCCGCGGCCCGTGTTGTTCACGCTGAGCACGAACGGATGCGGCGGCAAATCCCGCTTGGCGTCCAGCATGTTGTAGCGGAACGACACCGTGTTGTTCTCGTTGGCGTTCCAGTCCAGCTTCAGGAGCAGCTTGTTGTTGTCCGTCTCGTTGATGTATCCCTCGTAGGGACCGGGGTCGTAGTTGTACTCGGTGATCATGCGCTGGCGGATGGAATCCATGGTCGAGGCCCGGACGCGCGAGACGCCGAACGTCCCGGCCGGCTCGCCGCGGTTGGCCACGAAGTTGGAGCCGGGGTCATCCGTGCGCTCCAACTCCGCATTGACGTAGAAGAACAGCTTGTTGCGGATCAGCGGCCCGCTGATCGCGAAGCCCGACTGAATGAAGCTCAGATTCGGGTTGGCGATGACCTTGGATCCGCTCACCTCGTTGCCCTCCAGGGACTCGTTGCGGAAGAACGTGTAGATCGACCCCCGGATGTCGTTCGTGCCGCTCTTGGTCACCGTGTTGATGTTCGCGCCGGTGAACCCGCCTTGCCGGACGTCGAAGGGGGCCACCGAGACCTGCACCTGCTCCACCGCGTCGTACGGCACGGGCTCGGCGTTGGCCTGCCCGCCCGGCGCCGGGTCGTCGAGGCCGAAGGGGTTGTTGAAGTAGGAGCCGTCGAGGGAGACGTTGTTGTACAGCCAGTTGCGGCCCCCGAAAGCGAAGTTGCCGTCGCTGCGCGGATCGAGCCGGGTCAGGTCGCGCGTGCTGCGCTTGATCGACGGCATCAGCGTCACCCGCTCCCGATCGATGAAGGTGGCCGCACCGGTCCGACCGGCGTTCAGGACCTCATCCTGCTCGGCGGTCACCTCGAGCCCCGCCACTTCGATGGGCTGCACCTCGAGCGTGAAATCCTGCCGGAAGGTCTGCCCGAGCTCCAGGAAGAGGTTCTCCACGGTCTGGGGCCGGTGCCCGATGCGCGTGGCGGCGACCCGATAGGGCCCGCCGACCCGCACGTTCGGGAGGTTGTACGCCCCCCCCGTCCGGCTCGTGGCACGGTATTGCGTGGCGGTCGGTACGTGCGTCGCGACGATCGTCGCGCCCTCGAGCGGCGCACCGGTCTGGTCGGTGACGAACCCGCTCAACGCCGACGTGGTCACGCCCTGGCCGCCCAACGCCGACGGCACGGATAGCAACGCGCAGAACACCAACGCTCGGCTGCTGCGGAGCAGCACAGTGACAGCTCTCACACAGTCCTCCTTGCGGTTGCCGACAGCGCAGCTGGAACGGATGCCGACGGGGCGGGTCGCCCCATCGCGAACGGCAGATGCTACCCGCCGCACGGCCGCTGTCAAGGGCGCTTGCCGGCACCCCCGGCTTGCGCCAATCTGAATCGCGATGCGTCCCGGCACTGACTCCGACCCCCCCCTCGTCGCCCGCGCGCGATCCCACGCCGACCGCACGGCGATCACGGCGACCGAGGGCACGTTCACCTACCGCGACCTGCTCGACGCCTCGGCGCGGGTGGCGGGGGCGCTGCTCGATGGGCGCCCGGACCTCGCCGAGGCCCGCGTGGCGTTTCTCGCCCCGCCGAGCTTCCACTGGGTCGCCACGCAGTGGGGCATCTGGCGCGCCGGGGGGGTCGTCGTGCCGCTCGCGACGTCCCATCCGCCCGCGGAGCTCGAGTACGCGATCCGTGACGCGGAAGCGAGCGTCGTGCTGGTCCACCCCGAGCTCGCGCCCGCGCTCGCCGGCGTCCGGTTGACACCCGCCGTTCGCGTCCTCGGTACCGACGCCGCGCTCGCCCCTCTCCCCTCCCCCCTCTCCCCTCTCCCGGGGGTGGCGGAAGGGCGGCGGGCCATGATCGTCTACACCAGCGGCACGACGGGCAAGTCCAAGGGCGTGGTGACGACCCACGCGAACATCAACGCCCAGGTGACGAGCCTCGTCACCGCGTGGGAATGGAGCGCGGACGATCGCATCTTGCTGGTCCTGCCGCTGCACCACGTGCACGGGATCGTCAACGTGCTGACCTGCGCGCTGTGGGCCGGCGCGCGGTGCGACATGCTGCCGCAGTTCGACGCCGAGCAAGTGTGGTCCCGCTTCGCGGCCGGGGATGTCACCCTGTTCATGGCCGTGCCGACGATCTACCGCAAGCTCGTCGCTGCGTGGGAGCTCGCCGGGCCGGAGCGGCAGCGCGCCTGGTCGGCGGGGTGCCGCCGCATGCGCCTCATGGTGTCGGGTTCGGCCGCGCTCCCGGTCCAGACGCTGGAGCGGTGGAAGGAGATCAGCGGGCACACCCTGCTCGAGCGCTACGGGATGACCGAGATCGGCATGGCGCTGTCGAATCCCCTGCACGGCGAGCGCCGGCCGGGCTTCGTCGGCACCCCGCTCCCCGGGGTCGAGGTCCGGCTCGTGGACGAGGACGACCGCCCGGTGGCGGCGGGCGCAGCGGGCGAGATCGAGGTGCGGGGACCGGGGGTGTTCCTCGAGTACTGGCGCCGGCCCGAGGAGACGGCCGCCGCGTCCCGTGACGGCTGGTTCCGCACGGGAGACGTGGCGGTCGTCGAGCGCGGCGCCTACCGCATCCTCGGCCGCCGCAGCGTGGATATCATCAAGACCGGCGGCTACAAGGTATCGGCGCTCGAGATCGAGGAGGTGCTGCGGGCGCATCCCGATGTCGTTGAGTGCGCCGTGGTTGGCGTAGACGACCCGGAGTGGGGCGAGCGGGTGTGCGTCGCGGTCGAGCTGCGGGGGGACCGCGAGCTCACGCTAGCCGAGCTGCAGAGCTGGGCGAAGGAGCGGCTCGCGCCCTACAAGGTGCCGCGCGCCCTGCAGTGTGTGGGCGCGTTGCCGCGGAACGCTGTGGGGAAGGTCATGAAGCCCGAGGTGGCGGCGCTGTTCGGCTCCCCCTGACCTCACCCCCCTAACCCCCTCTCCTCTACGAGGAGAGGGGGGACGCATGCGCGTGGCGGCGAGAGGCTCCGGGCTGGTCCGCTACTGTCCCGCTGTCCGTGGTGCGACCGTGTAATGGGCCTGCATTCCCATCGTCAGGTGCTCCTTCACGTGACAGTGGAACAGCCAGGTGCCCGGGTTGTCCGGGACCATGTCGGCCACGGCCATGCCCATGGTTATCAGGGCTGCCACGTCGGTCCGCATCCGGTTGAGTACGACCGTGTTTCCGTGCCAGTGCGGCGCGTGGACCTCGAAGTTCGTTGTGGCCATGAGGTACCAGCGGACCCGCTCGCCCAGCCGCATCGTGAGGCCCGGGAGGTGCCCGTACAGGAAGCCGTTCATGGTCGCCTTGGTGTTGCTCAGCCCGAACGGATGAAAGAACACGAGCTCCTCCGGCCGCGGCTTGCGCGCCTTCCCCGTGTATGTCGCGATGTTGTGCTCGAGGTGCCAACTGGCATTCTCGTCCACCTCGGAGAACGAGACCACGAGCTCCCGGTCCACATCCTGCGGTGTGCCGTCGGGCCGCGTCGTCCCGCGCCGGCTGACGATCATCGGTCCCATGAGCCCCGCATTCACGTCCTTGCCCTCGTCCGCGTGCGAGTGGTACATCCACAGGATCGAGCTGGGGTCGTGCTCCGCCGGGCCGGCGCGCTCGGGAACAGGCCACACGTAGACGTGCGTGCCGCCCGCCGGCACTCCGTCGTCGGCCTTGTCCGGGCCCGTGGTCTTGTCGGCTGACGGAGCGCCCTCGGAGCTCTTGTTGTAGAACACGCCGTGTGGATGCATGCTCGCGGCGTGTTGCGTGTTGTTGCGGAAGACGACCCGGAGGGTGTCACCCACCTGGGCCCGCAGCAGCGGCCCCAGGAACCCGAGGTGCTCCCACTCGGCGGGGCGCCGCTTGAGGGTCAAGAACGTAGAGTCGGCGTATTCCCGGAACAGGGACTTGCGGTATACCCGGCCGATGTAAGTAGAGTCGCTTTTGACCCACAGAGCCACCCCATCGTCGAACGGACCGCCCGTGATGCGATTCATCCCACTCGGCGCGTAGTCCCACGCGACCGTGTCGGCGGCGACGTAGTAGGTGATCGTTCGGGGTTTCGGGGCGCGCTGGGCCTCGAGGTGGGGCGTCGTGAGCAGCACGACGATGGCGCCCGCCCAGGGGAGCGCGAGAGGGTGACGGCACGGCATCATGGGGATCCTCACGTTTGGGTGCAACCCGACAACCTACACGTACGCCCGGGCGGCGCTAGATCAGGCGCGCCGTGCGGCGGGCTCGAGGGCCGGCAGCGGGGGCCGCCCAGTCGGGCGCAGCCGCTCGAGCGCATGCGCGAGCGCGAGCACCGCTTCCTCGGCCGACGGCCTCCCCACGATCTGCAGGCCGACGGGCAGCCCCCCGGGATCCAGGCCGCACGGCACCGAGCAAACCGGAAGTCCCGTGAGGCTCAGCACGAACGTGGGCGCGATCCAGTCCACGTACGTCTCCATCTTCCGTCCGGCGATCGTGTCGGGGTAGTTCTGCTCGACCGGGAACGGCGGCACCGCCATGCAGGGCGTGAGCAGGTGGTCGAACCGCTCGAACAGCTGCCGGAAGCGGTGCCACAGCGCTCCCCGGACCTGCTCGGCGGCGCCGAGGTCCCGGACGGCTGTCTCCAGCCCCGCCCTGGTGTTGTTCCGGACGTTGGCACCGAGCTCGTCGATGCGGTCGAGCCGCTGCGACATCCAGGAGACGAACCACAGCCCCCGCAGCGCGAGGAACGCGGGGCGCGCGTCCGCGAGGTCCAGCGCGATCTCCTCCACCACGGCGCCGGCCTCCGCGAGCGTGAACGCCGCCGCGCGGCACACCGCCTCGATCCCCGGGTCGATCCCGATCCCGGCGATGTCCGGACAGTAGGCCAGCCTCAGTCCGCGTGGCACGCCCGCGGCCACGGCGGCGACGAAGTCCCTGCCGGCGAGCGGTGCCCCGAGCGGCGCGCGCGGGCTGGGCCCGGCCACGGCCTGGAGCATCAGGGCGACGTCGGCCGCGGTCCGCGCCATCGGGCCGGTCACCTGGAGCGTGTCCCACACCCAATCGGCGGGGTGCGTCGGCACGAGGCCCACCGACGGTCGCAGCCCCACGACGCCGCAGAACGACGCGGGGATACGCAGCGAGCCGCCCAGGTCCGTTCCCTCGGCGAGCGCGATCATGCCCGTGGCGAGCGCCGCGGCCCCGCCGCCCGTCGAGCCCCCGGCGCTCTTCGCGGGGTCCCAGGGGTTGCGCGTGCGCCCGAACACTTCGTTGAACGTGTTGCCGCCCGCGGCGAACTCGGGGCAGTTGGTCTTGCCCAGGACGATCGCGCCCGCCGCGCGCAGCCGTTGCACCACGAGCGCGTCCTCCCCGGGGACGTAGTCGGCATAGAGCGGCGAGCCGAATGTGGTGCGCAGCCCCGCGACCGGCGTCACGTCCTTGATCCCCACGGGCAACCCGCAGAGCGGTCCCGCCGGCTCGCCGCGCGCCAGCCGGCGCTCCAGGTCGCGGGCGTCGTCCAGAGCGCGCTCGTTCAGCGTGACGACCGCGTTGATCACCGGGTTGTAGCGCTGGACCCTGGCGAGGCACGCTTCCACGACCTCGACGGGCGACACCTCGCGCGCGGCGACGAGCCGACGGAGCTCAGTGGCGGGGAGGTTGGGGAGATCAGGGGAGGTCAGGGCTTTCCCCACTCTCCGACGAACGCCACGACGCGCGCAAACGCCGCCTCGCCCCCTTTGAACTTCCACGGGAAGCAGCCGATGGGCATCCGCTTGTTCTGGAGCTCCGGCGCGTCGATCTGGCCGCCCACGTTCTCGATGTGGATGCAGTCCTTCGGGAACAACGCGTTGTGCGTCAGCTGGTAGGCCTCGTCGGGAAACAAGCGCTTCACGCCGTCCGCCCCGAACTTCTTCTCCGCCCGCGCCCGGACGCGGTCGCATTGACCGTGCGCCCCTTTCCCCAGGAACCGGCCGATAGGGAGGTTCATGGGGTGGTCGGTGGAGACGCAGTCCACGCCCCAGACGTGGATCTCCTTCTCCAGGAGCCAGGGCACGAGGTCGGGATGCGCCCCGGGGTGATAGTGGTAGTAGCGCTCCTCGTCGGGCCGGGCGCCGTGGTCGGCGTACGCGTGCCACCCCGTGTGCAGGATCAGCAGGTCGCCCTTTCGTACCTCGACGCGCTTTTCGATCATCTGCGGCGTGTAGACCGCGAGGTCGTCCATTTCGTCCCGCAGGTCCACGATCACGCCGGGGCCGCACAGCCACTCGAGCGGCAGCTCGTCGATCGTCTTGCCGGCCGTGACGAAGTGGCGCGGCGCGTCGAGGTGGGTGCCCATGTGGTTCGAGGTCATGATGTACTGGGCGTTGACCCCGTGCTCGGCCTTGCGCTTGATGTACTTGACCTCGAACGGCGGATAGTAGGGCCAGAACGACGACCGCTCGTTGAGGGGCTGGGAGAGATCGTAGAGTTTCATGCGGGCTCGCTCCTGCGCTGGTTAGTCTTCGTGATCCCCGGGCTTGCGCTCGGGGCCAGTTCTGCTGTCCCAGGTCTCACCAACCCCGGGCCGGGCCGACCCAGAGGGAGGCGATGTGCCACAGGTTCCAGGTACGCTGGCCGAGGCCCGTGGGGACGAGGTCCCCTGACCCCGGGCGCTGAGCCGAATTCGGCCTCACACGGCCGCCCGTTCCAGCGCGCGGGTCAGGGCCCGGCGGGTGAGCACCGCCGCCAGCTGGCGGCGGTAGGCCGGCGACGCGTGGATGTCCCCGGGCGGGTCGATGTCGCTGGTGGCCGCGGCGTCCGCGGCCGCACGGATGAGATCGGCCGACGGGACCTGCCCGACCAGGAGCCCCGCGGCCTGCGCCGCGAGCACCGGCCCCTCACCGACCGACAGAAGCGCGAGGCGCACCCGCTCGCACCGCCCCTGGGTGTCCAGGGTCACCGCGGCGGCCACGCCGACGAGCGCGTAGTCCCCGTGGCGGCGCGCCACCTCCTCGAACGCCCAGCCGGTGCGCGCGGGGGGCGCCGGCACGGCGACCTCCACCAGCAGCTCCTCGGGCGCCAGCGCGGTCGCGAACAGGCCGGTGAAGAAGTCGGCCGCCGGGATCCAGCGCGCGCCGTCGCGCCGCTTGAGGTGCAGCCGGGCGTCGAGCGCGAGCGCGACGGCGGGCAGCTCCGCGGCGGGGTCGGCGTGCGCGAGGCTCCCGCCGATGGTGCCGCGGTTGCGGATCTGGGGGTGCGCGATGAAAGGCAGGGTTTCGTGCAGCAGCGGCGCCGCGCGCGCCGCGAGCGGGCTCCGCTCCACGTCGCGCTGGCGGGTCATCGCGCCGAGGCGGAGTCCGTCGGGCCCGGCGCTCATGAAGGCGAGCTCGCGCACGCGGTCGAGGTCGATCAGGATCGCGGGCCGCGCGAGCCGGAAGTTCATGGCCGGTATCAGGCTCTGGCCGCCGGCCAGCGGCTTGGCGTCACCACCGTGGTCGGCCAGCAGGGCGAGGGCTTCGTCCAGCGTGGCCGGCCGGTGATAGACGAACGATGCCGGCTTCACGGCGCGCCGCCCCTCCCCCCGGCCAGCCGCGCTTCCAGCTCGCGGTTCAGGGCTTCGAGCCCCAGGCGCGTCATGTGCTTGGCCGCCGCGTCGAGGAGCCGCTGGCCGACCGCCGCGATCCGGCCGCCCACCAGGAGCTCCGCCCGGTACTTCATAAGGGTGGCGCCGCCGGCCTGCTCGACGAGCTCGACCGCGGCGGTGCCGCGCGTGAACCCGATCCCGCCCTTGCCGTCCACGTCCATGTGCAGGCGCTCGGGCGGGACCTTGTCGCGCAGCCTCACGGTGACCGAGAACTCGGCGGCCGTGACCGGCCCCACCCCGACCCGCATCACACCCTCGTAGGTGTCGTCGGCGCCGCGCATGAGCCGTTTCCCTCCCGGGAGCGCTTTCACCAGCACGTCGGGGTCGTGCAGCAGGTCCCACACGACGCCGCGGGGTCCTTGCAGGGTGAAGGCGCCGACAACGATCATCGCCGGCGCTCCGCGATCAGCTCGAACAGGCGGTTGGGGCTCAGCGGGATCTCGCGGATTTCGATGCCGTGGTCGGACAACGCGTCCTCCACGGCCTGGGCGAAGACCGCGCCCGTGGGAATCGCGCCGGCTTCGCCCACGCCCTTCAGCCCCAGCGGATTGAGCGGCGAGACGGTCTCGCGGTGACACATCTCCACGCGCGGCACGTCCATGGCCGTCGGCAGGAGGTAATCCATCAACGAGGCGTTCAACAGCTGGCCGCCCTCGTCGTACACGAGCTGCTCGTAGAACGCGTTGCCGATCCCCTGCGCCACGCCGCCCTGGATCTGACCCTCCACCAGCAGCGGGTTGATCACCCGGCCGCAGTCGTGCGCGACCACGTACCGCTTGATCTCTACCATCGCCGTCTCGGGATCGACCTCGACGATCATGGCGTGGACGCCGCTCGCGGTGCTGCCGCGGTCGGGCCCGAAGTACGCCGTTGCCTCGAGCCCGGGCTCGGTGCCGGGCTGCACGGCGCCGCGCAGCGGGTTGGCCTTGAGCGCCAGCTCGCCGAGCGCGATCCCGGCATCGGCGGCGCCCCTCACCCGCACCCGCCCGCCGTCGAGCTCGAGGGTCTCGCGGGAAACGCCCAGCATCCGGGCGGCCACGTCGAGCGCCTTGTCACGCACGGCGATGGCGGCGGCGTGGCAGGCGGTGCCCGCTACCACCGCGCCGCGGCTGGCGAACGTGCCCGTGCCCCAGTGGAACTCGCGTGTGTCGCCGGTGACGACGTGCACCCGCGCGACGTCCACGCTCAGCACGTCGGCCACGATCTGCGCGAAGGCGGTGAAGTGCCCCTGGCCCTGCGTCCCGACGCCGGTCGCGACCCGCACCATCCCGCCCGGCTCGACCGTGACGCGGGCGCCTTCGTAGGGGCCGATCCCCGTACCTTCCACATAGCACGCGATTCCCACGCCGACATGGCGCCCGGCGGCGCGAAGGCGCGGCCGCTCCTCCCGGACGAACCGCTCGTAGTCGATCGTCTGCGCGGCCTGCTCGAGCGACGGCAGGTAGTCGCCGCTGTCGTACACGAGCGGGCCGGAGTCCTGGAACAGGATCTCGTGGTTGTGCGGGAACTCGTCGGGGCGGAGAAGGTTGCGGCGCCGGATCTCCACGCGGTCGATCCCCAGCTCGCGGGCGGCGACGTCCAGCAGGCGCTCCATGACGAACACCCCGTGCTGGCGGCCGGCGCCCCGCACGGGCGTGACGAGGGTCTTGTTCGTGAAGACGACGGTGAACTCGCTCTCGTAATCGGGAACACGATACTGGCCCAGCAGCGTGCACTGGCTGTTGATCGGGACGGTCAGCCCGTAGGAATCGTAGGCGCCGGTGTCGTGCAGGAACACGTCGCGCACGCCCAGGATACGACCGTCGCGCGTCAGGGCGAGCTCGGCGTCGTGGACCTGGCCGCGCTCTTGCGTCGTGGCGTAGAAGTTCTCCTGCCGATCCTCGGTCCACTTGAGCGGCCGGCCGAGGCGCATCGCGGCCCACGGCAGCAGCACCTCCTCCGGATAGAACATCATGATCTTCGGGCCGAAGCCGCCGCCGACGAAGGGGGCGATCACGCGGACCTGCGACTGGAGCAGGCCCAGTCGCGCGGCGAGGCCGTTGCGGATGGGGATCGGCGCCTGGGTGGTGTCCCACACGGTGAGCTCTTCGGCGAGCGCGTCCCACTGCGCCACCACGGCGCGGTTCTCGATCGCGGCCGCGGCGCCGCGGTCGTAGCGGAAGCGGCGCTCGACGACGTGGTCGGCTCGCGCGCGGGCCCGCGCGTAGTCGCCCTTTCGCTGGACCACGTGGGCGGCGACGTTGGACGACAGGTGCTCGTGGACGAGCGGCGCGCCCGGCGCCAGCGCCGCCTCGAGATCCACCACGGCGGACAGCGGCTCCAGGTCCGCGACGATGTCGTCCAGCGCGTCTTCGGCGACGTAGCGGCTCTCGGCCACCACCATCGCGATCGGCTCGCCCACGTGCCGCACCTTGTCCCTCACCAGCGGGACCAGCGTGCACGGGTGGAACACGAGCCCCGGGATAGGCGGCGGCGGCACGAGGAGGGGGCCCGGCTGCCAGTAGTCGCCCAGGTCGGCGGCGGTGTACACCGCGACCACGCCAGGCCGGCGGCGCGCGGCCGCGACGTCCACCTCCCGCAGGCGGGCGTGCGCGTGCTCGCTCCGCAGGAACGCCACGTGCAGCATCCCGTCGAGCCGCACGTCGTCGACGAACAGCGCCCGGCCGGTGAGGAGCCGCCGGTCTTCGATGCGCGGGACCCGCTGGCCGACGTACCGCGCCGTCATGGCGCGCCGTGCCGCGCGCGTCGCGCGGCGAGCGCCGCGGCGTCGACAATGCCCTGGTAACCGGTGCAGCGGCACAGGTTGCCCGACAGGGCCTCGCGGATCTCGCGCTCGGTGGGGTCGGGGTGCTCCCGCAGGAACGGGACGAGCGTCATGAGGAATCCCGGCGTACAGAACCCGCACTGCAGGCCGTGGGCTTCGTGGAACGCGGCCTGGAGCGGGTGCAGCTCGCCGGGAGAGGGAGCGAGGCCTTCGACGGTCGTGAGGGCCTGCTCGTCGGCCTGCACGGCGAGCATGAGACATGACCGTACCGCGTCGCCGTCGAGCAGCACGGTACATGCGCCACACACGCCGTGCTCGCACCCGACGTGGGTGCCGGTGAGCCCGAGGTCCTGGCGCAGGAAGTCGCTGAGCAGCAGGCGCGGCTCGACGGTCCGTTCGTGGCGCGTC
This sequence comes from uncultured Gemmatimonadaceae bacterium, assembly GCA_964629425.1. Taxonomy (GTDB): domain Bacteria; phylum Gemmatimonadota; class Gemmatimonadetes; order Gemmatimonadales; family GWC2-71-9; genus CAZVSO01. Next base: position 15,350 of record CAZVSO010000049.1, read on the forward strand.
CCGTTCACGGTGACGCTGATCGCGACCCGCTGCTCCACCGCTCGGCCTCCGCGTCGGACCCGAAACGACGGCGCCCACGCCCGGGAGGCCGCACGGGCTCGGCCTGACAGGCGGGGCGCTCGGATGATGGGAACGAGGCGCTAACGTTACGCCGCGGCCCCGTGACCGCAAGCCGAGACTTCTGAGCGCGGGTGCTCCCGCTATTGCTCTTTCCCCCCCGCTCGGTCCACTATACCCGTCCACTCCATCCTGCGGCGCGTGCAGCGGACGTGAACCGTCGCGAAGGTCTCTCCAAGCTCACGGGCCGCGAGCGCTACGTCGACGACGTGGCGCTCGACGACTTCCTGTGGGGCGTGACGGTCCGCAGCCCCGCCCCTCGAGGCCGGATCCGGGCGATCCGCCTGGGGACTGGGATCGACTGGTCGCAGGTCGTGGTCGTCGATCATCGCGACATTCCGGGGCCGAACGAAACGCTGCTGATCGAGCGCGACCAGCCGGTGCTGGCGGCCGGCGTCGTGCGACACGTGCACGAGCCGGTGCTGCTCCTGGCGCACCGCTCGCGGGACGTGGCGCGCCGGGCCGCGCGCGCGGTCGAGGTGGTGGTCGATCCCGAGCCGCCGGCGCTGGATTTCCGCGTCCCGCCGCGGCCGGACCAGGTCCAGTACGGCGCCGACAACGTCTTCAAGCACCTGGTGATAGAGAAGGGCGACGTGGAGCGGGCGCTCGCGGCCGCGCCGGTCGTCGTGGAGGGCACCTACGAGACCGGCGCGCAGGAGCACGTGTACCTCGAGACCCAGGGAATGCTGGCCCACGTGGACGACGACGTGGTGGTGGTCAGGGGCTCGATGCAGTGCCCCTACTACGTGCTCAACGCCCTGACGCACGCGCTGGGACGCGACGCGCGGCGGGTCCGCGTCATCCAGGCGCCCACGGGCGGCGGCTTCGGCGGCAAGGAGGAGTACCCGTCCACCGTCGCGCTGCACGCCGCCCTCCTCGCCCTCAAGGCGGGCCGACCGGTCAAGCTGATCTACGATCGCGCCGAGGACATGGCCGCGACCACGAAACGCCATCCGGCCCTGATCCGGCACCGCACCGGGGTGACGCTGGATGGTAGACTGCTCGCCCAGGACATCGAGGTGGTGCTCGACGGCGGGGCGTACGTGACCCTGTCGCCGGTGGTGCTGAGCCGCGGCATCATCCACGCCGCGGGCCCGTACTTCTGCGAGCACGTGCGCGTGGACGGCCGCGCGGTGCTCACGAACGCCGTGCCGTTCGGCGCGTTCCGCGGATTCGGTGCGCCGCAGACTCTCTTCGCCGTCGAGCGGCACATGGATGTGATCGCCCGGCGTCTCGGCCTCGACCCGGCGGAGCTGCGGCGCCGCAACCTCATCCGGGACGGGCAGACGACCGCCACGGGCCAGGTGATCCGCGACGGGAGCGATCGCGTGGCGGTGCTCGACCGCGCGCTCGAGCTGTCCGGCTACCACGCGAAGCGGGAAGCACACCGGGCCTTCAACACCGCGCACCTCACCAAGCGCCGCGGCATCGGCCTCGCCGCGTTCTACCACGGCGCCGGCTTCACCGGGAGCGGCGAGGACCGCCTCGGCTCGCGCCTGCACGTGGCCGCGCTGCCGGACGGCCGGGTCGAGGTGCTCAGCGCCAACATCGAGATGGGCCAGGGGAGCTGACCCTGTTCAACCAGATCGCGGCCGGCCGGGCGGGCCTCGCGCCCGGCGGCGTGGGCATTGCCGAGGCGGG
>CAZVSO010000050.1:0-16975 GCA_964629425.1 uncultured Gemmatimonadaceae bacterium
TCGTCATGCTGCTGCCCGTGCGAGCCAAGCCCGCCAGCGCGCGGCGGCCGAGGCGCTCGAGCCGGCGGTGATCGAGCGGCGCATCGGTGGCGACGACGATGATGATGCTGCCGTCGGCTCCGTCGTACCCATCCCCCGTCCCCCGTCCCTCCTCCCGCAAGTAGTAGCGTCCCAGCTCTTGCCCCACCGGGGCTCCGCCGATGGTGAGCACGCCGCCGAAGTTGGTCTGCACCAGCACGCCGATCGTCCAACCGCCGAGCCGCTCGGGGAGGCGGCGGCTCGCGGTGCCGATGCCGCCCTTCCAGCCGAAGGCGACCGTGCCTCGCCCCGCACCCACCGCGCCCTCGGCGACAGGGCCGGGCGCGGCGCCGCGGACCGCCGCGAGAACGTCCGCCTCCGCGATGGGACGGGCGCGAATGTCGTTGAGATACCCGTCGTTGGTCTCGGCGACGACGGGGTTGGCGGAACGCACATCCTCGTTGCTGGACAGACCGAGCAGCCAGGTGAGCACGGCGTCCGCCGCGCGGGGGACGCACAGCGTGCAGGTGAGCACGACGGGCGACTCGAGCTGGCCCAGCTCGTTCACCTGGGTCGAGCCGATCAGCTTGCCGAAGCCGTTCCCCACCACGATGGCAGCCGGCACCTTGTCGCGGAACGGGTTGCCGCCGTGGGGCAGCACGGCGGTGACGCCGGTGTTGACCGAGTCGCCGCGCACCACCGTCGCGTGGCCGACCCGCACACCGGTGACGTCGGTGATCGCGTTCAGCGGCCCCGGTGGGAGCACGCCCACCACGAGGCCCAGGTCGCGGGCGCGGGGGCGGGCCTGGGCCGGGAGGCGGGAGAGGGGACAGGCGAGAAGGGAGAGGGCGAGCACTGGAGCGAGAAACGCGGCGCACCTGTTCACACGCCGAGGTTAGCCGCGTTCGGGGTGCCTCGCAACTCGCGGGGCCGTTGCCTCGGCGCGTCCCCGGCTGTAGCATGCTCGACGCAAGCAGGCACCCGATCGCGCCTGCCGTTCTCTGACAACCGAGGGCCGTGTGACGGACTTGACTGATGCGAAGGCCGCGCAGGAGCGCGGCCGGCCGGTGGTGCTCGTGACGCCGCCGGCGGTGGAGCGGGTGGGCGAGGTGTGGGAGCTGGTGGGGGCTCCCGGCATCCCCGGGCTTGCGCCGCCAACCCCGGGGCACCGCCCCGGGGTTGGTCCACCCGGACCCGCGCCGGTAACCCCGGGGCACCGCCCCGGGGTTAGCCCACCCGGACCCGTCACAGTGATTGTATGCAGCGACGCCGCGGCCGCCGCGGAATGGTCTAGCGGCGCCCCGGAAGGGCTCCGCGTGCACGCCGTCACCGGCCTCACCCACACCGCACAACTCCTCAAGCAGGGCACCGTCGCCATCCTCGCCGGCGCTCCCAAGGACCTCGCCGCGCTGGTCGCGCGCTCGGCCCTCAAGCTCGACGCCATCGAGACCATCGTGCTCGCCTGGCCCGAGACCCTCGTGGCCGGGGAACACGCGGTCACGCTCGACACGCTGCTGGCGGAAGCGCCGCACGCGCGACGCATCGTGCTGTCCTGGAACCCGGGCGCGCTGGGCGACTTTCTCGAGCGACACGCCCGGCGGGCGGAGGTGGTGGGCGACCTGCCGCTCGATGCGGATGGTCGACCGCTGTCTCCCGTCGGTCCGGCGCGCTATGCGATCGTGGCGCCGTCACGGCACGCCGCCGCGCTGCGGGACGCGCTCGACGTGCTGCACGCGGTGAGGCCGATGGTGTGGGACGGGAAGCGGGAAGCTGGAAGTGTCCTTCCGACGACCCCCCATACGACGCGCTGGTCTGCACGACGCTCCCGACGCGCGCGGAGTTTGCCGAGCTGTCGCGGGTCGGCCCGCTCGTCGTGCTCGTTTCGGCGGCGCAGCTCGCGTACCTGAAGTCGATCGCCGCGCCGCTGACTCCGCTGCGCCTGCCGGCGGCGGCGGACCGCGCGGTCGATCGCGCGGAGGCGTTGCGGGCCCAGGTGGCCGAGCGGCTGGAGCGGGGCGATGTGGACGCCGAGCTGGCGGTGCTCGGCGCGCTATTCGAGCGGTTCGATCCCGCGGAAGTAGCGGCGGCGGTGCTCGCGCTGCAGCGGGAAACGGGAAGCGGGCTCGCCCTGCAACGGGAAACGGGAAGCGGGAAGCGGGAAGCGGCCCTGCCCCTCTCTGCCCCAGCTGGCTGGGTGAAGGTGTTCGTGAACGTGGGGAAGAAGGATCGGGCGAGCGCGAAGGACCTCGTGGGCGCGTTGATCAAGGAGGTGGGGCTCACGAAGGAGCAACTGGGGAAGATCGACATGCGCGAGACGCACTCGCTCGTGGAAGTGGCGGCAGGGGCGGTGGAGCGGGCGGTGAAGGGGCTCACGGGGGTGACGATTCGGGGGCGGCGGGTGGGGGCGAGGGTGGGACGGGAGGGGTGACCGGGGGGCGTCCCTGGGGCCGCCCCCCGGCTTCGCTTCGCTTCGCCACCGCGATGGCTCGGGAATGATGCGCGAGGCGCGTCAACGGCGGATCAACAGCAGACCCCCCTAGCGTCAACACCGCGTCAACGCGCGAGTTGAACGAAGCACCCTTCCCCCGTCTCCCGTCCCCCATCCCCGTCGGTACAAGACGCCGACGGGCCGCCCAGCGGGACGGCCCGTAGCCAGCGTCCTCCAGAACTGATCACTGACGACTGAGAACGGACGACTACTTCCTGTTCACCACCATCTTCAACTGCTTCCCCGCGCGGAACGCCGGCGCGATCGACGCCTTGATCTGAATCACGCTGCCCGTCTTCGGGTTGCGGCCCATACGCGCCGCGCGCTTGCGCGCTTCGAAGTTCCCGAAACCTGTGATCTGCACCTTCGCGCCCTTCTTCAGCTCGCCCGCGATGATGCCCTTGTCGTCGAACAGGGCCTCGATCGCACGCCCGGCATCGGCCTTGGACATCCGCGTCCGCATGGCCAGCGCCGCGGTCAGCTCGGCTTTGTTCACTGGGGTCTCCTCCGTGGTGAGGGTCGGTGTGCCAGGATCCCTGAAACGGCGGCGCTTTCCCCGGGGGATCAGAGAAAACCCGCGTGAATCCGCCACAATCTATGGGTGTCCCCCGAAAATCCGCAAGATACCAGACTTCTTGACCCCCCCCTCCCCCCCCACTACCCTTCCCCGCCCCCCTTTAGGAGGCCCCCTGCTCCCCAGTGCGAGACCCGGCTGGATCGAGGTGATCACGGGCGTGATGTTCTCGGGCAAGTCCGAGGAGCTGATCCGGCGGGTGCGCCGGGCGGTCATCGCCCGCAAGACGGTGCAGGTCTTCAAGTCCCACCTCGACGAACGCTACGCCGGCCTGTACTCTGTCACCTCCCATGACGGCGTGATGGCGGAGGCCGAGCCGGTGGACTCCTCGGGCGAGATCGTCCGCCTGCTCCGGTCGGACACCGAAGTCGTGGCCGTGGACGAGGCCCAGTTCCTGGACGATGGCATCGTCACCTGCGCCAACGCCCTGGCCGACAAGGGCGTCCGCGTCATCCTCGCGGGAACCGATGCGGATTTCCGGGGCCTCCCGTTCGGCCCCATGCCCACGCTCATGTGCATCGCCGAGGTGGTGGACAAGCTCCACGCCATCTGCGTGGTGTGCGGCGGCCCGGCGACCCGCAACCAGCGACTCGTGAACGGCCGGCCGGCGCCGTGGAGCAGCCCCACCATCATGGTGGGCGGGTCGGAGTCCTACGAGGCCCGCTGCCGCCACTGTCACCGGGTGCCGAGGGCGGATGAGGATCAGAGGGCGTTGTTGTAGCGGTCGTCGGTCGTCAGTTATCAGTCGTCAGCAGACTGAAGACTGACGACTGACGACTCTCATGCTCAACATCGCCCTCACCGGCAACATCGCCGCCGGCAAGTCCACGGTGGTGGAGCTGTTCCGCCGCTGGGGTGCCTCGATCATCGACGCCGACGCGCTCGCGCGTGAGGCCCAGACTCCCGGCACCGAGGTCCTGGCCGCCATCGCGCGCCGGTTCGGTGCCGATGTTCTGGCCCCCGACGGCGCGCTCGACCGGGCCGCGCTGCGGTCCAAGGTCATGGGCGACGAGCGCGCCCTCTCCGATCTGAACCGCATCGTGCACCCCGCGGTGCAACGGCGCCGCCAGGCTCTGGTCGAGGAGGCGCGCCGGCGAGGCGACGTGCTGCTCGTCAACGACATCCCCCTGCTCTTCGAGGCACTCGACCCCGCACAATTCGCCGTGGTCGTGCTGGTGGACGCGCCGGCGGGCACGCGCCGGGCGCGGTTGCTCGAGCATCGCGGGCTCTCGCCCGAGGACGCCGATCGCATGATCGCGGCGCAGATGCCGGCGGAGCGCAAGCGGCCGCGCAGCCACATCGTGATCGAGAACGACGGCACGCTCCCCGAGCTGGAGGCCCGGGCACGCGCCGCGTTCGAGGGTCTGCGGCGTCGTGCCGCCGCGCAGGCGCTCGGTCTGGCTGGACACTCGCTCGTCATCGCCACCGCCGACGCGCGGGACGAGCTCGCCGTGGTGCGCGCGGTCATCGCGCGCTACGCCGACGCCGGTGTCGCGGTCCAGCGCGCCGCCGGCAAGACACCCACCTTCCTCAAGGCCCTCGAGACCGCCCGCCCCCCGGCCGGCGCGACGCTCGCGACGGCGGCGGCGGCCGCCGCGGCGCGCACCGCGTGGGACAAGGCCGGCCGTCCCGGCGTACTCGTGTACCTCGGGCCCGACCCCGACCCCGTTGCCGTCCGGCTCGACCTGCGGCCCTGGGACCACGAGGTCGTGCTCCTCGCCGAGGAGGGCGGCGCCGGCCGGCCACCGCGCGCCGATCTCTTCATGGATCGACAACCTTTGGCTTGACAGAGATTTGCAGCGCCCGTAACCTTCGCCGCGACCTCACCGCCTTCGGACTTCCATGGCCAAGATCCCCGACGACCTGCTCTACTCCGAAGAGCACGAGTACGTGAAGCAGACCGACGAGGACGGCGTCGTGGTCATCGGGATCACCGACTACGCCCAGGGGGAGCTGGGCGACGTGGTCTACGTCGATCTCCCAAAGATCGGCGCGAGCCTCGGCCGGATGGACGTCTTCGGCACGATCGAGGCGGTGAAGGCGGTCTCGGAGCTGTTCTCTCCCGCCAGCGGCACGGTGCTCGAGGTCAACAGCGCGCTCGAGAGCGACCCCGCCAAGGTGAACCGCGACCCGTACGGCGAGGGCTGGATGATCCGGCTCCGCATGAAGAACGCGACGGAGCTGGATCAGCTGCTCGGCGCCGCGGAGTACGCGAAGCATGTGGGGCAATAGCCGTCAGTTGTCAGCGATCAGCCATCAGCTGGCTGATGCCCCAGCGCGCTGACGGCTGACCGCTGAAAGCTGAAGGCTCACGTCATGCCCATCGATCCCGCCACGCTCACCCATCCCGACCGGTTCGTCGCCCGCCACCTCGGCCCCTCGCCGGACGACGTGCGGGCGATGCTCGACGCGCTAGGCTATGCGTCGCTCGACGCGTTCATCGACGCGGTCGTGCCGGCCGAGATCCGCCTGCGCCGCGCGCTCGACCTGCCGGCCGCCCGGAGCGAGCCCGAGGTGCTCGCCGCGCTGCGCGCGCTTGCGGCGCGCAACCGGGTGTTCCGGTCCTACCTCGGCCAGGGGTACGCCGACTGCGTGACGCCGCCGGTGATCCAGCGCAACGTGCTGGAGAACCCGGGCTGGTACACGGCCTACACGCCCTACCAGGCGGAGATCGCACAGGGCCGGCTCGAGGCGCTGCTCAACTTCCAGACCATGGTGGCGGACCTGACGGGGCTGGAAATCGCCAACGCGTCGCTGCTGGACGAAGCCACCGCGGCGGCGGAGGCGATGCACCTCACGCGTGCGGTGAGCGAGCGCGTGGCCGCGCCGGTCTTTCTGGTGGACGTGGGGTGTCACCCCCAGACCATCGCCGTGGTCCGTACGCGCGCCGAGGCGCAGGGGATCGAGATCGTCGTGGGCGACCCCGGCCGCTTCACGTTCGGCGCTGGGGTGATCGGCGCGCTCGTGCAGTATCCCGCGACGGACGGCCGGATCGCCGACTTCCGCGCCCTGTGCGAGGCGGCCCACGCCGCCGGGGCGCTCGTGACCGCCGCGACCGACCTGCTCGCGCTCACGCTGCTCGCGCCCCCCGGCGGGTGGGGCGCCGACATCGCGGTCGGCAACTCCCAGCGCTTCGGCGTCCCCCTCGGCTACGGGGGGCCCCACGCGGCCTTCTTCGCGACGCGCGACCGCCACCGGCGGTTCCTCCCCGGTCGCATCATCGGCGTGTCGAAGGACCGCGCCGGCCGGCCCGCGCTCCGCATGGCGCTCCAGACCCGCGAGCAACACATCCGCCGCGACAAGGCCACGAGCAACATCTGCACGGCGCAGGTGCTCCTCGCCGTGATGGCCTCCATGTACGCCGTGTACCACGGGCCGGACGGACTGCGCCGCATCGCCGAGCGGGTGCACGCGCTCGCGGCGATGCTCGGAGCGGGCCTGCGCCGGCTGGGGTACACGATCGTCCACGCCGCCTTCTTCGACACGCTCGCGATCGAGGCGGGTGAGCGGGCGCCGCGCATCCACGAGGCCGCCCGGGCGCGTGGCATGAACCTGCGCGAGCTGTCGCCCACGCGGATCGGGATCGCCCTCGACGAAACGACGTCGCCCGCCGAGGTGGCCGAGCTGCTGGCCGCCTTCGCCCTCGACCGGCCCGCGGCGGTGCGAATCGAGGACCTCGCGCCGCAGGCCGAGCGCGCCGTGCCACCCGCGCTCGCCCGAACGTCGCCGTACCTGACGCACCCGGTCTTCAACACCTACCGCTCCGAGACCGAGATGCTGCGGTACCTGAAGCGCCTCGAGGACCGCGATCTCGCGCTCACCTCCGCGATGATCCCGCTCGGCTCGTGCACCATGAAGCTGAACGCGACGACCGAGATGATCCCGGTCACCTGGCCCGAGTTCGCCCGGCTGCACCCGTTCGCGCCCCGTGACCAGGCGGAGGGCTATACGACGCTGTTCGCGCAGCTCGAGGCCTGGCTCGCCGAGATCACGGGGTTCGCGGCGGTCTCGCTCCAGCCCAACGCCGGGTCTCAGGGCGAGTACGCCGGACTGCTGGTGATCCGCGCCTTCCACCGCTCGCGGAGCGAGGGGCACCGGCGGGTGTGCCTCATCCCCCAGTCCGCTCACGGCACCAATCCAGCGAGCGCGGTGATGGCCGGCATGCAGGTGGTCGTCGTGACGACCGATCCACAGGGGAACATCGATGTGGATGACCTGCGGGCCAAGGCGGAGGCGCATCGCGCCGATCTCGCCGCGCTCATGGTGACGTATCCGTCGACCCACGGCGTGTTCGAAGGGTCGATCCGCGAGGTCTGCCGCATCGTCCACGCCTGCGGCGGTCAGGTGTACATGGACGGCGCCAACATGAACGCCCAGGTCGGGCTGTGCCGGCCGGCCGACATCGGCGCGGACGTCTGTCACCTCAACCTGCACAAGACCTTCTGCATCCCGCACGGCGGAGGGGGACCCGGGATGGGGCCGATCGGCGTGGCCGCGCATCTCGCGCCGTTTCTGCCCGATCATCCGGTGGTCTCGCTCGGCGTGCGGCAGTCGTGCGGCACCGTCTCGGCGGGGCCGTGGGGCAGCGCCGCGATCCTCCCCATCTCGTGGGCCTACATCGCCCTGATGGGGCCGGACGGGCTCACCGACGCCACCCGGATCGCGATCCTGAGCGCCAACTACATCGCCCGGCGCCTCAGGGGGCACTACGAGCTGCTCTACGCCGGCGCCCACGGCCTCGTGGCGCACGAGTGCATCATCGACACGCGGCCGTTCAAAGCGTCGGCCGCGGTGGACGTCGAGGACATCGCCAAGCGGCTGATCGACTACGGCTTCCATCCGCCCACGGTCTCCTTCCCGGTGGCGGGCACGCTGATGGTCGAGCCCACCGAGAGCGAGTCCCTCCAGGAGCTCGACCGTTTTTGCGAGGCGCTCATCGCCATCCGCCAGGAGATCCGCGAGATCGAGTCCGGAGAGGCGGATCGCGACAATAATCTCCTCAGGCACGCACCGCACCCGCTCGCCGACCTACTGGCCGACGCGTGGGACCACCCGTACTCCCGCGAGCGCGCCGCCTTCCCCCACCCGGCGACCCGCGTGCACAAGATCTGGCCACCCGTCGGGCGCATCGATGCCGCCGGCGGCGACCGGAACCTGATCTGCGTGTGCCCGCCGATCGACGCGTACGCGACGGTGTGAGAGCGGAGCAGGACGGAGGAGGACGGAGCGAGACGGAGGAGGTGGGCGTGGACTTCCTCCGACCAATGATCACCTGGACGCTCTGGATCGACTCCCACGGCCTTCCCGCCGCCGACAACATGGCGCTCGACGAGGCTCTGCTCGTCGCAGCCGATCGCACCGCCGCCGCGTTTCTGCGCCTGTACCGCTGGACGCCGCCGGCGCTGTCCTTCGGCCGCAATGAGCCGGCGCTGGGGCGCTACGACCGAGCGGCGATCGAGCGACTCGGCCTCGCCGTCGTCCGCCGGCCCACCGGGGGCCGCGCCGTGTGGCACGAGCACGAGGTCACCTACGCCGTGGCCGCCCCGGCGGCCGCGTTCGGCTCCCTGCGCGATGCCTACCGCGCCATTCACAAGCGGCTGGCCGACGCCCTGCGGACGCTCGGCGCGCCGGCCGAGCTCGCGCCCGACGGTCACCGGCGCGGTGCCGCGCGCGGCTCCCTGGCCGCGGGCGCCTGCTTCGCGGCGCCGGTGGGGGGCGAGGTCACGATCGGCGGCCGCAAGATCGTCGGGTCCGCGCAGGTGCGCCGCGGCACGGCCTTCCTCCAACACGGCTCGATCCTGCTCGACGGGTCGCAGGACATCATCGCGCACGTGAGTCGCCGCCCAGGGCCGGCGCCCGCCGCGACCACCCTCGCGGCCGCGCTCGGTCGCCCCGTGTCGTTCGCCGAAGTCGTCGGCGCGATCATCGAGGCCTGGCGCGCTCCACCGACCTCGGCCGTCCTAGGCCGTCCTGGGCCGTCCTCGACCGTCTTCGAATCCCGGCCGTCCTCGACCGTCCTCGAGTCCCGGCCGTCCTCTGCCGTCATCGAGTCCCGACCGTCTTCGACCGTCTTTGGCGATCCCAGCTGGACCTGGCGCCGCTAGCGCGTGCGTGAGATGTTATCGCTCGTGGCAGCCCGCCCCGGCATCCTCAGCCGCCTCGTCGCGAGCGCCGCCCTGCTCGGTCTCGCCGCGTGCGACCCCCGCGGGGGCTGCACGGGCGAGTATTGCGGCACCCTGGTCATCAACGCTCCCGGCCAGGTGGACATCCTCCTGCCGCCGGTCAGCGAGCAGGCGACCGCCCGCGCCATCTTCGACCAGATCTTCCTGAAGCTCGCCGACATCGGGATGTCGACCAATACGGTGGGGGATGCGGACTTCGAGCCGCTCCTCGCCGAGCGATGGGAGTGGCCCGACTCGCTCACGCTGGTGTTCCACCTCGACCCGCGGGCCCGGTGGCACGACGGCACGCGGGTGACGGCCGCCGACGTGGCATTCACCTTCGACGCCTACACCGATCCCCGGGTCAACTCGCCGTACCGCGCCGTGCTGCAGGGCATCCGCACCGTGACGGTGCGCGACTCGGGCACGGTGGTGTTCCGTTTCGGCCGCCGCTCCCCCGAAATGCTCTACGACGCGGTCTATCACCTGCGCATCCTGCCGGCCCATCGCCTGCGGGAGACGCCCCGCGATCAGTGGGTGACGGCGCCGTTCGGCCGCGCGCCGGTGGGCAACGGACCCTACCGTTTCGTCTCCTGGCAGGCCGGCCAGGACATCGAGCTGGCGGCCGACTCGACCTTCTTCCTCGGGCGCCCGCACATCCGCCGCCTCATCTGGCGCTCCGCACCCGACCTGCAGGTCGCGGTGACCCGGCTCGTCGCCGGCGAGGCCGACGTCCAGGAAGTGCTGCTCACGCCGCCCAACGTCGAGCGGGTGCGCCAGGCCCCGCTGCTGACGACCCACACGTACAAGGGATCGCTGCACACCTACCTGGCGTTCAATCTCGCCGCCCGCGGTGACACCGCCCAACCCCACCCGCTGTTCGGCGACCGCGAAGTGCGCCGCGCCCTGTGGCTGGCCACCGACCGCGAGCGCCTGCTGCGCAGCGTGTTCGGCGAGCTCGCCAAGGTGCCGCCGGGCCCGGTTTCCCAGCTGTGGTGGATCTGGGACCCCGAGACCCGCCAGCTGCCCTACGACACGACGGAGGCCGCGCGCGTGCTGGAGCGCCGCGGCTGGCGCGACACCGACGGCGACGGGGTGCGCGACCGCACCGGCACGCGGTTCGGCTTCGGGTTGCTCGTGCCCACCACGAGCGCCGTGCGCAAGCAGTACGCGCGCCTGCTCCAGGAGGAGTACCGCGCCCTGGGGGTCGCCGTCGAGATCGAGGAGCTCGAGCCCACCGTGCTCGAGCAGCGGGCCCGGGCGGGCCTGTTCGACGCGGCCCTCCTCACCCGGAGCACCGACCCGACGCCGACCTCCGGTTTCGCGCAGACGTGGACGCGGGCCGGCCTCGGGGGCTCGAACCTCACCCGTTACGAGAGCCCCGCGTTCGAGCGCCTGCTCGCGGTCGCCGGGGCGGCGAGTCCGGCGGAGTCGCGGGCGGCGTGGCGCGCCGCGCTCGAGCTGCTCAACCAGGACGTGCCGGGCATCTGGCTCAACGCCCCGGACAACGTCGCCGGGGTGCACGCCCGCGTGGCCGACGTCCGGATCCGGCCTGACGCATGGTGGGCGCTGCTCCACACGTGGCGCATTCCGCCCGACCGGTTGATCGATCGCGACCGCGTGGAGCGCTGATTGACCGTCTGGCTGGTGCGGCGCGTGGCCGCCGCCGCGGCCACCGTGTTCGCCGTCGTCACCCTGACCTTCTTCCTCGTCCACGCCGCCCCGGGCACCCCCTTCCTGCCCGGATCGGAGCGCCCGGCCGACCCCGCGGTGGTGGAGGGGCTGCGGCGGCAGTTCGGACTCGACCGACCGCTCCCCGTGCAGTACGCCCGTTACCTGGCCGGCCTCGCGACCGGCAACTTCGGCATGTCCTTCACCCTGCGGCGCCCGGTGGCCGACGCCATCGCCGAGGCGGTGCCCAATACCCTCGTGCTCGCCGCGGCCGCCCTGGTCATCGACCTCGGCTTGGGCCTCGTGCTCGGCCTCTACCTCGCCACCCACGCCCGGCGCGCCGGCGACACCGCCCTCGGCAGCGCGCTGCTCCTGCTCCAGTCCGTCCCGACCTTCTGGCTCGGCCTCGTCTTGCTGCTCGTCTTCGGCCAGTGGCTGGCGTGGTTTCCCGTGGGCGGTGTGACGGACCCCGTGGTGTACCCGGCGCTCACGTGGGCGGGCAAGGCGGCCGATCGGCTCTGGCACCTCGCCCTCCCCGCACTGACGCTGGGACTCGTCGCGGCCGCTGGCACCGCCCGCTTCCAGCGCGCGGCGCTGCTGGAGGTGCTCGGCCAGCCATTCGTGCGGGCCGCGCGGGCCAAGGGGTTGCCCGAGCGCCGCCTCGTCCTGGTCCACGCGCTGCGGAACGCGCTGTTGCCGCTGATCACGCTCTTCGGGCTGAGCTTTCCCTTCTTGCTCACCGGGGCGGTGCTGATCGAGACGATCTTCGCCTGGCCGGGCATGGGCAAGCTCGCCGCCGACGCCGTCTTCCTGCGGGATTACCCGCTCGTGACCGCGGTCGCGCTCGTAGCGAGCGTCATGGTGGTGCTCGGCAGCCTCATCGCCGATCTCCTCTACGCGGCGGCGGACCCGCGGATCCGGCTGCGCGACTCGTGACGCTGCGCGCCTGGCTCGCGCCCCTCACACTCTTCGCGCTCGCGGTGATCGCCGCGACCGTCACCCGCCGGCTCGCCGAGCGCCGGCCCGCGGGCAGGCGGTTCTTCCGGCATCCGCCCGCCGAGGCGAGCGTGGGCATTCTCGTCTTCTTCGTCGCGCTCGCCGTCGCCGCTCCGCTCGTGACCCCCTACCACCCGGACCGCCAGCTCGACATTGTCGGGCTGCAGCACGTGGCGCCTTCGTGGGATCATCCGCTGGGCACCGATCTCTACAGCCGCGACGTCTGGAGCCGGGTGGCCTTCGGCACGCGCATCTCCCTGGCGATCGGGGCGCTGGCGACCCTCGTGGCAGTGACGCTGGGCACGCTCGTGGGCGCGGCGGCCGGCTACGCCCGTCGCCTGGATGCGGTGCTGATGCGGGTCGTGGACGTGGGGCTCGCCATGCCGCGGCTGTTCATTCTGCTCGTGATCGTCGCGCTGTGGGACCGGCTGCCGCTCCCCGTCCTTATCCTGGCCATCGGCCTGACGACCTGGTTCGCGACGAGCCGCCTGGTCCGCGCCGACGTGCTGCGGCTCCGCGAGCTCGCGTTCGTGGAAGCCGCTCGCGCGGGGGGCGCGGGATCGGTCCGCGTCGTGCTCCGCCACGTGCTGCCCAACGCCGCCGCGCCCGTGATCGTGTCGGCGGCGGTCGGGTTGGGCAACGTGCTGCTGCTCGAGGCGGGGCTGTCGTTCCTCGGCATCGGCGTACGGCCGCCGACGCCGAGCTGGGGCAACATGATCGCCGAAGGCGCGCATCACATCACGTCGGCCCCGTGGGCCACGGTGTTTCCGGGACTGGCGATCGCCCTCGTCGTCATGGCCGCCAACGCGGTGGGTGACGCGCTGCGCGACGCGTTCGACCCCCGAGCCGAGGTCCCGTGACCGCGGCCGCCGCGCCCACAGCGCCCACAGCGCCCACCGCGCCCGCCGTGCTGCTCCGGATCCGGGACCTGCGCACGTACTTCGTGACCGAGCGGGGCCTCACGGCGCGCGCCGTGGACGGCGTGTCCTTCGACGTCGGCGCCGGCGAGACGCTCGGCCTCGTGGGCGAGTCGGGCAGCGGCAAGACCGTCACCTCGCTCTCGATCCTCCGCCTGATTCCCGAGCCGCCGGGCTACATCCGCCCCGGGAGCCTGATCGAGCTCGACGGGCGCAACCTGCTGACCCTCGCGCCGCGCGAGCTGCGCGCCGTCCGCGGTCGCGAGATCGCGATGATCTTCCAGGAGCCGGCCACGTCGCTGAATCCGGTGCTGCGGGTCGGCGACCAGGTGGCCGAGCCCGCGATCGTCCACCTCGGTCTGTCGCGCAAGGCGGCGCGCGCCCGGGCCATCGAGATGCTCGAGCTCGTGGGCATCGCCGACGCCGCGGCGCGGGCGGACGGCTACCCGCATCAGATGAGCGGCGGCATGCAGCAGCGCGCTATGATCGCCATGGCGCTGATCTGCCGGCCCCGGGTGCTCGTCGCCGACGAGCCGACCACCGCCCTCGACGTCACGATTCAGGCCCAGATCCTCGAGCTGCTCGACCGGCTGCAGCGCCAGATGGGGATGGGGATCCTGCTGATCACGCACGACCTCGGCGTCGTCGCCGAGCACGCCGACCGGGTGGCCGTGATGTACGCGGGCCAGCTGGTCGAGACGGCTCCGACGGCGGCACTGTTCGCCCAGCCCCTGCACCCCTACACCGAGGGACTGCTGGCCGCGATCCCGCGGCTCGATGCCCCCCGGACCCGGTTGTACAGCGTGGCCGGGCAGGTGCCGGCGGCGACCGCGTGGCCCGCGGGCTGCCGGTTCCATCCCCGTTGCCCGTACGCGTGGGATCGGTGCGCCCGCGAGGAGCCGCCCCTGCTCGACGCGGCGCCCGGGCACGCGGCCCGCTGCTGGCTCGTGGCGGAGCCCGGGAGGCGCTCGGCCAGTCCCCCGTCCCACGTGCCCCGTCCCCCCACATGACCCAGCCGCTCCTGGAGGTGGAGGACCTGGTCAAGCACTACGCGGGTCCGCGCCGCCTGCTCGGGCTCGGGCCGCCGCGACACATCGTGCGGGCGGTGGACGGCGTGTCGTTCGCGATCGAGCGCGGCCGGACGCTCGCCCTGGTGGGGGAGTCGGGGTGCGGGAAGACGACCGTCGCCCGGACCATCCTCCGCCTGACCGAGCCGACGGCGGGGCGTGTGCGGTTCGACGGTGAGAACACGCTCGCGCTCGACGGCGAGCGGATGCGGGCCCTGCGGCGCCGCCTGCAGATGGTCTTTCAGGATCCGTATGGGTCGCTCAACCCCCGCATGCGCGTCCGGGACACGGTGCGGGAGCCGCTCGAGATCCACGGCCTCGTCCCGCGCGGCCAGCGGGACCGGCGGGTGGTCACGCTGCTGGAGGAAGTCGGCATCGCCGCGGAGCTCGCCGGGCGCTACCCGCACGAGCTCTCGGGCGGCCAGCGCCAGCGGGTCGGCATCGCCCGCGCCCTGGCGGTCGAGCCCGAGCTGCTGGTGTGCGACGAGCCCGTCAGTGCGCTCGACGTGTCGGTCCAGGCGCAGGTGCTGAACCTGCTCGCCGACCTGCGGGACCGGCGCGGACTCACCTACCTGTTCATCGCGCACGATCTCGCCGTCGTGCGGCACATCGCCGACCAGGTGGCCGTGATGTACCTCGGCCGCATCGTCGAGATCGGGGCGGCGGCGCGGGTGGCCCCCGCCACCCCTACACCGCGGCGCTGCTCTCCGCCATTCCGGTCCCCGACCCGGCCGCCCGCCGCCGGCGGATCGTCCCGGTGGGTGAGCCACCATCGCCCGCGCACCCGCCGCCCGGCTGCCCGTTCCACCCGCGCTGCCCGCACCCGAAGAAGAGCGAGCGCTGCCGCACCGAGGTACCGGCGCTGCGGGAGGTTGCCCCGGGGCACCGCGCGGCGTGCCACTTCGCGGACGAGCCGATGTGATGGCGGACCCCTGGTCTCACCCCGGGCTCGCGCCCGGGGATATCGGCAGTCTAGGGCGTCAATGCCGCCAACTCGGCCTTTACTCGCGCCACCTCCGGCGCCACGCTCGCCGCCGGCGCGGCGCGCAGCGCGAGGTAGTGCCGATACGCCCGGATCGCGCCGGCGCGGTCACCGGCGGCCGCCGCGAGGCGGCCCTCGAGGAGCAGGTAGGACGAGAGATACACAGTCCCCACGCCGTGATACGGCCGCCGGCGCACGGCGGCGAGCGCGCCGGCCGTATCGCCCGAGGCCGCCAGCAGCCGCCCGAGAGCGAGGTTCGCGTAGCCGAAGCTCCGGAACGCCGCCCCCAGGCTCTCGAGCGGCCGTGGGCCGTCGAGCATGAGCGAATCCAGCCGCGCCAGCCGCGCGCGTCCATCCGGCTGGCGGGCGAGCACGGCCCCGATGGCCTCGAGCAGCAGCGCGCACCACAGGTTGTGCGGCGAGTCCGCGACCGCGGCCGCGCTCCGCAAGCGGGCGATCGGGCCGCCGGTGGCGCTCGGCTCCCGTAGCCAGCGCCGCCACTGCTCCACCGTGCACTGATCCGCGTACTGCTCGGCGCGCGCCTCGGCGCGCGCCGCCAGCGGGCCGTCCGCATGGGCCGCCAGCACGCGAACCGCCTGGCGCGCCGCGGCGGAATCACCGTCGGAGTAGAGCGCGTCCTCGACACGCATTCGCAGATGCGCGCGCCACCCGGGCGCCGCGGCGCGGAGCGAGTCGGTGAGCGCGAGCGCCACGGCCGGGCGCCCCTGATTGAGCGCGAGGTCGTGCACCCGCGTGACCGTGAACCAGCGGCGGTTCGTCGCTCCCGGCTTCATCATCCAGATACGCCCCGCCTGATCCGCGTCGCTCCCGGCGACGCCGTCCAGCTGCGCCGACACGACGATCCTCCGAACGCTCTCCTCGGTCATCCCCGCGAGCCGCCGGCGCAGCGCCGCGACCGTAGCGTCGTCACCCAGCGCCACGGCGCTACGCCAGCGCATGAAGTCGACCACGTCGGCGGTGGAGTCCGCGGCGAGCAGGGGCCTCCGGACCTGCCGCACCTCGGCCGCGTCGCCCCGGCGCGCCGCGAGCTCCAGCAGGTGGCCCAGCGGCGCCGTGAAGCCCGAATCGAGCGCCAGCGCGCGACGGAACGCCTCCGCCGCGCGGTCGTGGGCGCGGTCCAGCCCCAGCAGCAGCCCGGCGTGGAACAGCTCGTCTCCCAGCTCGTACCACGCCTCCGGCTGGTCGGGGGCCACGGCGACCGCGCGCTCCCACGCCGTCAACAGCTCCCGCTCCGACGAGGCCCGGGGAAAACGCGGGCCCACCAGTCCCACCAGCAGCGCGCGATCGCGCGCGCTCAGACGGTCGCGCCGGGCCCAGGCGATGGCCGATGCCCGCTCCACGTCCTGGCTGCCGACCCAGCTACCGGCCGCCCGGAGGCCCACCGCCGCCAGCGCGAAGGTGGAGTCCTCCTCCAGGGCCTGGCTGTAGTGGCGTACGGCCTCCTGGTAGCGCCCGCGCCGATAGGCCGCCTGACCGTCGAGGTAGGACCGGAGCGCGACGAGCGAGGTGCTCGTCGCCATCGCCAGCCGCTGCCGCTCCTCCCCCGCGCCCAGCGTGAGCAGCTCTGCGGCGAGCCGATCGACCAGGCCGGTGAGGCTGTCCACCGGCCCCTGCACGCTGGCCTGCGCGTGGACCGCCCCGCCGGCGACCGAGAGAACGGACGCGCTGATGACGATCCGGGCGGACGTCCCGACGACGGCGCCCAGCAGCGCTCGGCCGGCCCCCAGCCCGCGCGCGAGGCGCAACGTCGCGTCCTGCGAGAGATCGCCCTCCTCCGACCCGGCCGCCCGGCGCCACGCGCTCATCACGGTCCGCGGGTCCGCGGCGCGGGGGCCCCCCTCGCCGGTGAGCGTGGTTGCGAGAAGGTCGATCATTCCCTCGCGCAGGTACCGCAGCGTCGGGTCCGCGCCGGCCACGCGGAACGGCACGACGGCGACCACGGCGGGATCGACCGGGCCGGCCGGCCGGGGCCACAGCGCGACGGCCGCCGCGGCGACGAGAACCACGGCAAGCAGCGCGCCGACTCGGGCGAGCCGGCGCCGGTGGCCCAGGCTCTGGACAAGGTCCAGCCGTCCGAAGG
>CAZVSO010000051.1:0-16969 GCA_964629425.1 uncultured Gemmatimonadaceae bacterium
GGGCTTCACCGGCTGGAGTGGAGTGGACGGGGGCTGTCCGGGGACGAGCCCGTGCACGGTGGTCATGGACCGAGCCCGCACCATCACGGCTTCCTTTAGTGCCGTGCACACGCTCGCGCTCGTCGGTCAAGGGACGGGGAGCGGCGCGGTCACGAGCCAAGCGGGCCTGAGCCCGGCGATCACCTGCGTGATCACGAACGGGGTGGCCGCGGCGACGGGGTGCAACGGCCTGTACCCCGCCGGGACCTCGGTCACCTTGACCGCGGCGGCTGCGGGCGGGTCGGGCTTCACCGGCTGGAGTGGAGTGGACGGGGGCTGTCCGGGGTCGAGCCCGTGCACGGTGATCATGGACCGAGCGCGAACCATCACGGCCTCCTTTAACGCCGTGCACACGCTCGCGCTGGTTGGTCAAGGGACGGGGAGCGGGGCGGTCACGAGCCAACCGGGCCTGAGCCCATCCATCAGCTGCACGATCACCAATGGGGTTGCTGGAGCCACGGGGTGCGTCGCCAGCTACGTCGCGGGGACCTCGGTGACCCTGGCCGCTCAGGCGGCGCCAGGATCGCTGTTCCTGGGCCTGAGCGGAAGCGGGGTTTCCTGCCCGACCACGTCTCCATGTACCCTGATCGTCACCCAGCCCGTCAACGTGTCCGCCGGATTCCTCGTTGCTCCCACCGGCGACGTGGCAGCGGACGACCTGCTCGGCACACCTCGCCTCAGTAACCAGGAGAGGACCGCGCTGGATCTGGTGGGCAATCGGAACGGACGATACGACTTAGGCGACTACCTGGCTCTGCTCGTGCGTCTTGGCCTCTACCCCAGCACCGATGCACTCGCAGGGGTTGTTGACCCCCCGAAGGATTCGCCGAGGCCCAAGGGCCGGAAGGAGGCAAGACTACAATGAGACTCCTGCGAGGCCGCGCGTCCCTGCTGGCGGGTCTGCTGGGTTCTCTGGCGGCCTGTGGTGGCGACGGCACGGGGCCGGAGCCCGCCACTCCGGGACGGTTGAGCGTCAGACTGACGACGCCAAGCAGCGACGATGGAGCGGTGCTCTTCGACGTTTCCGGCGGGCCGATCGATTCCGTGGTGGCGGCGGGGTACAGGCTCAGGGCCACGGGCCCAGGGACCAGTCCGCGGCGAGCGGTGGTCAGCGGCAGCCTCGCGTCGGGGGCCGTGGCGAGCATCTGGGTTCCCGACGTGAAACTGGTGAGCAGCTACACGGCGATCGTCCGAGACGTGGCGGCCAGGAACACCTATGCCCTACGCGACCTCCAGGGATACCGCATGGACGTGATTGCGCCGTAGGAGAACGGAGGGGGGCGACGGGGAGGGACGGGGGACGATGGGAGAGAACGCACGACCGCTGCGACGTGGTCCCCGTGTGCCCGCGTCCTCCCCGTCCGCCCCGCGTCCTACGTCGCCGATCGGTGTGCCGCTGGCTTCGAGTGCGCGGCGCACTCTCTCTTTGGAGGTGCCCGCGAATGATCTTCGCGGCCGGCCGCCGCCCCCGCAGCGCGTCGATCAGGACGTCCGAGTCGGCGACGATCACCGCCAGCGTGCCCGCAGCGCGGTGACGGCCTCGTCCAATGCCCGGGCCTCGCGCTCCGGCAGCTGGCCGAGCACGCGCAACGCATCGGCGATCAGTCGGTCGCGCCGCTGGGGCTCTTCAGGAGGGGAAGCACCAGGTTCGAGCGACAGCATGCTGCCTCACCGCAGCCACCCCTCGGTCGCAAACAGCCTCTCGAGATCGATCTCCCCCAGCCGCTCGCCGCCGAGCGTCCACGGCAGCCGGCCACGGTACTCCACCGCGGTCGGCGGCTCGGTGGTGAAATCCCACACCGTCACGCTGCGCGCGTCGCGGTCCACGATCCAGTACACGGGTACGCCGGCCGCGCGATAGTCGTCGCGCTTGTCCCGCAAGTCGGTCGCGGCTGTGGACGGCGAAAGGATCTCGACCACGAGATCCGGCGCGACGGGTAGGTCTCTGCCCTTGGCGGGCAGTGGAAGCTTCGCCCGGCCCATGAAAGCGAAGTCCGGGATCCGGGCCCGAGTGGGGCTGACGCGAAACGTCATCTGCGGCAGGGTCAGGCCGTGGCCCGGCTCGTCGCCTAACCTGTGGAGCTCGTAGCCCAGCCGACCGGCGACCAGCTGGTGGGGGTTGTCGGGCGACGGCGTCACAACGAGCTCCCCGTCCACCCACTCGTAGCGGACGGTCTCGTCCTCGCCCTCGAAATCGAGGAACTCCTCGTAGCTGAGCTTGCGGACCGCTTGCACTGCCACAAATGTAGCGCCCTCCGCCGGACCTTGGGTACGACCAACTCGGCGGAATCTGCGTGGCGTCGATCAACGGGAGGTCAAACCGAGAGGGGGCGTTCACGCCGAAGTCGGCGGCGTCCCGCGCAGCTCCTCCCGCAGCTTCTTGTACTGGACCTCCGGACGGATCGCGATCGCCCGCTCGATGGCGGCAAGCGCCCGGTCACCGTGTCCGAGGTGCCGCAGGTACCGCGCCAGATTGTAGAACGCCGACCCGTCGCCCCCCGCGGCGATCGCTCCGGGGTTCAGCTCGACCGCGCGGCGTGCCGCCTCCATCGCGCCCTCGGCGTCTCCGAGGCCGTCGAACAGGACCTCCGCCCGGCGGTTGTGGTAGGCGGCGCTGTGCGGCTCCCGCGCCAGCGCTTCGTCGATCGCGCCGAGCGCCTCGTCCCATCGGCGCAGCGCGACGAGCACCGTGGTCCGGGCGAACGGGAGGCGCCCGGGCTCGCCGGGAAAGGCGGCGCGGCCGTCGCGCCGTTCGGCGGCCGATCCCCCGTCGTAGTGGCTCAGCGCCTTCTCGAGCTCGCCGAGCCGGAAGTAGGCGAACCCCAGGACGAGCCGCAGACGCGGGTCGTGCGGGTCGCAGCGCACGCCGTCCTCACCGTAGACGGTGGCGCGGCGGGTGTCGGCGGCCAGGTGGCAGCGGCACAGATACTCGAAGACGGCGGCGGGGCGCTCGGGGACCGGCACGGCGTTGGCGGCCAGCACGGCGTCGAGATGCCGGCGCGCGTCCGCGACGTTACCCAGGTGGTACTGCGCGGCGGCGAGCCAGAAGCGTGCGTGCGCGTCGGCCGGCCGCTCGTCGTGGGCGCGCTCGAGGAGATCGCGGGCGGCGGAGTAGTCTCCGCGGTCGAGGGCGGCCGCCCCGTCCGTGACCAGCTGGTCGAAGGAAGGTTCCTGTGCCACCGCAGGCCCTACCCGGGGCTCCGGCGCTTCACCGCCCGCAGCCGCTCTCCCGCCTCCTTGAGCATCTCTTCCGTCTTACAGAACGCGAACCGGACCTGGGTGCGCCCTAGCTCCGGCCGCGAGTAAAAGCTCGACCCCGGCACCGGCGCCACGCCGTGCTCGACGGTCAGCCACTCGGCGAACCGGTGGTCGGGCAGCTCGCTGAGTGCCGAGAAATCGGCCATGACGTAGTACGCCCCCGCGGGCGGCGTGCAGCGGAAGCCCGCGGCGACCAGCGCGCCGCACAGGAGGTCGCGGCGCCGGCGATAATCCGCGGCGAGCCCCCGGTAATAGTCGCGGCCCAGCGTCTCCAACCCCACCGCGACGGCCTCCTGGAGCGGCGCGGGCGCGCCAACCGTCAGGAAGTCGTGCACCTTGCGGATCGCGTCGGTCAGCTCGGGGGGCGCCACGATCGTGCCGATGCGCCACCCGGTGATACTGAAGGTCTTCGACGCGCCGCTGATCGTGACCGTGCGCTGCCGCATCCCGGGCAGGGTCGCGATCGGGACGTGCTCCCCCGCGTAGTAGATGTGCTCGTAGATCTCGTCGGTCACGGCGTATGCGTCGTAGCGCTGGCACAGCTCGGCGATCGCCTCGAGCTCCGCGCGCGACAGTACGCGTCCCGTCGGGTTGTTGGGCGTGCACAGGATGATCGCCCGGGTGCGCGGCGAGAACGCCGCGCGCAGCCGGTCCAGGTCCAGCGGCTCCGCCGGCGTGATCGGGACGTAGACGGGTGTTGCCCCGCACAGGATCGCGTCCGGCCCGTAGTTCTCGTAGAACGGCTCCGGCACGATCACCTCGTCGCCGGGGTCCACCAGGGCGAGGAGCGCCGAGGCCATCGCCTCCGTGGCGCCGCAGGTGACCGTGATCTCGGTCTCCGGGTCCACGGTCATGCCGTACCAGTCGGCGTACTTCTTGGCCAGTGCGTCGCGCAGCCGCTTCGCGCCCCAGGTGATCGCGTACTGGTTGATATCGTCGCGGATGGCGCGGGCGGCCGCCTCCTTCAGCACGTCGGGGCAAGGGAAGTTGGGGAACCCCTGGGCGAGGTTGATTGCGCCGTGCTGGTTGGCGAGCCGGGTCATCCCGCGGATCACCGACTCGGTGAAGCCGTGGGTGCGGCGGGCGGTCTTCATGAGACGGTCGAGGGCGGTCGAGGCGGTCGAAGACGGTCCAAGGGAATCTGCCTCGGCCGTCTTGGGCCGCCGTCGGCGTCTCCTATCTACCGCGCCCGGCCTAGGATCAGCCGAAACTGCCAGGTCTGGTTGTAGGTCCCGATGTCGGTGACGTCCGAAAGGCCGAACGAGTACCGCGCGTCGACGCCCATGAACGACCCGTTCGCCTTGTAGCGGCCGAGCATCAAGCCGAGTGGCGCGCTCCACTCGGTGCCGTTGACCGCGTCGCACAGTCCGGTCGTACCGCTGTCGCACGCGATCTTGAAGGCGACGCTGACGCCGCCGTAAAAGCGCACGCGGCTCTCCCCGCCCCGTCCCCGCGCGACGGCGCCGAACGTGAGCGGGATCTCGATGTAGTCGAGGCGCGTGTCGCCACCGCCCTTTTGGATCCAGTTCACCTCGAGGAGCGACAGGGTGCGGTACGAGGGTGCGCCGACAAAGAGGCCGGCGGTACCACCCCAGCGCGACTCAGTGTCGGGATTCTGGAAGTCGCTGAGGGTCGCCCCGCCTACGAGCCCGACGACGGGCCGGCGGGACTGCGCGGCCGCGGGTGCCGCGACCAGGGAGAGTACTGCTACGAGAACCAGACCTCGTCCTGCGCGCATGCTCGTCCTCCGAGTGAAGGCGATGTGAGATCGCTACTTCAGGATCATCTTCGCGATCGTGTGCAGCTGCATGTTGCTCGTCCCCTCGTAGATCGTCCCGATCTTGGCGTCGCGATAGAACTTTTCGACCGGGTACTCCCGCGTGTAGCCGTATCCGCCGAACAGCTCCACGCACAGCGACGTGACGCGCTCGGCCACCTGGGACGCGAACAGCTTGGCCATCGCCGCTTCCTTGGTGTAGGGCTCGCCGGCGTCCTCGAGCCGGGCGGCGTTGTACACCATGAGCCGCGCCGCTTCCAGCTCGGTGGCGGCCTGGGCGAGCTGGAACTGCACCGCCTGGAACTCGGCCACCGGCTTGCCGAACTGGCGACGCTCCTTCGTGTACCGCAGCGCCGCCTGCAGCGCCCCGCGCGCCACGCCGATCATCTGGGCGCCGATCCCGATCCGGCCCGTGTTCAGGGTCTCGATCGCTACCTTGTAGCCCTGCCCCACCTCGCCGACCACGTTCTCCCCCGGCACCTCGCAGTGGTCGAGGATCAGCTCGGTGGTCGACGAGGCCCGGATGCCGAGCTTGTCCTCTTTTTTCCCGACGCTGAGGCCGGCGAAGCCCCGCTCCACGGCGAACGCGGTGATTCCCTTGTAGCCCTTGGAGAAGTCGGTGTTCGCGAAGACGACGTAGAGCCCCGCCTCGGCGCCGTTGGTGATCCACAGCTTGCGCCCGTCCAGGATCCAGCGGTCCTCGTGCCGGGTCGCCTTGGTCTCGAGCCCGAACGCGTCCGAGCCCGACGCCGGCTCCGACAGCGCGTACGCGCCCACCAGGTCGGCGGCGAGTCGCGGGAGATAGCGGCGCCGCAGGGCGCCGCTGCCCCACTTGAGGAGCAGGGCGTTGACCAGGGTGTTCTGCACGTCCACGAAGATCGCCGTCGAGGCGTCCACCGCCGACAGCTCTTCCACGGCGTGGACGGTCATGGAGAGTGTCCCGCCGGCGCCGCCGTGCTCCTCCGGGATCTCGATGCCCATGAGGCCGAGGGCGAAAAGCTTGGGGATCAGCGCGGGGTCGAGCTGGCAGGCCTTCTCCATCGCCTCGACGCGCGGCCGCACCTCCTGCTCGGCGAAGTCGCGGACAGTGTCGCGGAACAGGCGCTCGTCGTCGGTCAGCACCGTGAGCGGGTTGAACGAGGTCGTCGTGTCCGGCATCAGCGGCTTATTTGTCCGTCGTTCCGCTCAACAGCTCCTTGATTCCGCCCAGCGAGCTGAGCACGCCCGTCGCCTCATACGGCAGATAGACCACCTTGTTGTTCTGGCCCGAGACCATCTCCTTCAGCGCCTCGATGTAGCGCACGGCAATGAGGTACTGGGTCGGATTGCCACCCGAGCTCTTGATCGCCACGGTCACCTTCTCGATGGCCACCGCTTCGGCTTCGGCCACTTTGATGCGCGCCGTCGCCTGGCCTTCGGCCTCGAGCACCGCTGCCTGCTTCTCGCCCTCCGCCTTGTTGATCTCCGCCTGCCGGATGCCCTCGGCCTGCAGGATGCGGGACTGCTTCTCCGCCTCGGCGGTGAGGATCGCCGCGCGCCGGTCGCGCTCGGCGCGCATCTGCTTCTCCATCGCGGCGCGGATGTCGTGCGGCGGGTTGATGTCCCGCAGCTCCACCCGCGTCACCTTGCCGCCCCACTTGTGGGTCGCCTCATCGAGGATGGCCCGCAGCTTCGTGTTGATGATGTCGCGGGAGGACAGCGTCTGGTCGAGGTCCATCTCGCCGATCACGTTCCGCAGCGTCGTCTGGGTGAGCTTCTCGATCGCGTCCGGAAGGTTCGCGATCTCGTACACCGCCCGCACGGGGTCGGTGATCTGGAGGTAGATCAACGCATCGATCTCGACCACGACGTTGTCTTTGGTGATCACGTTCTGACTGGGAAAGACGTACACCGTCTCGCGCAGGTCGATCTTGACGGTCCGGTAGCGGCGCGTGTAGCTCTCGCCCGCCGGCGTGGACACCGCGTGGTGCCAGTCGATCTCCCGCGGCCGGTCGATGACCGGCACGATCAGGTTCATGCCCGACGACAGCGTGCGGTGGTACTTCCCCAGCCGCTCGATCACCACGGTCTGCGCCTGCTGCACGATGCGGATACCCTTGCTCACGATCACGATAACGGTGATGGCCACCGCGGCCAGCACGAGGAGCGAGAAGTCCATGGATCACCCTTCCTTTTCGACCACGAGCGTACTGCCGTCCACCTGCACGACCATGACCCGGGTGCCGGGCTCGATCACCACATTGTCGAGCGAGACCACGCGCCAGTCCTCACCCTCGACGAGCGCCCGCCCCGCCTGTCCCCCGCCGCCGATCCGCTCGGTCACGGTCCCGACCTTGCCGGGCAGGGCATCGACGTTGGTCTTCACGACGTCGTGCCCGATGCGCAGGTGGCGCCGCAGCGTGGGGCGTACCGCCAGGAGGCTCACGAGCGTCGCGGCGGCGAACGTGAGGATCTGCAGGGGCAGGCCCAGGGGCAGCAGGCCGACCACGGCGGCGGCGACGCATCCGAGGGCGATGCAGGTCAGCCAGAAATCGCCGGAGGACATCTCCGAGATCAGAAGCGCGAGGGCGGCGATGAGCCAGAAATGCCAGTCCTGCATGGGCGTGGTCCTTCGGGCCGGGTCTGTAAGCTACGTTGCCTGTGGGCTGTCAGCTATCAGCGGTCAGCCATCAGCCATCAGCCATCAGCCATCAGCCGTCAGCCATCAGCCGTCAGCTGTCGACGCTCGGCTGCAACCGTTTCGGGCGCTGGCACGTTCGAAACAGAGGTACCGCGGAGCGCTGACAGCTGACGGCTGACGGCTCACCGCCACGAGACCGAACATCACCCGAGGTGCTTCCCATGCCCGACACTCGCTCGCGCACGCTGGCCGTGCTGTTCACGCTGTCACCCGCACTCGCCGTTCCGCTCGACGCCCAGGCGGAGCGGCACACCCTCCAGGGCACCGACGTCGCCGTGTACAACCTCGCCGGCGTGATCAGGGTCGAGCCCGCGGCCGCCGCGGCCGCCGCCGTCTTCGTCGAGATCACGCGTGGCGGGCGCGACGCCGAGCGTCTCCGCGTGGTCACGGGCGAGCTGCGCGGCAGCCAGACGCTGCGGGTGATTTACCCGGCCGGCGAGATCGCCTACGGGGAGGGCCACAGCAGCTCGGAGCTGCGGGTCCGTGAGGACGGCACCTTCGGCGACAACGGCGACGCGTGGCGCGACGGGCGCCGCGTCCGGATCACCAGCCGGGGCGGCGGCCTCGACGCGCACGCGGACCTCCGGGTGGGCGTGCCGAAGGGACAGCGGATCGCCGTGTACCTCGGGGTCGGCCGCGTCTTCGTCACGAACGTCGACGGCCAGCTCCGGGTGGACGTGGCCTCGGCCGACGTGACGGCGGCCACGACGCGCGGCCCGCTGACGATCGACACGGGCTCGGGGAACGTGACCGCCACCGATGCCGATGGCGACCTGAGCATCGACACGGGCTCGGGCAACGTGACCGTCACGCGGATGCGTGGGCCCGGCCTGCGCATCGATACTGGCTCGGGCAACGCGACGGCCTCGCAGGTCGAGGCGGACGTCCTCGAGATCGACACCGGGTCTGGGGATGTGGACGCGACGGGCGTCCGCTCGCGGACCATCCACCTCGACACCGGCTCGGGGAACGTCGAGCTGGCGGTGCTGGCCGATGCGGACCGGATCGACATCGACACGGGCTCGGGCAACGTGACGCTCGTGATCCCCGAGTCCTTCGGCGCCCAGGTTGAGGTCGAGACGGGCAGCGGCGACATCGACCTGGGCTTCCCGGTCCAGGCGCGACGGCTCGAGCGCGATCACTTCGTAGGCACGATCGGCGACGGCCGCGGCTCGGTGACGATCGGGACGGGGTCGGGGGGAGTGAGGCTGTTGAAAAGCTAGTTCTCAGTCGTCAGTTGTCAGTCATCAGCCGCCGGCGGCCTCCACCCCAGGGATCGCCGGCGGCTGAGTGTTTTTGATCCGGTCGGCGTGAAGAGGATGACGCAACGAACGACGCGCCCCCGCAGAGTTAGACCCCGATGATTCCGGAGCAGGCCATGCAGGACTTTCGAGACCTCAAAGTTTGGGCGAAAGCTCACCAGGTCACCCTCAATGTGTACCTGGCAACGCGAGGATTCCCGATGAACGAGCGGTACGGCCTGACGGCGCAGATACGCCGGTCGGCCGCGTCGGTTGGCGCGAACATTGCCGAGGGATGTGGCCGCGGCGGCGGGCCGGAGTTCGCGCGGTTCTTGCGGATCGCGTTTGGCTCTGCGTGTGAGCTGGAGTATCATCTGACCCTGGCGGCGGACCTCGATCTCATCAGCCGCCAGGGCCACGCAGAACTCGGCAACGCTCTGAGCGAGGTCAAACGCATGTTGGCAGGTCTGCTGCGGAAACTGAGGGTTCAAAAGGTGAGAACCGACGACTGATGACTGATAACTGCCGTTTAGACCGCTGGCTCTGCGCCGCTCGCTTCTTCAAGACCCGCGCCCTCGCGGCAGCGGCGATCGACGGTGGCAAGGTACAGGTGAACGGCGCGCGGGCCAAGCGCGCGAAGGCCGTGCAGATCGGCGATCGCATTCGCGTCCGCGCGGGTCCCTTCGAGTATCACGTCACCGTGCGGGGTCTGTCCGAGCGACGCGGCCCGGCCCGGGAGGCCGGGCGGCTCTACGACGAGGCGCTCGAGAGCCGCGAAGCCCGGGAGCGCCTGGCCGAGCAGCTGCGCACGGCGCCGTCGCTGCGGTACGAAGGGAAGGGGAGGCCGACGAAGCGAGAGCGCCGGCGGATTGAGCGGTGGAAGGGGTGAGCCTCGGCCCTGAAGTCATCAGTTCTCAGTCATCAGCCGTCAGCTCCGCCCACTGACGACTGATGACTGACGACTGAGAGCTTTCAGCAATTGTATCTGCCCCGCGTGATACAGATCGTGCGATGCGATCCCATAGACGTGCTGCGCGTTGGTCCATTGGGAGCGCCACCCCCGCGCCCGCAGGCGAGATGCGGGGAACCGGGCGATCGTGGCGCGCAGCAGCCGGTGCTGCTCCTTGAGCAGACCGACATCGGCTTTCCAAGCCCGGGCGTCGGGTCGCGCCGGGAGGCGTGGCCAGTTCGCGCCGGGGCGGGGGAACTCGAGCGTCGGGTCACGCGTGAGCCGGCGCCGCACAATGTACTTCCAGTACGCGGTGTGCAGCACCACCTCCCAGATATTGTGCCGCCCGCGTCGGGGCCGCCACAGCGCGTGCGCGGTGGTCAGCCCGCGAATCGAGCCCCACAGCGCCGTGCCGTGCCAGGCGCGACGATCGAAGGCCTGGTCGAGGACCTCGAGCAGGAGGTTGATCGGTGACGGCTGGGATCGCATGTCTGCCTCATTGAGGGCTGTCAGCTGTCAGCCATCAGGGATCAGCCTGCTCGAAACGCTGGCCGCAACCAGCCAGGGACACCACCGGCCCAGGCGGCGTTAGCTGACGGCTGACCGCTGACAGCTGACGGCTGAAGTTACAAGTGCGCGTTCACCAGCGGCAGGACCTTGAACGGCGCCTCGTTGTTCAGCGCCCACGACCTTCGACATCGGGGACTGGTCAGCGGCGCTCGAGCCGGGCCACTTCCGCCCGCGCTTCCTTCACCAGATGCCGCAGCGGAGGGACCGGTTCGTCGTAACGCAGCAGGAACTCCTGGTAGTATTTGCGCGCCTGCGCGGCATTGCCGCGGGCTGCTTCGATCCGCGCGGCTTCGAGGTATGTCACGCCGCTGAGCAAGTTTGCTTCAAACCAGTATTGGGGAGCGAAGACCGCTGCCTGAGGCCATAACAGCAGGGGGCCGGCACGGTCCAGGTCCCCGGCCGCCGCGAGCCACCGGGCCGCGGCCAGCCGATTCACGCCCCTGAACGTGGCGCCGCGCCAGCTTGAGCGATCGTAGGCCATGGCGTGGAGCGACTCTGCTGCGGCACGCGGGCGGCCGCGTAACTCGTTCTCGAACGCGGCGAGGGAGCGAGCGAATGCTCCCGCATCGCTCGTGTCAGCGGCCCCGAGCTGGCGCCGGGCAAGCCCGAGCGCAACCGTATCGCGCCGCGCGACGGCGAGGATCCCGTCGAGCCACAGGAGGAGAGGTGAGCTGTTGGCCGGCAAGCGGTTGGCGTGCACGCCTGCACGTTGCGCCAAGGCCTCGGCTGGCTCCAGCCCGCCGAGCCAGGCTCCCACGACGGCAAACCGATAAAGGTCGAGCGGTGCCGAAGGATCGGGGGACTGGCCGGCGTATGCGTCCATTGCGGCCAGCGCCGAGTCCCACGCGCCCCGGGTCGCCCAGGCCACGGCCAGCCCCAGCCGATGCACATCGGCCGCCTCCGGCGGCGCGCCGGCTCGAAGCACTCGACGACTGAACTCGACTTGAGCCGCCGGATGGCCCCCGAGCGCCGTGCCCAACCATTGTTGGTAGCGCGGCTCGCGCAACGTCAAGGCGAAGGCCACGCAGCTGTCCGCCCGGGGGCCCGCGAACGGTTTGCCGCGCAGCAGGTCCAGATTCATGCGTCGCAGGAGACAGCACGAGTTGTCGCCATCCTTGGCGAGCACGCGCAACGCTTGCTCCAGCAAATCGGGGTCACGCTCGAACATGGCGACGTGGGACAGGTGGTCCCAGGCTGCCTTGACCCTGGGAGCCAGCTCCACTGACCGCTCGAACGCCCTGCGGGCCTCCGCCATCGGCTGGCCGAAGAACGGCCCGTTGTGGAACAATCCGTCGGCCCGTTCGAACCAGCCGAACCAGTAATCCGGGTACCGCTGCACGATCTGCCGCCCCTGCTCACGAGCCATTGCGCGAGCTACCCAGGCTTCCATGAGCAAGCGCTCCGGCTCCGGCAACTGGGCCGCGTGCGTCAGCGCCGGCGCCAGGGCCGCACTGTCCAGGTCCGCGCCCTGCCAGCCTCGAGCGTACGCAAGGCGCCAGTGCGCAATCCAGAATGTCGAGTCCTCCTCCACCGCCTCGGCGAACGCCATCTCCGCCTCCGGCCACCGGTCCTCGACGACGGCGCGCTCGCCCTCGAGAAACGCCCGCAGGGCCGGGATGGAGCGTGTGGTGATTGATGCGAGGCTCGGCGTCGGTGCCGCTCCCGATCGCCACACTTGGCGCAGCAGCGCCCACGTTGCCGAGTCCGTGAGGGCATTGATGTCGTCGAGGGGACCCGTGACGAACGCGCGGGCCACCGCCGTGGCCCCGGACGCAGTATACAGGCCGAGATCCAGCCGGACGTCATCGGGCCCGTCGCGCGTCAGCGTGCCGGTGATCACCCCGCTCGCGCCGAGCCGCCGGCTCAGCGCGGCTGCCTCGTCCAGCGTGTACTCCGCCGACCTCTCCTGAGTCTGGGCCAGCATGGTGAGGGGGTCGATGGCGCGGAGGTCACCCACGCCGTTCAGGTTGGCGCTCAGCGTGATGACCAGGTCGTGGCCCAGCCGGGCGAGCACCGTGTCCGGCGTGACCGGAGCGGGCGGGAGTACCGCGATCACCGAGGCCGCCGGATGAGCGGCCGCCCGCGGTCGCCCCAGCACCGCTCCGATCGCGAGCGCGACGACGATCAGCGCGACGCTCGCGAACGCGACCCGGCGCCGGGCCGGCGCGGCAACGGCGCCGAATGGCGGGAGGGCGTCGCAGAACTCCATCGCCGTCGCGAAGCGGTCCGCTGGTGCCTTCGCCAGGGCGCGCTTCAAGGTGGCCGCGACCGCCTCCGGAATACCGGCGCGGAACGCCGTGAGCACCGGAGGCTCCTTCGCGACATGCCGGCGCACCACGCTCTGCACCGTCGCGCCCGCGAACGGTGCCTCCCCCACGACCATCTCGTAGAGGACGCACCCCAGGCTGAAGATGTCGCTCCGCCCGTCGAGGGGCTCGCCTGCCGCCTGCTCGGGACTCATGTAGGCCGGCGTCCCCAGCACCATCCCCCCCCTCTCGGCCGTCTCCTCTGCGCCCGCCGCCGTCACCGCGAGCGCTATGCCGAAGTCGCTGACCACAGCGTGCCCCGCCTCGAACAGGATATTCTCCGGCTTGATGTCGCGGTGGATCACGCCGCAGCGGTGGGCGTAGCTCAAGGCGTCGGACACCTGGCGCGTGATCTGCAGGGCGTCCTTCAGGGGGAGTCGCCCTTCTCTCCGCAACCGATCCCGCAGCGACTCGCCTTCGACGTACGGCATGACGTAGTAGAGCAGGCCGTCCGCCTCCCCGGAGTCGTGGAGTGGGAGGATGTGGGGATGCGCGAGTCGGGCGGCGATGGCGATCTCCCGCAGGAATCGCTCGGGACCGATCCCGTGCGAGAGATCCGGCTGGAGCACCTTCACCGCGACGTGGCGACGGTGCCTCAGGTCCTCGGCGAGCAAGACGATGGCCATGCCCCCGCGACCCAGCTCTCGCTCGACGCGATAGCGGTCGTGCAGCACGCCGCGCAACCGCTCCAGCAGCGCGGCCAGCGGCACGGCAGCCGCTGCGGGCCGGAGCCCGCGCAGCTGATCGGCGATGCTGTCGAGGCGACCCCTGCCCTCGTGCGCCAACAGCAGCGCTTGCACCTCGCCGCTCACCTCCGGATCGTCCACCGCCGCGAGGTACGCGCCCCATTGCTCGGGTGGGCAGTCCAGCGCGGCGGCGAACACCTCATCGACCCGGCCCCACTGCTGCGGGGTCATGGAGCCGGGCCCTCGCGAGGGGATCGCGGCGGAGTGGCATCGGACAGCTCCCGGTTCAGCCACGCCCGTGACAACACCCAGTCCCGTTTCACCGTTGCCGGCGACGTGTCCAGCGCGGCAGCCGTCTCCTCGACCGACATCCCGGCGAAGCAGCGGCACTCGACGACTCGGCACTGGCGCTCGTTGAGCGCCTCTAGACGCGTGAGCGCCTCCTCCAGCGCGAGGAGGTCGTCGCTCTGCGCGACGGAAACATCCAGGACCTGGTCCAAGGAAACCTGCACCGCGTCGCCACCGCGTTTGTCGCGTCCCCGGGCGCGCGCGTAGTCGACCAGGATGCGCCGCATCACGCGAGCGGCCACGGCGAAGAAATGGGCGCGGTCCCGCCACTCGACCTGATTGATGTTGACCAGCCGGAGGTACGTCTCGTGAACCAGCGCGGTCGTGCTGAGCGTGTGGCCGGACCGCTCGCCCCGGAGCTGCCCATGGGCGATCCGCCGTAACTCCTCGTACACCAGCGGGATGAGGCGGTCGAGAGCGTCGGGCCGGCCCTGGGACAGCTCGCGGAGCAGCGCGGAAACATTCGGTCCTGCGTCGGCCATGGCGCTCGCGGATGAGTGGGTGAGCCCCCGACCCCGGCGGCCTGGTGCGCGAAGCTACAGGCCCCTTCGTGGAAGGGCAACGCTCGGCCGGTCGGGTGTTGGCCGGGCCCTGAGCCCGAGGGGGCGCGAACGTCGCCTAACCCTATGGACGGGGCGACGTCCCCGTCACATTCGAACCCCATTCCCGGAGGAGCCCATGCGACCCCTGGAGATGATGCGTCACCTCTTCGTTGGCGTTCTCGGCGCTGTGACCGCCGCCTGCGCCGATGCCCCCGCCCGGGTCGCGAGCCCCGCGCCCGGCGGACCGGCCTACCGCGTCGCCTGGAATCCCGACAACGGGAATCCGCGCATCCTGCGCACCGAGCACACCGCGGCGTTTCTGCTGATCGATCCGGCCACCGGCCAGTTCTCCTTGCAGGCCGCGTGGAACCGGCAGTTCGGCTGCGTGGACCCGCCGGAGATCTACACGCTCGTAGATATTCAGGACATCCTCCATGACCCCGACGATCCCCTCGCGGCCCAGATCAACGAACTGATCCTGGGTCGGGGCGTCTACATTGCGGTGTTTGATGGATGGGATGCCTGGACGGGCGACTGCGGCGATCTGTTCGCGCGGAAGCTCGCGGAGGGATTCGGGACCATCACGGGCACGGACAACGACGTGTTCGTGTTCCTGCGGGAGAGCGCCAACTCCAACGCGTTCGGTTTCGTGGCACAGGGGCGGTTGACCCGAACGGGCGGGGGGGCGGTCCACTACAACGGCGTCGGCAGATGTGTCTGGGACGGCAACACGGGCGCCCGTTTTCGCTGTACGGACCGGATCGTCCTACGCTAGCCGCGGCGACGCCGCCTGCGTCCGCGGATGGGCCGAAGACCGGAAGCCCGCTCCCGGCGGACCGGGAGCGGGCTTCGTACTGGTACGGCACCTTGGGGGAGGGGGCAAACGACGTCCGGCGGGAGCGGGGTTTTCCGGCGGGCTGAGCCCGAACGGGCCCGAACGTCGCCTAACCAAATGGTGTGACGCAGGTCCGGTTGCCACGCGCTCGAGCTTCGTGGGAGGTACCGATGAAACGGACACCTTGGTGGATCCTATTCTCCGCGGCTGTCCTGCCGCTTGCTTGCGACGACGGACGACACGAACCCGTCACGGGGCCAAGCCCGGGACTGGAGACCGACAGGGCGGCCTCGAGAATCGAGTCGTGTGATGCGAGGTACGTGTCCCGCCGGAGGGGCACGATCACCGTGCTGCCAACCGGGGCCGATGACACCCGGAACATCCAGTGTGCCTTCGACGCCGCACGAGCGGGCGATGCAGTGCAACTCGCGGCGGCGGACTATCGCACGGCGCAAATCGCGGTGACCGACTTCAAGGGGAAATTCCGTGGCGCAGGGGCCGACAAGACCGTGATCTACAACGTTCCAGACTTGATCGTCACGGCACAGGACCTGTTCAGCGAAAGGCCCGGCCCCGACCACACCTTCCCGTCCCTCTTCGCCTTCTGGGAAAGCGATCTGACGGTCTCGAACCTGGCGATCAAGATCGTCGGGGAGGAACCGACTACGGGATGGTCCATCTTCGGGCTCCAGCTGCGGGAACTCGCCCACGCGATCGTCGTGCTCGGCCGGACAGGCCATGTGCGCGTGCGCGATGTCCTGGTGGAAGCACAGGAGTCGCCGAACGCCCTGTTCGGCACCAACCTGATCAACGGGATCTACCCGGAGGGCGCCTTTGGGGGGAACCCCGACCCCATGAGCGGTTCCTTCACCGTGGAGCGCTCCACGTTCCGGGGCGTGGCGGACCCGATGCCCTACTCCGTGGTGGACGGCTTCAGGGTTCGCTTCGTTCGTAACACGGTGGAAGGGGCGCTCGGGGTCAGCGGGGGAGATATCGTGAACTCCTCCGTTCAGTACAAGGATAACACGATCGAGTCGGTGCTCGGTTTCTGGCTGTACGACGTGGACGTCCTTCCGTACGGCGTGCAGGCTTCGAACATCTTGGTGCGAAATAACCGACTCAGCGGCGGATTCGGAGCCTTCTTCGAGGCCACGTTCGGACCGGACGTGCGGTGCCTGCTACTCGGCAACGACACGAAGCAGACTGAGAACGGCCTCTTCCTCGGAGCCGGGGAGACGGTGTGCAGAGTGGTTAGTCCCGATGGTCACCGGCACGGACGCGACCGCGACGACGCGGTCAGCGAGCTGCTCGCACCGTTCAGCGCGTTGCGACGCCGGTCGTAACTGAGGGAGCGTGCGCCAGCTGGCTGACAACTGACGATTGAATACTGACAACTAGAGGTGCAGATTCACCAGCAGCAGCACCTTGAGTGGCGCCTTGTTATTCTGGGCCCGGTTGAGGAACCCGATCTGCAGCCCCTGGAGGACACGCGCAGAATTGTAGAGGCCGATCGCAAGCCCCACCTGGGTGCGCGGGAATCATGCGGGAAGAGTACGCGTCGACGTGCAGGAGCGTTTCGTCATCCGAGTTCCGAGGTCTCAGCCAACGGCTAACAGCTAACGGCTAACGGCTAACGGCCAACGGTCGTAGTATTCGATTCGATGCTCGCCTTCATGGCCTCCGGCCTCACCGACGCGCTCAACCATCGGCCGCTGGCGGCGCTCGCGCTGCTGTTCGC